>JAFWTC010000018.1 GCA_017519045.1 Candidatus Methanomethylophilaceae archaeon
CCTCATGGGGGTGTCGCGCTCGGCCTTGGACACGGCGAAGCCTTCTATCTCGAGGATGCAGGCCATCAGGTCCCTCCCCTCGGTATGACGGCCGAAGGAGGCGACCACCGCCCGTCCCAGGACGTCCGAGCATCCGAATCCGCCGCACTCCTCCTTGAGAAGGCTGACCGCCCTCATGAACTCCAGCAGAGGCAGCCTTCCTGCGGAGAACATGTCCAATAGCTCCCTCCTCCTCGATTCCTGCCCTTGGTCCGGACCGGCCATGGAAGGTAATCGCCAGGAGAGGATAAAAGAGTGTCAATCGCCAGCGTGACCCGCTTTCCAGGACGAGACCCAAACGACAAATACCCGCTCCCGGATGGTCTTTCCATGAGAAAGTACGACCTGGTCTGCTTCGACATGGACGGCGTCCTGACCACCGTCAGGAGCTCCTGGGCATGGGTCCACGAATGCCTCGGCGTGGACAGCGAGCCCAACTACAGGGCGTACTGCAACGGCGAGATAGACGAGGACGAGTTCATGAGGAGGGACATCGCCCTCTGGAAGGGAGCCAAGCCCGACATCAGGATCAGGGACATTGCCGTGCTTTTCAGGGACATGCCGCTCATAGACGGGATCCAGGAGACGATCGCCTCCCTTAGGGACAACGGCATCCGCAGCGTCATCATAAGCGGGGGGATAGACCTGGCCGCGAAGATGATAGCCGAGGAGTTCGGGTTCGACGGCTACGTCGCGGACGTGATATGCACCAACGAGGACGGAAGCCTCACCGGAGAGGGGAGGAAGGTGGTGGATCTGGCCGACAAGGGGGTCAGCGTCCCGCCGTTCATAGAGAGGTTCGGGACCACGAAAGAGCGCACCGCGTCCATCGGGAACTCGTTCACGGACGTGAAGATGTTCGAGGCGACCGGCATGGCGATCGCCTTCAACCCCACCGACCCTTATGCGGAGGAGGCCGCGGACCACGTGGTGAGGTCCCGGAACATCTCCGACGTCCTGGAGTACCTTCTGGACGAGGAGCGATTCACTCGTCGTCGATGTCGTACTCGCTCTCGTCGAAGTCCTCGGAGAGGTCCAGGACCTGATAAGTCTTCTTGCGGATCTTCCCGTAGACGCGGACTATGTCCCTGGCCTCGGCCGCGCCCCTCTTCACGAGGCCGGTCCTTGTCTTTATGGCATGGATGAGGCAGTTGAAGTCCTCGAACTCCAGCTGGGTGCCGACCACGAACTCGTCGTCCGGCTCCGCCTGGACCCTGAGGGAGTAGGTCCTCCTGTCGTCATTGACGGAAACCTTCACGGTCAGGACGTCGAACTGCTTCACCCAGAGCCTCTTGATGTCCGTGGCTATGGCCTTCTTGGCGTTGACGCCGGTGACCGTGTCGATGTGTGTGACGCACACCCTCCTGCCGTCGTCCATGAAGAACTCGTCGTTCTCCGCCACGATCTCATTGCTCTCGATGGTGGTCTTGGACGTCTCGGTGACGTCGCCGTCGCTGAACAGGACGGGGACCTCCAGGAGCTCCGGGATCTTCACCGTCTCCGAGGTCACGCGCCCGCACTCGTTGCACCTGAAGGTGCCCTCTATGGATGCCTTGCCCATCTTCCCCTTAAGGACCTGGTGCTCCGTGTAGTCGTCGCAGACAGGGCATTCGTAATACAACGTGTCAGGCAAAGGTCTCTTCATCATGTTATCACCTGTCCGTCATGAACGGGAACCCATGCCCCGGAATGACTACGTCGCCGTATTCCGCTATCTTCTTAATACTTTCCAAAGCGGCGGCAGGATCGGTGTTCAGACGGGGAGGCACCATCTTGCGGAGATTGTCCTCCAAAGGGACGGCGTCGCCCGCCACCACGTAGCGGCGGTCGGCGTCGACGAACACGGAGCAGTGCTCGGGGCAATGTCCAGGGGTATGGACCATCCTGACCCCGTCGCATACCTTGTACTCGTCGCCTTCTATCACCTTGGCGCCGGGGATGTCGACGTCCGATCCGGAATGGATGAGGACCCTGGCTTTCTGATAAAGGTCCAGGTTCTCCGTATGGTCCCTGTGGGCGTGGGTGAGGATGACGGTGTCGACGTCCTTCGGGAAGACCCCTAACTGCTTGAAGGAGGTCCTGACGGCTGGCCTCATGTACTTGGTGCTGGGGTCGACGACGATGACGCGGCTCCCGGAGCGGATGAGGACCGATGTGGAGTCGGCCTTCAGGATGTTCCCGTCCGCGTCGCGCTGAAGGTCCCCGACGGCGAGGACGTCCAATTGGATCATGGCGATTCAATCGACGGGAAGGCATTTACCTGTTCCGTCTGACAATGAAACAGTGGCAAACTTACAAACGAAAACGTATGATTTAGGTAATCGAACTGTGCATCGTGGCCTGATACTTCTCGTGAATCTGCAACCCTTGGAACGATAATTGCTGCACCCGTAGAACCTATGCCCGTTCTGGTCTGCCCTGACGACCATCTCTCCGCCGCATAATGGACATGTCATTTCGACTTTCTTCCCATAAATGCCGACACCTGGGAACATCTCCTTGAAGAAATCGGATTGACGCCCGTTCTGAGATACGATATAAACAGCATCTTTGGCCCGGGTCATGGCGACATAGAACAGCCTGCGTTCTTCGTCCATCTGGCTGTTCTCGCCTCCGAAAAGCATCGGTACAACCAGCGGTTCGTCTCTCACGCTGGGAAAACCGTATCTTCCAGCCTTGTTGTTTATGGAGAATACGACGTCCGCCTGGAGACCTTTGGAGGAATGTATGGTCATGAACCTCATGTCGAGGTCCTTGCGACCGACATACGTGACCGTCTTAGAATTGTCTGAGATGTTCTGCCTCCATCCAAAACCGTCGCCGCTCAAAAGCCTCACATCATGATTGTATCTTCCCAGGAACAAGACCTTCTTCCCGATTCCTATGGATGACAGCTTCTTCCCGATCTCGGAACGGGTCTGGGCGTCGTCGTCCTTAGAGATATAGAAGACCTTGCTGTCCCTTCCGCTTGCACCGACAAGGTTCTTGCGGCTTTGCCGGCTGTTCCTGCTGATGAATTCGCTACTCTTCCTCAGAAGCTCCCCCGAGAAACGATAAGTCCTCTCGATCTTGCATATCGCGGATGGACCCCAATACCTTTCAAAATCCAAAATGTAGGATACGTCGCATCCGTTGAAACGGAAAATGCTCTGCCAATCATCTCCGACACAGAACAGACTGTAGTCTTTCAAAGTCCGAAGGGATTCGAGCAGATTGAAT
Source organism: Candidatus Methanomethylophilaceae archaeon (assembly GCA_017519045.1). GTDB lineage: Archaea > Thermoplasmatota > Thermoplasmata > Methanomassiliicoccales > Methanomethylophilaceae > Methanoprimaticola. The sequence continues at coordinate 3,259 of JAFWTC010000018.1, forward strand.
CTTGACCTCGACAAATCCTGATACTCGTCTATTATGACGTATTTGTATGAGTGCGTGTACCTGCCTTCGCGAACGTATCTGGTGGCCAGATTGAGCATATCCTCGAAGTCAATCTCCCCGTTTTCTTTCAAAGCTGATTGATATGCGTCATGTATCGGCTTCAAAACAGACTCCATTCTCTTCAAGGACCTTCTTTCTCTAATGCCAGACGATTCGGGATAGACCTCGTTCCAAGGCTTCCCGAATCCTTTGATGAGCAGAATCGCCGTGGTGAATGTCGAAGCGACGGCCCTGAGAACCCTCTCATCCGATCTGAAGGTCCTATCGAATATGGATTCTGGAGATTCCGGCTTATACTCCAAGTTCAAAGACTTGAGTTTCGATTCCAAGCTGTCAATCAATATCCCCTCGGAACGCTCGTAAGCATACAAATCAATCAAAACGGTCCCGCTCTTATGATGAATCCGCTTCTTCCACTCTATCCCGTTGCGGTATTCCTCGGCAGCGTCGGGATTGCGGTCAATCATGAACCTGGCCACGTTACCGCTGCGATCCGTTCCGAAGTACTCTATGTAAACGTTTGTCCCAGCTATATGAAAATCCGGACAATACTGGCCATATTCTGAATCCGCGGTGTCAACGCAATATGGTTCCTCATAAACGTAGGGTATCCCGTTGATGGCCAGATAATTCGCGATATCCGCCTCCCCGAAACTCTTGACCCTCTCCCCTTTCAACGTAATCAACGGGTTCTCCTTCAAGTACTCGACCAACTCCGAACTGTCCCCGAACCTGTCCTCATCACGTACGGATTCGAAGTCGTAAGCCACGTAGTCGGTCAAATTCCGGACGAACCCGGGGTCGCTCCTCCTGCGCTTTATCTCCTCCGCTATGAACTCGTCCATCCTTATCTTAGAGACCCTGGGGACTTTTCCGTCAACGGACGCTATTATTCTCAGCCCGAGACGATGAAAAGTATTGATATCGATGCGATAGCCAGTCTCGGCCTTGACACGTTTCTTAAGATCATCCACAGATGCGTTCGTAAATGACAGGACCAGCACCTCCTCAGGCAAAACCTTCCCTGATTTGAGCAGATGCTTCAAAAAGCCGACTATGGTGGTGGTCTTTCCAGTGCCCGCCCCTGCGATAACCAACCTGGTTTTGACATCATATGCGATGGCGGCAAGCTGTTGATCATCGAGGTTGAAGCCCTCGACGGGATTGATGCATTTACCAATCGCCTTAGATTCTACGATTGCAAGGTTCTCGTTGTGTTTCCTTAGTTGTTCTGGATAGCTATCGAATAACTCGATGAACGTGTCGAGATTCACCTTTAATTCTTTATTTATGATTCCTAAAGTCGACAAGAACGTCCTGGCCCTGCGATGAGCTTCGACATAGAGCCTTTCATACTTCTGAATCAAAGACTCAAAATCACAGGGTTCGATGAATTCCTTGCATTCAAGATGTGAAGACATCTCTGCGACGGCGGTCATCGCCCGTTCGTTCAGTACACGGTCCCTGCCTCTCATCCCGATGAGTCCACCGTCGGCTAGTTATGACCGGCTCATGGAAATAATGTACGACGATCGATCCCATATCTCCAGACCGCCGAATTCGATCGATGGGATTCGCCATGTAAACATTCAATAGACCGGGACCTCTCATTTTCCAAACTTTATCGCACTAACATATTCATGGCTTCGACGATTGTCTGGACAAATACCTGCCACATCTTATCGACGAGACTCTGGGGACCCACCTGTTGACATTCGGAGAGACTGCTATCGTCAGTCCAAATGATGCGAAGGACCACCACGACGAAACAGGCGGCAGACAACCTCACCAGGTTTTGCGAAAGACCGATTCTGAAAAGATGAACCCTCCTCGGTGCTGCAGTCATAACGGTCACATAGATAACCCACTGCGGCGGGATGGCATGTACGTTATGCCTCTGTTCTGACTCGAGACCGACAAGGGTTATACATCGCCGCACCTCCATATCCCAGCATATGAGCGCGACCGCGGAGAAGGACCTGGAGACGATGCTCGGCGACCCCAAGAGGGCCTTGCTGGCGATGTCCGTCCCCCTGGCGGTCTCGTACGCCGTCGTCCAGATCAACAGCTTCGCGGACGCCTCCTGGTGCTCAGGGCTGGGCGTGGAGGCCAGTTCCGCAGTGGCCACTATCTGTCCGATATACTGGATACTGAACGGATTCGGCGCCGGGATCGGGGTCGGAGCGTCTGCGGTCATCTCGGGAAGGCTCGGCAGAGGCGACAGGAAGGAGGCGGAGAGCGCCGCCTGACACGCCATGATGCTCTCGATCCTGATCTCGATAGTCTGCATCCCGTTGTTCTACGTCCTCGCCGACCCCTGCATATCCTGGCTGGGAGCCGACGATATCGGAGGCCGCTGCCGGGACTACATCCTTCCCATAGTCCTCCTGTGCCCGTTCAACATCCTCACAGGGACTCTTGCCGGCACCATGCGCGGGGAGGGGGCCGCCAGGAAGACCATGGCCATGACGTCCGCGTCCGCCGTGGCCAACATGGTCCTGGACCCGCTGCTCATCTACGTCCTGGACCTCGGACTTTTAGGAGCAGGACTGGCCACCGCCCTGTCCGCTGCCGTGTCCTGCGCCATGTGCGCGCTCTGGTACCTGCGCGGAAGCCTTGTGCTCCGTCCCAGAAGGAACGGCGGATTCTCGTCGGATTCGTTCCCGGTGCTCCGCGCCAGCGCCCCCCGCTCCGCCGAGTATTTCCTGATCTACCTGATGTCGATGGTCCAGAGGACGCTGATCATCTCGGGCAGCGACACCGTCACCGTCGCCCTCTACTCCATGACGTGGATGTACGTGTCCCTCGCCTGCGTCATATCCATGGCCGTCGGCGCGGCCTTGGTGCCGATATGCTCCGCCGCGCTCGCCCAGAACGATCTGGAGAAGGCGGACAAGGCTTTCCGCTACTCGTGCAAGGTCTGCGTCATATCCATGACCGCGGTCGCCGTGATCCTGTTCGTGCTGGCCGACTACGCCGTGGTGCTGTTCACATACACGGGATCGATGCTGGAGCTCCGTCAGGAGTTCGCTTGGGTGCTGAGGGTGTACTGCTCCTTCATCCCCGTCATAGGGCTGATAGACGCCGGGTCCTCGCTGTTGCAGGCGATGGGGAAGGCGGACGTCTCCCTGGCGGCCTCGTTCGCGAGGAACCTCGTGATAATAGGGCTGCTGGCCGCGACCTCCGGACTCTCTTATCATGCGGTGTTCTACAGCCTCTCCGCCGCGGAGCTCATAGGCGTCGCGATGATGATGGGAGCCGCGATTCTGCTGTTTTCTAAATACAAGAAGAATGCCGCTGGGACTCGGCGACACCGTTAAAGTCGCCGAAGGCGTCGCACGCCCATGGAGTACCGGCCCGACCTGACGATCTCGGAAGATCCGGACGTCTACCCGCCCTCGGAGGACAGCATCCTGCTTATCGAATCCCTCGACGTGAAGCAAGGCGAGAAGGTCCTGGAGATCGGATGCGGATCCGGCGTCGTCTCCGTCCACTGCGCCGCGAACGGATGCGACGTGACCGCAGGGGACGTGAACCCGAGCGCGGTGATGCTCACCAGGAGGAACCTCGAAGCCAACGGGCTCGAAGCCGCCGTGGTCGAGACGGACGTGTACAGCGGCATCGAGGGGACCTTCGACACCATCGTGTTCAACCTCCCGTACCTTCCGGTGGAGGAGAACGGGCTGCTGGCCAAGGCCTGGTCGGGAGGCCCGGACGGCATGGGGCCGCTTCCGAAGCTGCTGGAAGGGGCTCCCGAACACCTGAACGAAGGCGGAAGGATAATCGTCGTGGTCTCGTCGCTAATGGATCAGGACGCCCTCGGGAGGCTTCTGGAAGGACATGAGGTCAAGATTCTCGGAGAAATGAGTCTATTCTTCGAGAAGCTGCAGGTGCTGGAGATACGCCTGCGACGATTCGGATTGCGCAGAAGTTGTAGTTTTGGACGTTTTGCAATTCGCAGAAGTTGTAGTTTCACCCACTGCTGGCTAACTTCCAGCACAATCACAACATCATGCATGCCAAGCGTACGTCGTCCACACGAAGGACCTTCGTGTCGACGGAGACCTGACGTACGTGCCGGCATACATGGCGTCATTCATCGTCTCCGACGCACCAACTGAAATACTCCGCAGACGATGACGCTCCCGGGACAGGAATGCTGAACATCAGAAACATGATGGATGCCGTCAACACGATCGGCTCGATAGTCGCCAATCAGAATCAGAAGAAACAGGAGAAGAAAAAGGAGGAGGAAGAGTCCGCCAAGCACGACAAGACCGCCGATAGGCCGGCCGCGTCTGCGAAGCCCGCTGAAAAAGCCACTCCGAAGACCGCTGAAAAGACCTCTGCGAAGTCCGGATTCACCACCTCCGGCGCCTTCGCCCCGTCCCTGGACATGGAAAGGTACTGGCGCTTCAACTACGGCCTGCTGGACGCCGCCGACCGCGACCTCTATGAGAAGATGGAGGCGGCGCTGCTCAAGGCCGAGCCGGAGATCATAGTGACCTGCCGCAAGGAGCCCACCGTGAAGTACCTGATGTCCGTCCTCATAGCGGTCATAGAGGACAACTGGGCCCTCTTCTACGTGGAGAACAGCCTCAGCGTCGCCACCAGGGGCAATGAGGCCAAGATCATCTTCGTCTACAACAAGTTCCTCCAGGACAGGGACGGATACAGGAGGAAGATGGAGAACGTCGCGAAGAAGGTCTTCGAGAGCCGCGTCAAGGGCTGCAAGACCCGCTTCAGCGCGGAGCTGGCCATCCACGACTACCTCGTGGAGACCGTCAAGTACGACAACACCGACAAGATCGCGTCCCACAGCCCCGTCGGGCCTCTCCTGACCGGCAAGGGCGTGTGCGAGGGGATCGCGGAGGCGTTCGGGTTCCTGTGCTGCGTCTGCGGCGTCAAGGTGGCCATGGTCTCCGGGACCCTGGACGGCTCCGGCCACCGTTGGAACGTCATAGAGCTGGGAGGATCCAGATACCACGTGGACGTCACCGCCGACCTCTCCGGGATCCACGCGTTCTTCAACAACGACGACGCGCTCATGCGCAGGACCCACGGGTTCGACAGGAAGACCGAGTGCACCGAGACCAAGTACAACTATTACACGGTCAATAAATGCAGGTTCAAGACCGCCGGCGACTCCCTTCCATTCATCAAGGAGATGCTGGCCAAGGGAACGAAGGAGTTCGAGATCATGGTGGAGAGCAATCCGGACTCGAAGGCCGTCCTCGAGGTCGTCAAGAAGGGCATGATGGAGGCCCGCAAGTCCGGAAGGATCAACACCGTCTCAAGCAACAACGGGTGCTTCAGGATCTCCATCGTCCAAGGATGAGCGCCTCTTCCTGTCCCCGGGATACTTCCTGTCATAGAGGAGCGCGGCCAGAAGCACCACGAAGCACGAGCCGGCGTTGTGCACCAGCGCGCCGGTGGTGGGATTCAGGATTCCGGCCACCGACGCCGACACCGCCACGGCGTTTATGCACATCGAGATCGTGATCGCGGTCCTGATCGTCCTGACGGTGGCGTTGGAAAGCCACTTCAGATACGGCATCCTCCCTATCCCGTCGGTCATCAGCGCGATGTCCGCGGCCTCCACGGCTATGTCGCTTCCCATCGCCCCCATGGCGACGCCCACGTCGGCGGCCTTCAGGGCCGGAGCGTCGTTGACTCCGTCGCCCACCATGCAGACCTTGGTCCCGACCTTGCGGACGTTCTCGAGCTTGTCCTCCGGGAGAAGGTCGGAAAGCACCTCCGACACGCCTGCGGCGGCGGCGAAGTGCTCCGCGGCCTCCTTGTGGTCCCCGGTGAGGAGCACCGTCTTGACGCCCATGCCGTTCAACTCGGAAATGACCGCCGGGGCCTCCGGGCGCAGGACGTCGGAAAGGGATATGGCCCCCAGGACGCGTCCTTCGGATGCTATCGCGACGACCGCCTTCCCCTCTGACTTCATGTGCGAAATGACGTCGGACGCCTTCCCGCGAGGCTCCTCCGACCCGAAGACGAACGCAGGGGTGCCGATGCGGTAGCGCCTGCCGCCCATCTCCGCCTCGATCCCCTTGCCCGCGGTCGCCGCGAAGCCTTCGCAGCCCTCCAGGGCCAGCCCGAGCCTGGACGCCTCCGCGGTTATCGCCTTTCCGATCGGGTGCTCGCTCCTGCTCTCCGCGGATGCGGCGATCCTGAGGACCTCGTCCCCGGACATCTCGGAGAAGGAGACGACGTCGCTGACCGCCAGGTTCCCGAGGGTGAGCGTGCCGGTCTTGTCGAATGCGATCGTGTCAACGGAGCCCATCGCCTCCAGCGCGGCGCCGGACTTGACTATGACACCGTGCTTCGTCGCCTGGCCGATGGCTGCCATTATGGCCGTGGGCGTCGCCAGTATCAGGGCGCACGGGCAGAACACCACCAGCACGGTGACGGCGCGGACCACGTCTCCCGTGAGAAGGTACGCTGCGACCGCTATCAAGGCGGCTATGGGAACCAGCCAGCTGGCCCACCTGTCCGCTATGCGCTGGGTGGGGGCCTGATTCTTGTCGGAATCCTCGACCAGGCGGATCAGCCTCTGCAGGGAGCTGTCCTCCCCGACCTTGGACGCCTCTATGTCCACGGACCCGAAGCGGTTCACGGTGCCGCTGTAGACCTCGTCCCCGGGAGACTTGTCCACCGGGAGGCTCTCGCCGGTCATCACCGACTGGTCGATGGTGGTCTCCCCCTTCAGCACGACGCCGTCCACGGGGATCGTCTCGCCGGGAACGACCCTGACCACGTCGCCGACGCGTATGTCCCCCACGGGAACGGTCTCCTCCTTCCCGTCGACGATCCTCCTGGCGGTGTCCGGAACGAGCGACATGAGCTCGCGCAGGCCCTTCCTAGCCCTCTTCACCGTCATGTCCTCCAGTATCGCGCCGATCTCCATGATGAATGCCACCTCTCCGGCGGCGAACAGGTCCCCGATGAGCAGGGCGGCGATCATCGCTATCGTGATCAGAAGAGCGGACGAAATCTTGGCGATCCCCTTGTTATAGATCAGGCGCCAGACCGAGAGATACAGCAGAGGTATTCCGCAGATCACCACGCAGACCCACGCCAGGCATTCCCATTCCGGATATCCCATGCGGGGAAGCGCGAACGCCAGCACCAGGAACACGCCTCCCACGGCGGTCATCAACGGGCCGGCGAGGAAGTCGTTCACGCTCTTCAAAGAGGACATGTACGACGATATGCCTCGGTCGTATAAATAATGAACACCATGTTCAGTAACTAATGGCAAGTTCACTATCGGCTCTTTCAGAACATTGATATCGTCCTCTGCGCTCACCGAGACATGGACCGGCGTCAGGCCAAGACGAGGAAAGCGGTGTTCCAGGCGTTCGCGGAGCTGCTGGAGGAGAAGGGCTACCCCGACATCACGGTCCAGGACATCATAGACCGCGCAGACATCGGAAGGAGCACGTTCTACTCGCATTTCGAGGCGAAGGAGGACCTTCTCAACGTCCTGTGCGAGAGCATATTCGAGCATGCGTTCTCGAAGCATCCCGGAAAGGAGGACACTCACGACTTCTCGGAGAAGGAAGGACTGAAGGCAGAGCTCACCCACGCGCTCTACCATCTCGGGGAGCACCGCGGATACGTCAAGAGCATCCTGTCCAGCGAGAGCGGGGACGTGTTCATGCGCTACTTCAAGAACCACCTAAGGGAGGTCTTCGGAAGGGATTCCGGACCTGTCCCGGACGGGATCCCGAGGGATTACGCGGTGGAGCACAGCGTCTGCTGGTTCGCGGAGACCGTCCGCTGGTGGATGGACAACGAGGAGTACTCCCCCGAGGAGGTCACGGGCCTGTTCTGGCGCTACAAGGTCGGAGAGGCGGAAAGCCGCCGAGCTCATCCAGGAAACGGGATGAAAAACGGTATGCCGTAAAAGTGCGAGCGACCGGATCCGAGCGTGAACGACGACACAAATCTATCTTATGAACACGGTTCGTTCCGCCTCGACTATGGGATTGCTACCGTTAAGTACGTGCCGTCCTTTCCTGCAGGCGTGCTAGACGACATCGTCGATCTGATCGAGGAATACTGGTACGTCGCCCTGATCGCAGCGATAGTGCTCACCGGAGGGTACGCCATCCACGCCGGATGGGTGGACTCCGATGAGATCAGGGACATCGTGACCAACCAGGTCAGCATCGAGATCGAATGCGACGAGGGCGTCTGCTTCCCGTACGGAGAAGGAAGATACGCCAAGAACAGCACGGTCCTCGTGGATGCGAACGTGATCGTTGGGTGGTTCTTCGAAGGATGGTACGATTCCGACGGCAATCAGCTGAGCCCGGACAGGGAGTTCGAGTTCAGGGCGTCCAAATCGTGCAAGCTGTTCGCGAAGTCCTCCCGCGGATACGGCGTCACCTTGTACAAGACGGCCGGGATCGCCGAGGTCTACGGAAGCGGGAGCTACATGGCGGACGCCGACGGCACGGCCTACGCGACCGTCCTCCCGGGATGCAGGTTCACCGGCTGGTACGACCTCGAAGGGAACCTGGTGTCGTCCGATCAGACCATTACCCTGACCTCCCATAAGGACGTCGTCCTGCTGGCGCGCACGAATTCCGACAGCGGATTCAGGGGCGACAACAAGGTCGAATTCAAAGACAGGACCGAATACACGGGAAAGGACTCGTTCATGGTCGTCAGGGACAGCCGCACCGACGAGGTCGCCGCCTATTCCGTCGGAAGCCAAGGGTGGGAGGCGGACCTGGCTCCGGGACAGTACTACCTGACGACCCGCGGGACGAACGCCGACGGCGAGTACGACCTTGAGATGAAGACGTTCATAGTCGACGGGATCTCGTCCAACGTCTACCACTGGAGCTTCAAGGGGACCCCTTACACCCTCACCTGGGACCTGGACATGGACGTGTACAAGGATTACATCGGCCGCGACGCCGGACGCTGGCCCAGCTCCTCGCGCTACACGTCGTTCGTCAATTACGGGTCCGAGAACGTCAGGCTGGTCGCGGGAAAGCTGGCTGACCTCAGCGCAGGCATGAGCGAGGTGGACCGCGCCGACTTCGTCCTGAAGTTCGTCCAGCTCTGCACCGAGTACGAGCGCGATTTCAGATACGGGCACACGACCGGGATGGAGCATTGGAAGTATCCCCTGGAGACGCTGTTCGAAGGGAAGGGGGACTGCGAGGACACGTCGATCCTCTACTGCGCCCTCATGAAGGCGATGGGCTACGACGTCGCCCTGCTGATCTACAACGGCGCCCAGTACAAGGACAACGGCCATGCGGCCGCATCCGTCGCGCTGGACTACGTGAAGGGCGGCACGTACTACGAGAAGGACGGGCTCCGCTACTATTACTGCGAGACCACCAGCGACAAGATGGTCGTCGGAGAGATATGGGACGACTACGACCGCGGAAAAGTCCTGGTCATCCCGTGACTCTAGAAGGTCTGGCTGTAGTAGAACTATAGTGATAAAAGTGGGAGGGACGGCCCCCTTCCGGATTCATCCGAGCAGCTTCCCCTTGAAGGCACCCGCGACAAGGTCCATCGACGAACCGACGGCGGCCAAAAGCCTCCGGAAGGCGGGTCTGTTTCGCGAGGAGCCCGAATGCGCCAAGACCATGTTCACCGTGGGTCACCTCAAGGGATCTTCACCGGCGAGAACAGGGACGCCTTCATACGATGTTTCAGAACAACCTCCGCAACGTCTTCGAGAAGGACGCTGGACTCTCGCCAAAAGGGATCCCGGAGGACTACGCGATAGAGCACAGCGTCTGCCGGTTCGCGGAGACCGCCGGATAGTGAAGTGACAGGGTCGAGAGATGCTCTCTGGAAGAGGCCGTGGAGTTCTTCCAGCACTACATGAGAAACGCAGAACAAGCCCGTTCGATGGTTTTCGAGACAATCATTAAGACTTCTGCATGTTTAGAGACGGCATCAACTCTTCAAAGGCGATATCATCCAAAAGAATAGCGTCATAATCATCGCAGCAATCGCCGCGATAGCCTTGGCTGCCCTGGCCTGCTCCCTGCTAATCAGCAACGGAGGGAACGATTCCAGAGAAGCCGATCCCTTCGAAACAGACATCGACCTGGACACCACCTACCACAAGGCCGTGCTCCTGGACCCCGGCACGATAGCCGTAGACCTGCCTTCCTCCTACAGCCAGGCGGACGAAGGCATCGTGACCTCCGTCAAGGACCAGAGCCCCTGGGGGACCTGCTGGGCGTTCGCCGGGACCGCCGCTGCCGAGACCGCCATCTTGAAATGCCTCGGAACGACTGCGGAGGAGAGCGGGCTCGACCTCTCTGAAAGACATCTCGTCTGGTTCTCCAGCCACCCCGTCACCGCCGAGGACAGCCTATCCCAGCAGGGTGAGGGGATACATGTCCTCGGAGAGACCGCGGACAACGCCAACATCACTTTCGATGTCGCCGGGACCTCGGACATGTTCTCCTACCTCTACTCCTGCGGCATAGGGCCCGTCCTCGAGAAGGACTTCCCCTACCGCGGAGTGATCGGATTCTCCTCGCTCGACTTCTTCACCAACGAAGCTTACGCGGAGAAGTCCGAGGCCGCCCTCGGGTCCATATTCGAATCGCTGTACGGAGGCGACTTTGACGCCGTCTACGCCAAGCTCAAGAAAGAAGGGAAGATCCAGAGCTTCATCGACACAGAAACGAAGAGGGGCCTGGAGTTCCCGGAAGGGACCACTCCGGACAACCTCAGCAAAGAGTCCTGCATGAAAGCCCTGAGGGCCTACGTGGTGAAGGTATACACGAGATCCGACGAGTACTCCAAGTACGACGACTGGAGCATCCCTGCGACCGACGAGAGAGGCGAGAGCAACCGCTTCCTCACAGCCGGATGCTCCCTGCTCAACGGAAACGTGCTCCCGGACACCGTCGTTGTCGCCGACAAGAAGTATGCCGGCATCAACGAGTACACGATCAAGATGATCAAAAAGGAGATCTACGAAGGAAAGGGGATCAGCGTCGGGTACAAGCACAGCAGCAGCATATACAACGCCGAAACCGGAGCGATATACAACCCCGAGTTCGCAGGAATGAACCACTACGTCCAGATAGTGGGATGGGACGACGGCTACTCCAAGGACAACTTCCTCGTCGCCCCAGAGAAGGACGGGGCATGGCTGATCAAGAACAGCTGGGGGTCCGAGACGGACGGACACGTGATCAACGGAAAGACCTACTACGACGACGTCGGATTCAAGAACGCAGACGGCAAGGCCACCGGCTTCATGTGGATCTCCTACTACGACAGGACCATGACCGCCATCGAGAGCCTCGAGTTCACCGACAAGCTGAGCGACGAGGAGGGGTTCAACACCTACATGCACGACTACCTGCCTGGGATAGAGCAACGGTGCTTCTCCTCGGACACTGCGACGAAGACTGCCAACGTCTTCAAGATCGAGAGCGACGAAAAGCTCACCGCGCTGTCCATCAGCACCACCTGGGTCAGGTCCGACGTCAGCGTGGCGGTGTATCTCCTGAGCAGCGGATACAAGAGCCCCGAGGACGGGACCAAGGTCTATTCTTTCAGCAAGGTCATCGAGAACGCGGGCTACCACACCATCTTCCTGGACGCTCCCATCGGCATGAAGGCGGGACAGTCCGTCTCGATAGTCGTCGAGGAGAAGAACACGAACTTCCGCGAGGGAAAGACCGTGTACCTGGCGTCCCCCAGCCTCTGTCCCGACAAGACAGGGGCCCAGACCGATGACTTCCCTCGCTACGGGGAATCGGTCGTGAACGAAGGAGAGAGCTTCCTGTTCAACCTGGGCAAGTGGATGGACTGGTCGAAGGTCGCGCCGAAGATGGTCGATGGCCTGCCCATGGTCATAGACAACTTCAGCATCAAGGCGTTCACCGTCGACGCTTGAAGACGAAAACAGGGGGAGGGGCCTCCCCCATCTTCCTCGGCCTCAGCCGAGAAGCTTCTTTATGGCTTCGGTGAGGAGCTTGTTGACCTGCTTCCCGTCCAGCTTCCCCTTTAGGGCGCCCATGACGGGGCCCATCAAGGGGCCGACGGCGGCCATGCCCTTGGAGCGGACGAACTCCTCGCGCTCCTTGACGATGCCTTCGATCACGGACATCGCCTCGCCCTCGTCCACGGCCTCGAGGCCCAGCTTCCCGATGGCCCCCTCGGGCGACGAACCGGACGCCATCTCCCCCAGGATCGCGGGAAGGGCCTCCTTGGCGAACTTCCCCTCCCTGAGCATGCCGAACAGCCCCACAAGGGAGTCGTCGGAGATCGAGCGGACGTCGGCCCCGGCATGCTCCAGCTCGCTGAACGTGTTGAGCAGCGTGGTGGCGGCGACGGACGCCATCGACTTGTCTTCGGATATCCTCTCGAAGACCTCGTCGGAGCTCTGCCTCACGAGCTGCCTGGCCTGCTGCAGGTTGATCCCGTACTGCTCGGTCAGGCGCTTCTCGATCTGCTCGGGGAACTCGGGCATGTTGTCCCTGATGTCCCTGATCATGCCCTCGGTGATCAGGGTCGGCGGGACGTCGGTCTCCGGATACATCCTGGCCGCCCCGGGAAGGGGCCTGGAGTACTTCGTGGTGCCGTCCGGCAAGGGGTCCCTGGTCTCCTCCGGGACGCCTTCCAAGGCCTCGTTGGCCCTCTCGACGGCCATCTCCAGCGCGTCGCGGGCCTTCTTCTCCTTCGCGGCGCATATCGCGAACGCGTCGTGCTCCCCGGTCATCCCCAGGAAGTCCCTGAGGGCGTCGACGAAGCGCTGCTCTATGCCGTAATTGGGAAGCTCGTCGGAGTGGAATATTCCCTTGACGCCCTTAGTACGGGCGCGCTGGGCCATCTCCGCGCCGAGCCTGAGGGTGCCGTTGTCGCCGTTCATGACTCCGGCGAATCCGGGCAGGCGCACGGCCAGGACCCTTCCCTTGTCGGACATGGCGCCCTTGATGACCTTCGACTCCGAATCCTTGAACACGTCGGTCACGTCCACCGGCTCGAACGCCGCGGGGACGGCGCCCCTCGAATTCAGGATGCCTTTGACGCGGAGGAGCATCCTCTGCCTGGCCACCTCGTTCCTGACGTAATCGGGGATGAGCCTCAGCTCCCCCACGCCCTTCAGCTCGATGCGGGCGCCTCCGGGGATTGAGATATTCAGATCCTGGCGTATCGTCCCGAGGCCCCTCTTGACCCTCTTCGTGGCCCTCAGGAGCGTCCCGAGCCTGTACGCGACCTCCATCACCTCCTCCGGCGTCCTCATGTCCGGGCCGGTGGCGACCTCTATCAGCGGGATTCCCAGGCGGTCGGTCCTCCAGACCACCTCGTCGCCCTTGGCCTCCACGCGGCGGCAGGCGTCCTCCTCCAGGCAGACGGAGAGGATCGAGACCTTCCTGTCCCCCACGTCGACATGCCCGTCGGTGGAGATCAGGGCCGTCCTCTGGAAACCGGATGTGTTGGACCCGTCCACGACTATCTTCCTCATGAAGTGGACCTCGTCCACCAGGTTGGCGCCGAGCATCTCGGAGAAGGTCAAGGCTATCCTCATGGCGTCCGGGTTCACGTCGTGCGGGGGCTCCTCGTCCAGCTCTACAAGACAGCTGGTCCCATGGCAGCACTGGTACCTGTATCCCAAATGCCTCTGGAACTGCGCCAGGGCGGCGCGGTCTATCTCGCCCATCTCGGACGTGGTCGGCCTCAGCCTCCTGAACACGCCTCCGTACCCGTCGTCGCAGAGCCTGGACTCGCAGGAGCAGAACAGCTTCCTGGTGTCGAGCTGCTGGTGGATCTCGATCCCGCACATCATCTCGTAGTCTTCGCTCATCGACGGTCCTCCTGTCTGACATCTCCCCCGCGAGCGGGGTCCTCATGATCTTCTTGGCCTCCTCCTGCGACGAAGAGTTGGCCAGCGCCCACATCAGCTTGACGTAGGCGGTCTCGGGCAGCATGTCCAGGACGGTGACCGCCCCTGCGGCCAGCATGTCCCTCCCGGTGTTGTAGACGTTGAGGTTGGTCCTCCCGTTGAGGCACTGGGAGGTGAGGACGACCACGGACCCGTTCTCGTCGGCCTTCCTTATCAGCGGGATCATCCCCTCGTTCACGTGGCCCAGCCCGGAGCCGGCTATGACTATCCCCTTGGATCTCATGAAGACGTCCTCGAAGACGTCCGGGTCCATCCCCGGGAAGTACTGGAGGAGCACGCACGACTTCTCCATGGCGGTCCTGACCTCCATGGGCCCGGACGGGACGGAGGCCTCGCAGGAGAACTCCATCCTTCCCTCGGCGTCGATATGGGCGACGGGGGGCGCGTTGATGCTGCGGAAGGCGTCGCGGCGGGACGTGTGCATCTTCCTGACCCTGGTCCCCAGATGGACGGCGAAGGAATCGTCGCCGAGGGTGTCGTGCATGACCACGTAGACGCCCGCACGCTTCCCCCCGGTGCAGAACCTGGCGCAGGCCACGAGGTTGCTGGAAGCGTCGGACGAGGGCCTGTCGGACGACCTCTGTGCTCCGACGAGCACCACCGGCTTGGATACGTTCCCGAGCATGAAGGACAGGGCGGCGGCGGTGTAGCCCATGGTGTCGGTCCCGTGAGGGATGATGACGCCGTCCGCGCCGTTGCGTATCTCCTCCGCCACGGCCTCGGCCAGCTTCTGCCAGTGCTCCACGCCCATGTTCTCCGAGAATATGGAGAACAGCACCCTGGCATCGACGTCGGCGATGTCCCTGATCTCCGGGACCGCGTTCACCATGTCGGAGGTCGACAGGGCGGGATGGACCGCCCCGGTCCTGTAGTCGACGTAGGACGCGATGGTCCCTCCGGTCCCTATCAGGACCAGCCTCGGCAGGCCCTCGCGACGCTCCACCGGCGTCTCCTTCCTGACCCTCTCCGCCGGAGCCTCCAGGACGGCGACCTCGGCGGAATCGGTTATCCTGACCCCGACGTTGTACCCGCTCTTCATCTTGATTATGAGGACGTCCGGGTCGCTGAACTCGTGATGGGGCATCAGCGTCCCGACGAAGGTCCTTCCGTCCCTCGTCACCGATATCCTGGAGCCTTCGACCGCCCCGAGCGACGAGAGCCTTCCCGAAAGTGAATCTGAATAGCTCATGTGTTCGCCGGAGAATGATGATTGTCGTTTATGTCTGTTCCGAACAGCGGCCTGCCGGCGACCCGGCCCTCAAACAGAAAAAGACATATTATAACCATCCGGCGCCCTCCACCCGTCATGCACATAGTCCAGCCGGGCATGGAGATCGACGTCCTGAAGGAGAACGGCAGAATCGCCAACGAGAACTACCGCCTGATGAAGAGCCACGGCATCAAATCGGTGGATTTCATGGGCTCCATCGGCGCCGGGAAGACCGCGCTGATCATCAAGCTGGCGGAGAAGCTCCGCGCCAAGGGGGTCCGCGTCTGCGCCATAGCCGGCGACGTGACCGGGGCGGACGACTACGGCAGGTTCGAGAGATCGGGGCTGGCCGCTGTGAACTGCAACACCGGCCATGAATGCCACCTGGACGCCAACCTGGTGAGGAAGTCGCTGTCGAAAATCGACCTGGACGAGTACGACGTGGTGTTCATAGAGAACGTCGGGAACCTCGTATGCCCCGCCGACTTCGCCCTGGGGACCGATTACAGGGTCGTGGTCATCTCCACCACGGAGGGCGACGACATGGTCCGCAAGCACCACGACATATTCCTCCACTCGGACATAGCCATCCTCAACAAGATCGACATCGCCGACGCCGTCGGAGTGGACCCGAAAGTAATCGCCGACGACTACAGGAAGCTGACAGGCGGATTGAAGGAGATATACATGTGCAGCGCGAGGAAGGACGAGGGCGTCGACGAGATCCTCGCGGCTCTGGGACTTTGAGGGATAACATGAAGATACTGACCATCGGCGGAGGAGGAAGAGAGCATGCGGCGGTCGAGGCCCTGTACAGATCCGGCGCGGAGATCTACGCCGTGATGAAGAACATGAACCCGGGCATCGCGAAGAGGGCCGCCAAGCACCTACTCTGCGACGAGAAGGATGCCGCGAGGATATGCGCTTTCGCCAAGGAGAACGGCGTGGGATACGCATTCGTCGGCCCTGAGGCCCCCCTAGAGGCGGGAATCGTGGACGCCCTCGAGAAGGAAGGCGTGAAATGCGCCTCCCCGACCAAGGCGGCCGCCAGGATAGAGACGTCCAAGACGTTCATGAGGGAGCTTGTCAAGAAGCACGGGATCAAGGGAAACCTGGGATTCGCCCACTTCGACAGCGCCTCCGAGGCCGAGAAGTACCTCAGGAGCATAGACCACGAGATCGTCGTGAAGCCCGTGGGGCTGACCGGCGGGAAGGGGGTCAAGGTCCAGGGGGAGCACCTCCACAGCTTCGAGGAGACCATGGAGTACGTCAACGAGATCTTCGACAACGGAATCGGCGGGGCCGGGGTCATCCTCGAGGAGAGGGCGGTGGGCGAGGAGTTCACCCAGATGGTCTTCTCAGATGGGAAGAGGATCGTCCCGATGCCGCTGGTCCAGGACCACAAGAGGGCGTACGAGGGCGACGTGGGGCCGAACACCGGAGGGATGGGATCCTACACCGATGCGGACCACCTGCTTCCGTTCATAACCGAGGACGAGAGGGCCAAGGCCCTGGACATCCTTCAGGACATCGTAGACGCCATGGCCGAGGAGGGATGCCCCTACCGCGGCGCGATGTACGGGCAGTTCATACTGACCGTCGACGGACCCAAGATCATCGAGATCAACGCCAGGTTCGGAGATCCGGAGGCCATGAACGTCCTCACCCTCCTGGAGACCGGGTTCGCGGACGTCTGCAGGATGATGGCCGAGGGAAGGCTGGAAGGGGACGTGGAGTTCCAAAGGAAGGCCACCGTCTGCAAGTACGTGGTCCCCCGCGGGTACGGGGTGAAGTCCGAGTCCGGGCATGAGATCTCGGTGGACGAGGAGGCCGTCTCCGGATGCGGAGCGGTAGCGTACTACGCCAACGTAGACATGAAGGGCGGGAAGCTGATCACCGGCACGTCCAGGTCCGTGGGAGTCGTGGGCGTGGCGGACACGCTGGAGGAGGCCGAGGCGAACTGCGAGAAGGCCTTGAAGCACGTGGTCTGCGACGCCGTGTTCGTAAGGCACGACATAGGCACCAGGGCCTTGGTCCAGAAGAGGGTGGACCACATGAGGGAACTCCGCTCCGCATGAAGCGCGTGGCGATGAAGGTGGCGTACCTGGGATCGGGGTTCTCCGGGTCCCAGGCCCAGCCCGGGCTCCGCACGGTCACGTCGCAGGTCCTCGACGACATAAGGAAGGTGCTCGGGGACGCGGACCCTGGCCTGGAGTTCTCCAGCCGGACGGACAAGGGCGTCAACGCGCTTGGGAACGCGATCGTGTTCCGCTCGGGGATGGACGACCTGAACGTCCTCTCCAAGGCCCTGAACTCCGTTTCGGACGGCGTCTTCTACAGGTCGTACTGCGAGGTCGACGACGGATTCAACATCAGGCACGCATCCCGCCGCGTCTACAGGTATGCGTTGGACGCGGAAGGGATCGACATGGAAAAGGCAGAGGAGTGCTGCCGCCTGTTCGAGGGCGAGCACGACTTCCTGAGGTTCTGCCGCTACGACGGGAAGCCCACGAGGCTCACGATAGACAGGATCTCCTGCTCTGAGGAGGAGGGGATGCTGTTCCTGGACTTCGAGGCCAGATACTACCTCTGGAACATGATCCGCCGCATATCCTCCGCGGTCGACCGCGTGGGAAGGGGCAAGGCCTCCCTCGAAGACGTGAAGGGCGCCTTGGAAGGGAAGGACGCGTCCTTCGGGGTCGGACGCCCTGACGCCCTGACCCTGACGGACGTGCAATACGACTTCCTGAGCTTCTCCAGAGCCGATCCGAGAGGAATCGACGGCAGGAAGAAGGAACATCTAATGGACGAGCGCCTTCGCCTAGGATTCTACCAAGGTCTTCGATGAATCCGCAACATGGTTATAGGCGCCACATGATGGATGCGCATGGATAGTCTGAACCGGTCCGTCGCCAAGGCTGCCGAAGCCATGGCCTCGCTGGAGGCGGACAAGGAGGAGGCGGTGAGGCGCTCCAGGCAGATCATACGCCTGTCGAAAAAGGCGATTCATGGAATGCACGTGGGGGAAGACCCGTCCGCCGACATGAAGGAGATGCGCTCCGCCGTCGAGACCCTTCTCGACGTCTGCAGAAATCCGGCGATCCTCGCGTGCGGCCTGGTACAGGACTGCATGTGCGAATACTGCGAAGCCCTGATCCTCCACGCGCTGGTCTCGGATTCTCCGATTCCGGATTACGAGGACCTGGGCGTCACGCCATCCGCTTGGCTCCTAGGGCTCTGCGACTGCGAAGGGGAGATGAGGCGCATGGTGATGTCCGGCCTCATGAACGGCGACATGAAGTCGGCCGAACGCCTGTTCTCCGTAATGGAGGGAATGCATGCCATGGTCATGTCCCTGGACATCCCGGATGCGATGGCGCCGGTCAGGAGAAAACAGGACGCCGCCAGGGGGATCATGGACAAAACCCGCTCGGACATGCTGAATGCGAAGCTGTCCGGACGCCTGGATCGAACCTTTGGCCATTCCGAAGGGCGAGGGCGTCTTCCAGGAACGAGGCGGCGAATGCCGCCGAACGGTATAGGAAAAAGACAGGGGGCGAACCCCCTGATGGTTTCACTTGCGCCTGGACTTGGGCTTTCCGAAGTTCTTCACAGGCTTCCTGTAGACCCACACCAACGCGATTATGACGATGATGAGGAACAGGACGGCCAGGGCGATGTAGATCGAGTAATCCTCGTCCCCGATGTAGAACTCGTGCTTCTGATCGAGACCCTTGACGTCAACCACGCCTCCGTTGGCAGACTCCACCCAGAAGACATGCTTGCCCTTGGATGCGTCGGCGACCCAGTCGTACTTGACTGATCCCGTTCCGTTGCTGCTGACGTTGAAGGTCGTGTAGCTGTCGTCCATCCTCTCGCCGTCGACCCAGAAGTACACCCCGTAACCGGAAAGGTTGACGTTGGGATCCTCCAGCGACACGTTGACGGAGAGGGTTATGGGCTCGACGACCTTTATATCGTACCTGTCCACAGCCGGATCGATGTCCACGGAGGAACCGTCCGACGTCTCGACGGTGCCGGTGTAGGTCACCACGATGGTGTACCTTCCGGCGTCCGAAGGAGCGGTGACGGTCAGGGTCATGGGAACCCCGCTGTCGACGGCCCCTGTGGTGGGGCTGACTGCCCCGGTCATGGTGTCGCCCTTGGTGTTGACGAGCTTGGCGCTGAAGGTCACATCCATGGATTCATGGTCGGAGTCGGTGTAGATTATGGTGAAGTCAGCGTCCTCGTCGACGGCGATGACGCTCTTCTCCCCGCTTATGCTGTGGTAGGCCCCGTCCACTCCCGAGACCGGGAGAAGGACGAAGGCCGCCGCCATTATGGCGGCGATGATCAAGGCTGCCTTGTTTACCTGCGTGAGAACACCCCCCTCTTGCTTCCGAGCCAGAATACGGCTATCAACAGGAGTATGCCTATCGCCAGCAGGAACCACACGCCCACGGGCATTCCGGACCTGCTGTTGAAGACGTTGTCTCCGTCCGCCTTGATGGAATCGACCTTGACGTCGACGTCCGCAGGAGAGATGCTGAGCACCTTAGTCGTGCCGTCGCAATCCACGGTGACCGTCGTGGACGGGACCGTGACCCCGGTGCCGTCTCCGTCAAGCATATACTTCACGTAGAACACCTTGGTCTCGAGCCCGTAGATCGTGAAGGAAGACCCTCCCTCGCGGATGGTGTATCCGTTCTCATCGGATACGAGCACGGACCAACCGTTGGGCGAGGGCACAGTGAACTTGACTTCCTTGGAATAGTTGTCAAGATTGGACACCGTGATGGCGTACATGTACTCAGTGGCGGAGATCTTGTCGAGGGCTCCCTCGACCTCTCCGGACCTCTCTCCGGCGGAGACTATGACGACTCCCTTGGATCCGACCTTGGGGGCGGAGTTCTCCTTGATGTCGATGGTCTTCGAACCGGAGCCGGACATGTCGGTGACTATGACGCTTACGCCCTTGGATCCGACCGCATAGACCTCGGCGTCATAGACGCCCTCAACCACGGCCGTTCCGGTGGAGTCGGGCATCACATAGAGGCTGACGGCCTTGTCGAGGCTCCAGGCAGGACCGGAGCTGATCACGTAGCTGGTGGCGCGTTCGGTCTTGTTGGTGACGGAGACGTCCACCCTTGCCTTCCCGTTGGAGAAGTTGGCGTAATCGACGGTCGCGATAAACTTGGCATCCTCATCCACGACTTCGCTGCCCTCTCCGGTGACCGCCACATTGACGACGGATCCGTCCCTGAGGCCGGATACGTTCCTGACGGCCGAATAAGTGTACTCGGTATCGGAAACGGTGCGCTTGGCGTCCGCCTTGAACTGTGCGGAAGTCATCGTGGACGGCAGCTTGACCTTGAACTGGCCGTTGTCGATGCTGGACAGGATGCTCACTCCGCCGCTGCTCACGACGAGGTCGCCACTGGCGGTGGCCCCGATGCTTCCGGTCACGGTCATGGGAGCGACGTTCGCGGTCATGTCAATCGAGGTCACGGAGTAGGCGGAGGTGAGATCGACGGTGGCGAACCTCATGTCACCGGACTCGGAAGCCGTGGAGGTCAGGTAGTAGACGTACCCGTCCTTGAAGTAGTAGGTTCCATCCTGGTCGAAGTACTCGGCATCATTGTCGTTGGTTCCGATGGACAGGACGTCGCCTTCTCCCTTGGTTATCTTGACGGCGTGGGCCTGCATGGGCTCCAGATCGGTGAAGGAGTTCTGACCGGGGTACAGGTAGACGGTGTTGTCGAAGTACCATCCGGGAGTGTCGACCTTCGCGGTGTACTGGCCGGGGTTGACCGTCTTGGTCTCGCCTGCGGCGAACACGACGTCGTCTCCGGAGGAGTACGGCTTGAGGGTCATGGCGTAATCGGAGGTGACGGACACCTGCTTCACATAGTTGTTGGGAACGCTGGTGGACCTGTACTGGTTCAACGTCACGTTGGCAGACGTGCTCGTCGATCCAGCGGGGACCGACGTCTGAAGCGACGTGCCGCGGAAGTACTCGTTGTCCAGAGTGCCTCCGTTGAACTCCACCTTGCACGAGGTCTCCAGCGGCAGGTAGAACATGCACTGTCCGGAGGAGTTGGTCATCGAATACATGGCGTACTCGGTTCCCTCGTAGGTGTAGGTAAGCTTGCACGTCACATAGCCGAGACCGACGTTTCCGGAACTGGTTCCGCTCGCATACCTGAGGTTCGCGGTGATCCTCCTGCCGTCGACCAGAGGCAGGTCTCCGAGATCGACGTCGGAAACGGCCTTGACGCTCCCGACATACACCTTGGCGCTGCCGTTGTCGGCGAATATCTGGTAGGTTCCTACAGGCACGAACAGCACGAACCCGTCACTGCCGTTGGCGGTGGCGGAGATGGTCTGTCCCTCATGGTTGACGACGTACACGTTGCCTGATACCGCACTGTCGCCGTTCTTGAGGACCCCCTTGATCTTCACAGGGGAGTACTCGCTGTAGGTGAGGGAGCCGTCGTAGGTTCCCAGGATGATCGCATTGCCGTCGACGCCGCTGACGGTGTAACGATACTCGTCGGTGGCCATGCTCCTAGGCAAAGTCACCTTGCCGTCGTAGGCCACGGTGCTGTAGGCGCCTGCGGAGAACACGAGCATGTCAGGAGCGCTTACGGTGATCTCCTCGGCGGGATAGGCCGTGACGCTGGCGGTCCTGTTGCTGCTGGTTATGTTGTATGTGGTGGAGGTCAGGATGACGTATCCTCCGGTCATGCTGAGGGTGTAGGTGCCGGGGACCGCGCTCACGACGGCGGTTCCTTCCTTGACGGGAGCGGAGAACTTCTCTCCGGTGGTGACATCGGACGCTATGATCCTTCCGCCATCGATGGGAACCCCCTTGGAATCCTTGACGGTCACGGTTATCGTCTTGGAAGACGGGACGATGGTCAGCCCGGAGACTGTCTTGCCGTCGCCGGAGGCTATGACGACATCGGAAGTCGCGATAGTGGCTCCAGAGGAATCGTAGGCGGTCATGGCATACTGCCCCTCGACTACATCGGACAGAGAGAACGATCCGTCATAGGAGTCGACCTCGTACTTCACGGCAGGCACGGAGGCGTTCTGGAAGATCATCCTCACGGCCTTTCCGTCCAGGACGTTTCCGTCTATCGCGACGTTTCCGTCGACGTCGACCGCAGGAATCGCATACACGGAGGGTACGGCATCCTTGAAAGACGCGACCACGGCGTTACCTGACTTGAGAACGACGGTGTACCCCTGAGATCCGGCAGGCAGGATCAAAGAGTATCTGCCGTTCTTGACGGTATCGGAGGACTCGAGGACCTGCTTACCGGAAACGGAATCGTGAACGTAAAGCTCGGCGAGCATGCCGTCTACGGAGGCCCCGTTCTCGGATATCACGGAACCGTTCACGGAGGTCCCGCCGATTCCGACGTATTCGTACAGGATGTAGGACGAGAGATAGTTGATGAGGCCTCCGTCCTTCTTCTGCATGGAGACGGCGGCATCGCGGTCGATGTAGGTCCAGTCGTCAGCCTCGGGATTCTTCACAGGAGAGTACCTGACGATCCACTTGTCGACCTGGAACCCGGCCATTCCCTCGGGAACGGCGGCAACGGTCCCATCGCTCGAGGAGAGCGCATAGAGGTAGGAGTTGGAGCTGGACTGGCCGGCCTCTGTCGCCGAAGGCCCGATGTACGCCTTCCACAGGAAGGAGTCGTACATGTTGCTGGTGTAGGACGTGTAGCCGTAGTAAGGGTTGTATGTGTAGAACTCGGGAGCGGCCCCGTAACTGTCGGTGCTGTAGTCGGCGAAGTAAGCCATGGCGGAGAAGTTGTCACCGCCGTTGTACTGCAGAGGCAGCATCATGGGATCGAGGAGCACGTACGAGATCCTCTCGCCGGTCCTGGAACAGACGTTCTCGTAGGTCCTGCAGAGGTCGACGAGGCTCATGCT
Organism: Candidatus Methanomethylophilaceae archaeon; assembly: GCA_017519045.1. Lineage (GTDB taxonomy): Archaea > Thermoplasmatota > Thermoplasmata > Methanomassiliicoccales > Methanomethylophilaceae > Methanoprimaticola. The sequence continues at coordinate 26,403 of JAFWTC010000018.1, forward strand.
ATCGGTCATGCACTTGACGGAAGCGAAGTACATGGCGTTCTCGCAGGATACGTCGGACTTCAGGTTTCCATATGCGGCCGCATTGCTCTTGAGCTCGTCATAGAGCGCATTGCAGTCCTCGCGGTACGTCTTGATCTGCGAGTAGACATCGGGATTGGTAAAGTCGGATGCAAAGTCGTTGATGTTATGGGCGAGGACGATGCGCGTAATCATGGATGCGATGGCGCCCTGGGATCCTTTCGACAACAGGATATGGGACACGGCCGAGGTCCCGTTGCCCGCGGTATCGGTCACGGAGACGAAGTCCCCGCCAGCGACGGTGTCGTAGCTGTAGTCGACCCAGGAGGCGATGGCGCCGGTCTTCGCGACGCCGGACTGGGATTCCAGGATCTCGCCGAGGGGATAGTCCTCGCCGGTCTTGATGAAATACTGGGTGTTGCCGTTGTACAACACGTTGGACGAGTCGTTGTTGGGAACGCCTGCGTCGAGCGCGTAGACGAAGTTGGGAACCACGACCAGGAACGCCACGATGAGGACCGTGGCGAGAGGCATGGGGTTGAGGATCTTCCTGAGGCCCTTGGACAGGCCGGAGGTCTTGATCTCCTTGAACCAGTCGGCGACCTTGGCGTACTCGACGAGCTTCACGATGGCGGCGCCGGAGGCGACTCCGAAGACGCATCCGACGGCGACGGCGGTCCCGTAGGAGGACCACACGGCGAAGAACATCATGTAGAGCCAGACCATGGTGAAGAGCCTGAGGGAAGAGTGGTCCTTCC
>JAFWTC010000019.1 GCA_017519045.1 Candidatus Methanomethylophilaceae archaeon
CAAGAAGACCGGCAGCGTGATCTTCCTGGTCGGGCGCACCAAGGACGAGATGGGCGCCTCCCTGCTGTTCCGCAAGTTCGGAGGAGAGCAGGGCGCGGTCCCGTCGGTGGACCTTGCCGGCCTCAAGAGGAAGACCGACTCTCTGCTGAAGGCGATGGACGAGAGGCTGGTCCTGAGCTGCCACGACTGCTCGGACGGAGGCCTGGCCGTCGCCGTCGCGGAGATGTGCATCTCGGGCGGCGTGGGCGCGGAGATAGAGCTGACGGCACTAGGCATGTCCGATTCCGCCAGAGCCCTGTACTCCGAGAGCAACGGCCGCTGGATCGCCGAGGTCGACGGCAAGGACGCCGCCAGGTTCGCCGAGATAATGGGTGACGACGCCGTTCCTCTGGGGATAACCAAGGGCGACGTGCTGAGGATCAAGGACACCGGCGCGGAGATCGCCGTGGACGAGATGAGGAAGGCCTGGAGCTCTCCCATCTGGAGCATAATGGGAGGCGGATGCGAATGAAGGCCGAGGACGTAAGGGTATGCGTCATCAGGATAGAAGGCACGAACTGCGAGGACGAGATGGCGAACGCTTTCGAGATGGTCGGCGCCAAGGCCGAGAAGGTCCATCTGAAGCAGCTCATAGGCCAGGCCCCCGCAGGCCTTGCGAGGAGTCTGGAGGACTACGACGTGCTCGCCTTCCCGGGAGGATTCTCGGCTGGGGACTACGTCCGCGCGGGAGCGATCTTCGCCGCCAGGATAAAGGCCGGCATGGGCTCCGACGTCAGGAGGTTCGTCGAGTCCGGCAAGCCCGTCCTGGGAGTCTGCAACGGGTTCCAGATACTGGTGGAGCTCGGCCTGCTCCCGGCGTTCGACGAGACCATGTCGGACCGTCCCGAGGCCGCCCTGTATACCAACGACTCCGGAAGGTTCGAGTGCAGGCCCACGGTCCTCCGCAACGACGGCCGCGGGAAGTGCGTGTTCGCGTCCGCGATACCGTCGAAGGCCCTGCTGACGATCCCGTCCGCCCATGCGGAGGGGAAGCTGATGAGCGCGGACCCCGACTTCGTGTCCAGGCTGGAGGAGAACGACCAGGTCGTGTTCAGGTACGTGCGCCCGGACGGCTCCGACGCGGATTATCCCTGGAACCCCAACGGGTCCCCCTCGGACATCGCCGGCATATGCAACCCGGCCGGGAACGTGCTGGGCATGATGCCCCATCCCGAGCGCGTGATGACCCGCTTCACGCATCCCGACTGGACCAGGGGCTACGCCACGGAGGAGGGGGACGGAAGGGTCCTCTTCGAATCCGTGATGGACTACCTCAAGAAGTTCTGAAACCGAGGGGCGCCGCCCCTCTTTCGCTTGTTTTTTAGAAATTGACCTTGACCTCGATCTTGCTCCCGTCGTTGAGCCCGAGGGTGCGCCTGAGGTGGAACTGGCAGATTATCTCGATGGTGTCGACGTAATGGGACCTCTCAGGCACCACTATGGCGCAGTCGATGTTGCGGATCTTCGCCTTGTACGCGATGACGTCGCCGAAGCTCCTGCCGTCGCAGGTGAATCCCGATATGAGGTTCCCGTCGGTGCTCCTGATGACGTCGAGCTTCCCGGCGTCCTCCGGGTCCACAACCATGTTCAGGGTCCCCTCGAAGGGCCTGAAGCCGAGGATGGACTCGAACTGCTTCATGTATCCTTCTTGGCAGATGTAGTAGTGCCCCTCGCCCATCCCCGAAGCGACGACCCCGCGGATGGTCACCTGGTCCGAGAGCTCGAAGATGCGGCGGTACTCGTTGTACTCCTTCTTCAGCTCCTCGACCCCCTTGGGGGTTATCTTGATGCGCTGCCTCCTGGCTCCGAGGTCCCTGACGATGTATTTCTCGTCCAGAAGCTCCAGGATCCTCTTGGATGCCGATTGCTGGCTCATCTCCAGGGCGGTTCCAAGTTCACGGGAGGAGATGGCGACGTAGTCGTCGATGGCCCCTAGAAGCGCCAGCTTCCTTAACGCGAACGAGTACTTATTGCCCATATACAAGAGTATAATCGGTCGTAATAAGAACATGTCGCTTACTGGATGACAAGAAGGGAAAAGGTCCCGGAGGACCGATGGTTTCATGCCGACTTGTTGGTGTCGGCGTACCTTATGACCGCGGGGCAGGCGCCGATGAGGACCTCAACCACTCCGATGGCCAGAAGGATGATCTGGAGCCACAGGAACGTGCTGGCGTAGGCCATTGACACGATGGTCATGGCGACGCAGACGGCCGCGATGATGGCGATGCTCTTTCCGGCTACGGGGGCGCTCTTGGCGAACGATCCCGCGGTCGCGAAGAACATCGTCGCGATCAACAGGTTGAGTCCGACCGGGACTATGGACTGGAAGGATCCGTCCCAGGAGTAGGCCACCGCCGCGATGGCGAGGATTCCTCCGAGAAGCCCGAGGCCCATTCCGATGGACATTTTCTTCAAGGCTGTGCTCATTCTTGCACCTCTGTCGTTATTCCCTTGTGTTAATTAAACGTATGTCCGCGGCGGCTCACCCGAAGATGAGCTTAAGGCTGTCGGCGAACACCCACGCGATGCATCCGGCGACACCGATGGCCTCCCCCATGGGGACGGACACGGCGGCGATGGAGATGACCGCGGCGGTCAGAACGCATGCGCAGACCGCGGCGTTCAGCAGCCTCCCGGCCTTGCTGTCGGCGTATCCTGCGGAGATGATTGCGAACGCGATCAGCACGAAGAACAGGAGGGCGAACAGTATGTGCAGCTTCTCGCCGGAGGGGAACACGCCGATGAGGGCGAGGCAGATCCCCGCCAGGGCGGCGAGGGCTCCGGACGCGCACTCGGCGCCCTCGAAGCGGTACGCTTTTCCGGCTCCGTAGATGAGCAGCAGTACGCCGGTGATCATGCAGCCGTAGTTGAAGACGTTCTTGGCCATGTCGACCTTGGAGATCCCCAGGTCGGACAGCGTGTTGTCTCCGAAGGTCCACGAGGGATCCGCGGAGGCGGCGACAACCCACACGACCGAGAAGATGAGGGCGGCGAAGATGCCGATGGCACCGAATCCCGCCGCGCTGTGCTTCACTTCTGTCATGCGTGGTGAACCCCTCTTAATTATTATATTGGTTTTGATTGATGACCGGGTCCGATTATCTTGTTGGGGGCTTGTCCACAGTGAAGAACGTCTTTTTCGTAGGGACCGCGGGAAGCGGGAAGAGCACCTTGGTCGGAGCGTACAGGCGCTGGCTGGACAGCAACGGGGTGGACGCCATCACGATAAACATGGACCCGGGCGCGGAGACCCTCCCCTACGACCCCGACATAGACATCAGGGAGTGGATAAACCTCGGGGAGGTCATGGAGGAGTACGGCCTCGGACCCAACGGGGCGCAGATCGTGGCCGCCGACCTCATGGCGGTGAACATCGACAAGATGATGCGGGTGTTCGCGGAGTACAGCACGGACTACGTCTTGATCGACACCCCGGGCCAGCTCGAGCTCTTCGCCTTCAGGGAGTCCTCCGGCATGACCGTGGACGCCTTCGGGCGGGAGGACTCCATGCTCGTCTACCTTTCGGACCCGTCCCTGTGCAAGACTCCGAACGGATTCATCTCCGCGATGACCCTCGGCGCCCTTGTCCAGTTCAGGCTCCAGCTCCCCATGCTCAACCTGCTGTCCAAATGCGACACGCTGTCCGACGACGACGAGCAGAGGATGCTGGACTGGTATTCCGAGCCGGACGCGCTGTACGGGGACCTGCTGGATGCCGATTCCGTGCCCCAGACGGTAGTCGGCATGGAGCTGTTCAAGGCGATGGAGAACACCGGGGTCTTCGGAGAGATACGCTCCGTGTCCGCCCAGGACGAGATAGGCCTGGAGGAGATATACGCCGCGTCGCAGCTCGCCTTCTTCGGCGGAGAGGACACGTACAGGGAATGAGGGGATCTCCCCCTCTTTTTCTTAAAAAATCGTTCAAGCGAACATGTGCGCGGGAAGGTCGGGCATCCTGCCCCTCTTCGCGTCGTTGATCTTCTTCTTGGCGTCCTCGAAGTCCTTCTTCGTGATCGTGTCCCTGTCGTCGCGGATCGCAAGCATTCCGGCCTCGGTGCACAGGTTCTTGATCTCGGCCCCCGAGAGTCCGTCGGTGCCGTCGGCCAGCTCCTTCGACGAGATGCCCTCCTCCACGTTCATGTGGGACAGGTGGATGTCGAAGATCTGCTGCCTTCCCTCCGCGTCGGGGAGGCCGACCTCGATTATGCGGTCGAACCTTCCGGGCCTCAGGAGGGCGTCGTCGAGGATGTCGGGCCTGTTGGTGGCGCCTATGATCTTGATGTTGCTCATGGGGGTGAACCCGTCCAGCTCGGAGAGGAGCTGCATGAGGGTCCTCTGCACCTCCCTGTCTCCGGACGTGGCGCCGTCCAGCCTCTTGGCTCCGACGGAGTCCAGCTCGTCGATGAAGATGATGCTGGGCGCCTTCTCCTTGGCCAGCTCGAACAGCTCGCGGACCAGCCTGGCGCCTTCTCCGATGTACTTCTGGACAAGCTCCGACCCGACGAGCCTGACGAAGGTCGCCTGGGTGGCGTTGGCCACGGCCTTTGCCATGAGGGTCTTCCCGGTTCCGGGGGGACCGACCAGGAGGACGCCCTTCGGGGGCTCGATCCCCACCTTGGCGTAGAGCTCGGGCCTGAGCAGGGGGTCCTCGACGGCTTCGCGGAGCTCCATCATCTGGGTCTTGAGGCCTCCGATGTCGTCGTAGGTGACGTTGGGCTTCTCCACTATCTCCGCGCCGGACACGACGGGGTCGATCGGGGCGGGAAGCACGTCCATTATCGAGAGGGTCTGCTTGTTCAACGAGACCCTGGCCCCGGGGATCAGGTCCTTCTCCCTGACGTAGTCGGAGATGGAGACGACGAAGTCCGGCCCGGTGGTGCTCTTGACCACGGCGCGGTTGTTGGGGAGGATGTCCCTGAGCGAGGCTATGATGAGCGGCGGGCTCTTGAGCCTCTCCAGCTCGTTCCTGAGCCTAGCTATGTCCTTCTGGAGCCTGAAGAGCTCGCTCTCGGAATAACGCTTCTCCGTCTCGGCGTTCTGAAGGTCCTCCATGAGCCTGACGTTCTTATCCTCAAGCGAAGCTATCCTCTCTTTCAGCTCCGTGATGTCCCCATCGTACGTCATAGTCCTCGTTCCCTCCTAAATCTATACTGTTATATAAGCAGTGCAGACACGTGCCCGATACGCTAATTAATGTGCTACCCGTTCGAGCGGTCATGATTTGCGAGATGTGCGGAAAGGACGTGCCTGCGACGAGGACGGTCATCGTCGAGGGCTCCAGGCTCAACGTCTGTCCCGGATGCGCCAGGTTCGGCGAGGACTACAAGGCATCCACGGCCAGTGGGGCGCCGCTGACCCAGTCCGTCATCGAGGAGAGGCTCGAGAGGCGCGAGAGGAGGATGAGGTCCAAGGACATCTACGCCGGCACCTCGTCCATCGAGATAGTCGACGACTACGGAGGCGTCGTGAGGGCCGCCCGCGAGGCCAAGGGGATGGACCTGGAGCAGTTCGCCTCGTTGATCCAGGAGAAGAAGGGGACGATCTCGAAGGTCGAGTCCAACAGCCTGGTCCCCGACGACAAGCTGATCAAGAAGATCGAGAAGGCCCTCGGAATCAAGCTCACGGAGACCGTCCAGTCCGGAGCCGTCGTGGGAAGCGGCGGAAACGGAAACAAGATGACCCTGGCCAACTTCATCAAGAAGTCCTGAGGTCAGGAGTCCCTTATCCCGGCGTACACCATGTCGGCATAGGGCGCGATGTCCACCCCTCCGTCCCTGAGGACGATGAGGGCGGCCGCCCCTATGTCGATGTCCAGCCTTTTCTGTATCCTGTTGCTGTTCTGGATGAAGTCCGTCCTCTTCATTCCCGCCTTCTCGGCGGCCTCCATCAGGACGTGGAAAGCGTCCTTGGACTCCGGCTCCGCGGCGGGCTTCCTGGGCTCCAGGGGCTTGTCCAGTCTGGCCATGAGTTCCGGCGAGGGCCTGTAGGCGATCGGCAGGTCGACCACGTCCAGGCCTTCCGCCAGGCGGACGTATCCCTTCTTGCAGGAGACGGCGCCCTCGTTCTCCAGCAGCGACAGCAGGGCCTTCGCCTTGGAGGGCGGCATCCACTTGAGCTCCAGGGACGCGCTCATGATGAACTCGTCCACGGTGACGATGTCTTTGCCGCAAGCCCTGAAGAACGCGGCCGCGCACACCCGGGTCTCATCTGCCATGGCTCTTAATCCCCGACGTTCTAAAATACGTTATCGGTCAGGTTCCGCTTGGGGCATAATTATGACATTATTGTTCATAAATGTATAATTTTGTCAAGATTTTCTCGCGCGCGTGCGTTGTTTGATATGTATACTAACAATAATAATTAGGGAAGGCAAATCATTAAATAAAGGGTCTTTTGTTCACGCAGCATCGAGACCCGTCAAGGGTCAGATCTAACAGAGAGGTTTACACATGGCAGACGAAGACATCATGCCCGTCATCACCGATCTCCTGGTCGCCGAGGAGGTCTATCTCACCTCCGGTGTCCACATCGGAACCCAGCAGAAATCCGCCGACATGAAGGAGTTCATCTACAAGGTCAGGCAGGACGGACTCTACGTCCTCGACGTCAAGAAGACTGACGAGAGGATCAGGGCCGCCGCCTCCTTCCTGTCCCGCTACGACCCCAGGCGCGTTCTCGTGGTCTCCGCCAGGCAGTACGGACAGAAGCCCGCCAGGGAGTTCTCCAAGGCCATCGGCGCCCCCGCGTTCGCCGGACGTTTCGTCCCCGGAACCCTGACCAACCCCGCCAACCCCGGATTCATGGAGCCCGAGGTCCTGGTCGTCACCGACCCCGCCGCCGACAAGCAGGCCCTCAACGAGGCCCTCAACCTCGGAATCCCCATCGTGGCCATGTGCGACGCCAACAACGAGACCCGCAACGTGGACCTCGTCATCCCCACCAACAACAAGGGAAGGCGCGCCCTCGCCTGCGTCTACTGGCTCCTGGCCAGGGAGGTCCTCGTCGCCAAGGGCGAGCTCAAGGACCCCGCCGACTTCTCCATGGAGATCGAGGACTTCGAGGCCAAGCTGGTCTGATCACTGTCCAAAAACGTCTTACCCTCAAACCCCTTCCTTTTCCCTATGAGGTTTCCTGCCGTCATGGGAAGGTTCTATCCCGCCAGCTCCGACGGGCTGCGGTCCAGCGTGGAGTCGTGCTTCGCCCATCCGCTGGGGCCGGGGCTTCCTGGGCAGGAAGGCTCCGGCAGGAGGATACGCGGAGCGGTGGTCCCCCATGCAGGCTACATGGCGTCCGGGATGAACGCGGCGCACGCCTTCCGCGCCATCAAGGAGGACGGCCTTCCGGAGGCGTACGTCGTCATAGGCCCGGACCATTACGGGACCGCCGACGGCACGGTGCTGTGCTCGGAGGAGTTCGCCACCCCGCTAGGCACATGCAAGATAGACGTCCCCATCTTCGAGGCCCTCGCGGACGTCTTCGAGGACGACCCTTCGGCGCATGCCATGGAGCATTCCATAGAGGTCGAGGTCCCGTTCCTCCAGTACATCGACCCGGATCCGAAGATAGTCCCGGTCATGATGGGCCGGCAGACCCCGCGGGAGGCAGCACGTCTGGCGTCCGCGCTCAGGAAGGCGTGCGAGGGCAGGGACGTCGTCGTCATCGCGTCCACCGATCTGGCGCATTATGTGCCGAAGGACACCGCCGCGAGGCTCGACTCGATGGTGGAGTCCTGCGTGAGGTCCATGGACCCCGACGGCCTTTACTCCGACGTCCGCTCCTACAGGATAACGATGTGCGGGTACGGCCCCGTCATGGCGGCCATGATGTTCTGCGACGGATGCCAGGCCAGGATCCTGTCGCACACCGACTCGTTCGACTCCCTCGGCTTGGACAGGGATTCTGTCGTCGACTACATGTCGGCGGTATTTGAAAAGGGATGAGGGGTATCCCCCTCGGTTTCAGATGCGCTTGAGGTATCTCAGGTTGGGCTCGTAGACCAGGCCCTTGTCCATCAGGCTGTTGGATATCTCCTCGAGGTCCACGCTGCTGATGCCCATGCTCTCGGCGCGCCTCTCGAGCTCGTCCCTGGGGGCGCCCTTCCCGTCCACGTCCAGCTCCTCCAGCAGGCGGAGCACGGCGTCCTCCCAGTCGGCCTTCCCGCTTCCTCCGGATGACGGCGCGGCGGGAGCGGAGCGGGGCATGTCGTCCCCGAACTCGTCCGGGAACCCGAAGTCGATCTCCTCGTCGGGCAGGAGCTTCCTGAGGGCGTTCTGGATCGCCTTGAGGTAGACGGCGGAGTCAGGCATGGCGTCGTTGTCGAGCACGTACGATATCCCCTCGGCCTCGGCGGGGCTGACCCCCATGGCCATGAGGGACTCCTTGGTGGAGTCCGGGGTCATGCAGGCCCTCTTCATGTTCTTCAGGCGGGTCCAGGTGGACTTCGCGGCCTCGAGTATCCATCCGCGGTATGCGGCATCGTCGATCTCCATCACGCGTTCCGGCCTTACGCTGACCGACATGCTCCCGTCCTCCCTGTGGAAGGTGCGGACCTTCCCGACTGCAGCCACCATGCACGGCGACGGCAGGGACGAGAGCGCGGCGGACGCCTCGGGCTGGAACCTTCCCGCGTTCACGTAGAAGTTGCCGGCGGGGTCTTGGACGCGGCAGGTCCACATGGGCTCCTCCTCGGTGCCCCTGTTCTCCTTCTCGGTCAGGACGCCGGCTATCAGGATCCTGTTCACCTTGGCCCCCAGAGGCGTGACCACGTACGAGGGCATCTTCTCCTCCATCGCCTTGATCTCCAGCTTGGAGCCGTTGAACTCGGAGGAGAACATCCTCCACGCGGTCTCCCTGGCTCCGACCTTCTGGCGGTCTCCTCCCTTCTGCTCTCCGCGGGCGTAGTCGCTTCCGCTGGAGAAGGGGTTCTCGTCGTATCCGTTCATGACAGGTTCGCCTCCACGTCGTTGAGGAGGGCCTTCGCCTCCGCGGCGGTGTCCACCTCTATGGCCTTGATTCCGTTCACGTTTATGCTGGGCCCGAAGTCGTCGACGGTGACGTTCCCGGACGCCCTGACCCTCTTCATGAGCACCATGGACGCCAGCTTGGCGGCGACGGCGCCCTCCCCGAGCTTCGAGGCGAGGGCTTCCGCGTCGTTCAGCGTCATCCCGGACAGCCTCTCGGTGTCGGCGCGCCCTATGACGGCCCCGATGGCGCCGGTCCCGTCGTCTATGACGGCCTTGAGCCTCAGGTCGCTGACCCCTTCCACGGGGCCGTGGGCCACGCACGAGCCGTTGAGGATGGAGCGCCTGCACTGCGGGCACCTCTTTATGAGCCCGCTTCCGGCCCTAATGTCCACCACGAGGCCCTCGACGTCCAGGTCTACGCCTCCCCCGGTCCTCATGATCTCCCCGACGGTCCTCAGGCTTCCTCCGGTGCCCACGGGCTGGAAGTCGGAGTCTATCCTGCTGACCTCGCACCTCTCGCCCATGTTGAGCTGCGGTATGCCCTTCCAGGCGCGGACGTAGGCGTCGGAGACGCGGACGCTGTCCCCCTCCTTCAGCCCGAAGTCCTTCCATGCGGAATACTGTATCCTCCCGGTCTCGTCGGCGAGGATCCCGGACCAGACCGTGCGGTTCTCGCCCCTGATGACGACGTCCCTGACCTCCACGGACATCACGCGTCCCCTGACGGTGACGTTCCCGGAGCCCTCGTGGACGTCCCTGATCTTGCATTCCTCCCCGCTCCTGTCGTAGGTCACCTCGGCGACGTCGATGGTCGCGTCTATGGGTTCCACGCGCCCCCTGTTCCCCACGTTCACCTGGGGGGTGTCGTTCCACGACTTGCAGTAGCAGTTCCTGAACATGTAGGAGCCGCCTTTGACGATGTCCGCGGGCTCCCAGACCGTGAACGGAACGGTCCCGGTCTCGTCGCCTATCCTTCCGGAGACGATCTCCTTCTCGCCGTTCTTGGTGCTGATGGTCCTCTTCTCCACGGAGACGACCTTGACCCTGAGGTCGACGCTGGTCTCCTTCCCGTCCAGCTCCGATATCTTCTTCATCTCGCTGTTGACGGGCTCGGCCGACTGGACGGACGGGAAGTACTCCACGTCGCCCACGTCCGCGAACGAGGGGGTCACGGTCCCCCTGTTCCCGAGGTTGACCTGGACGGTCCCGTTCCAGACCTTGCAGTAGCAGCCCTTGAAGTCGTAGACGGCGCCGAGCGCGAGGTCCACGGGCTCCCAGACCGTGAACGGCACCGTCCCGGTGGAGTCCCCGATGGTCCCGGAGACGATCTCCTTCTCGCCGTTCTTGGTGGATATGGTCCTCCTCTCGACGGAGACGACCTTGGCGGAGACGTCCACGTTCTGCTCGCTGCCGTTGAGCTGGCCTATCTTCTTGGTCTCGGCGGGGGCTCCGGCCACGGCCCCGGACACCTCTATGTCGGCGTCCACGGTCTCCACGCGCCCCCTGTTCCCCACGTTCACCTGGATGTTCCCGTTCCAGACCTTGCAGTAGCAGTTCCTGAAGGCGAACGTGGCTCCTGCGGGGTACTCCCCGCTTCCGGGCTCCCAGATCGTGAAGGAGGCGGTGCCCGTGTCGTCTCCCAGAGTCCCGGACACGACTGTCTTGTCTATGCCCTTGCCCCTTATGCTCCTGTGCTCCGAGGACACTATCTTGGCCACGACGTCCACGTTCTGCTCGGTCCCGGTCAGCGCGGATATCTTCTTGACCACGGACGATCCGATCGCAGAGGCGCTGTCTATGGCGCCGTACTTGCGGAGGATCCCCCTCTTGGCCGCATCCACGTCCACATGGTATTCGTTGAGGTACTTGTCCAGTTCCGATCTGAGCGTTTCGTCGTCGATCTTGTCGTTGAGCACCCTTTTCATCTCTTCAAACAGGGGTGTTAGTTCGTCGCTTGTCAAATCATCGACTCCTCGGAGCCTTGCGGGGGCTCCTTCGGATGCCTACCTGTTATCAGTATTTAATGAATCCCAGCGGCTCGCCGAAAGAGGCTTTCGGGGCGCGCTTGTTGGCAACATTTATTATAAGGAAAGCAATAAGAGGGCATGGTCCCGAAGAGCAAGATAGACGAGATCCTGGCCGGATACGACCCGGAGGACATTACCATAGCTACTCTCTGCTCTCACTCGTCCCTTCAGATTTTCCACGGGGCGAGGAAGATGGGATTCAAGACCCTCGGATTGACTATAACCCACAGCACCAGGCACTACGACGCCTTCCCCTTGGCCAAGCCGGACGAGATCATAAAGTACGCCGACTTCGACGACATGGAGGAGAGGTCCGGCGAGCTCATAGACAGGAACGTCGTCCTGATCCCGCACGGGTCCTTCGTCGAGTACATGGGCCCCCGCCGCTTCGCGGACTACGCCGTCCCCTCCTACGGGAACCGCGCGGTGCTTTCCTGGGAGTCGGACAGGGACAAGCAGAGGCAGTGGATAACCTCCGCAGGGGTCCCGATGCCCAAGCTCATCACCGACGCCAGGGACATTGACGAGCCCGTGATGGTGAAGTACCACGGGGCGAAGGGAGGAAGCGGATACTTCATAGCCAGGGACTACCTGGACTTCAAGATGGCCGTCGACAACACCCAGCAGTACACCATACAGGAGTACTGCCTCGGCACCAGGTACTACATGCACTTCTTCTACGACCCCCTCAAGACCGACGGGTACCTCTGCGAGCAGGGCGGGTCATTGGAGCTTCTGTCCATAGACCGCCGCGACGAGAGCAACATTGACGAGATGTACAAGCTCGGGTCCATAGAGGAGTCCCGCAGGCACGGCATAAACCCGTCTTTCGTGGTCACGGGGAACACGCCCGTCGTGATCAGGGAGTCCCTGCTCCCCAAGGCGTTCGACATGGCCGAGAAGGTCGTCAACAAGTCCTACGAGCTGTTCGGAGGGCTCTGGGGGCCGTTCTGCCTGGAGACGGTGGTCAACGACAAGCTCCAGTTCAAGGTGTTCGAGATCTCCACCAGGATCGTGGCCGGGACGAACCCGTTCATATCTGGGTCCCCGTACGCGGACCTGATCTATCCCGGGCTGAGCACCGGCGCCAGGATGGCCATGGAGATAAGGGATGCCGCCAAGGCCGGGAAGCTCAGCGAGCTCATGTCCTGACCGTCGAGCCAGGTTGTCCGCCTGTCAGAGGGGTTGCGCAGTCCATTCTAGGCTAATTAACGTTTTGATGCACTCGGCGGTTTCGCGTTCGTCCTTTCTCATGGTTCCGTATGCGTGAACGTTTCAGGACTGGACGGATATTCCTCGGTCTCTCATGCGTGCGCTTATTATATTCAAAAGAGGATTGTAACTCATCCTCTTGAAATGATGATGGGGGAGGCGTTTTGGACGCCTGAAAGGTGATTGAATGAAAAACGAAGACAATTATCCGTCGTCGTACCGCGGAGGTTCCGCGGGCCTGACACGTCTGGTCCGCACCCTTCTCCTTCTGTCGGTCTTGATAGCCTCCGTCGCGATCGTCGCGGCCGAGGCCCAGGAGTCCGACGCATGGGATGAGGGGGATTCTTTCACGGTCGACGGCATAACATACAGAGTTTTGGCGGAGCCCGGGGAGGTTTTTGCCGATAGTTTGGATGATGGCATTCTCCATGTGGTCTTCCCTGCCACGGTCGAAGGGCCTGACGGCAAGACGTACCACGTGAAGTATGTGGACACCGATGAAGAGCACAACCTTAGGACCGCGGTACTTTCGGAAGGCATCGAGGGCATAGGGCTTTTGGATTCTTCTTGGGGCTTTGATGGGTGTTACAATCTGACCGACGTGGTCATACCTGGCTCGGTCAAGTGGATAGGTAGATATGCTTTCAGTGATTGTTATGCGCTTAAGTCCTTGTACATCCCGGATTCGGTGTCCGAGATTGGTAATAATGCGTTTTCAGACTCGGGAATAACCTCCGTCAGGCTCCCTGAGAATCCCGGATTCACGGCGTTGTCTGACCATTTGTTTCAAGGATGTCACTTTTTGCAGTCTGTGGTCATTCCAGCCAATGTGACGTCCATAGGGGCGTGGTGCTTCAGCGGGTGCAACTCGTTTACTCAGCTTACTATCCCTGAGAATGTCAGGTCCTTAGCGGATTATGCACTTAGCGAGGCATATGGTTTGGTATTCGTGGACCTTCGTTGCGATGAGGCCACGGAGTTCGGATACAGGTCCTTGCAGACCGGCGTCCCTTATCAGGTCCTCAAAATCAGGACCACTTTGTCCAAGGATCTGCTCCTCGATGCCGATGCGATTGACGAAAGGGTGCAGGTCGGCCCCGGCCTTGAGTTTGGCTACAGGCTTCAAGGGAACACTCATGGGACTGAGAAATCCAATCATGCATGGGAGCTCGTCGATGGCCATTTGAAGGTTTGGGCTGTGTCACCGGAGAACACCGTTCTGGAAGGTGGCGATTGTTTCAGCGTTGTGGTGAAAGAGGATGATGATTGGGAGTGGTCATATGACGTTCGTGGCTTGATCAGAGACGTGGAGCTCGTGAAAGATTCGAACGGCAGGTATCTGATAACCGAGATTGGCACCGACGTGTTCTACAACAATTGGCTGGATTCGATCATCCTCCCGGAGGGCTTCGTGGCTACCACCGGGGACGGAATCCATAATGTCCGCATAGTAAAGTTCTCTAGCGGGACGGGAATCATTCACGATCCAGCTACCACGATGACCTTGATAGTATCGGACGAGCCCATGGATTTCTCCATGAGCTATTACACTTCCGCTTTGATAATCGAGGTCGATAAGCTTTCCGAAGACGGACCATTCGGCCGGTTCATCGACGGCAAGACGGTTTACGGCGTCGTGTATTTCGCAGGATCCGAGACCCCCATGATGCCTTACGTGATGTCGACCTGGGGCGCCGACCCGTTTTCGAAAGACCAGCTGTTCTCCGACGTAGACGGCAAGGTCTGGAGGGTGGTACGCAATGATGGCAAGGACATTTGGGAGCAGGATACCACCCTTCGTACAGTCGTCTTCGATTTGAACGACGGTTCCGATGTCCAGCTAAGGAAGGTCGTCTCTGACGGTTTCTCAGTAGGGAGCGCGGACTTTGTTTCCAGCACCAAGGGCAATTTCGCAGGATGGTTCACCGAGGATGGGAGGTTCGTCTCACCTGACGAGCCTGTCTCCAGCTTGTTCGGAGACTCCTATCTGGTCACCTTGCATGCAGGCTGGGATGGCGCCTTCGTCGTCCTCGGAACCGGAGTCACCGCGTTCGTTGATGGAGACGAGTTCACCAGGTACGCCACCGTGCCCTTGGGATCTTCGATGACCGTAGCCTTCGATGAGGACCTCGCGCTCTACTGTGCCGTCGGATTCGAGTTCTCCGGATCCTCCTACACGCCCGTACCGGGGGCGCAGACATATTCCATAACCGCTAAGGAGGTCGGCTCGACGACCGTATCCCTTGAATTGAAAGGCGGCGAGAGCGCTTGCACGAGTTTCAAGGTTCCCTTAGGCGGATCCCTGCCGGCTTCGTATGAACAGCCGTCCAGGACCGGATATGACTTCGCTGGGTTCAAGAACGCCCGGGGTGACATAATTATAATGTCGACCGACGGCGTCACCGAAGCCGTGTTCGTACCCGGCGTGGACGGATACACGGATTCCGAAGGCCTTTGGATCAACGAGAACTCTGCTGTCACCCTTACAGCCATATGGAACGCGCACACTACCACGGTCGTGCTGCACAACATGGGGGTCGTGGACGACGTCGAGCTCGTCGCGGTCTATGACCAGGACTTCCCCCAAATCAATGCGCCTTCAAATGAAATGGCGAGGTTCGATGGGTACTATGACGCCTTGGACGCCCAGGGCAATCCCTCTGGAATGCTCATCAACAAGGGCGGATGGACGAACATTCCCAAGGAGATCAACCCCCTCTTCGACGGATACACCTGGAAGGGGGACGTCGAGGCCTACGACCTCTACGCCAAGTGGGTGCCCAAGTACGTCCTGATAGTGGACGATGGCAAGGAGATCGAGATCAGCGGGGACGAAATCAAGGAGGTATCCACTCCCGGAAAGCCCGGATACGCGTTCGACGGATGGCTGCTCACCGGCGACGCCGACTATTCGGTCGCGATGTATGGCGACTCGGAGAAGACCGTCTCGACGCCGATAACGAAGGACGCCGTCTTCTCCTCGGGGAGCGACTCCGTCTTCGTCAAGTCCCTCAGCACAAAGGTCGGCGGCATCGTGCAAATGACGTCGCAGTGGACCCCCATAACGTACAACGTCCACTACGAGCTGGACGGAGGAAGCGGCGATTACGCCGACGGGCAGGTCACGTACGAGCAGGTCCTGCAGGTTCCCGCCCCCTCCAGAGAAGGATACCTCTTCACGGGATGGATGCTTTCCGGCGACTCGTACGCGATAAGCTGGGCAGAGCAGTCGAATAATGCGGCCGGGCCGTTCTCATGGATGAATTCCGGCGAGAAGTACGGTGCCGGACTGGACGTCATCTACGTGAAGGACCTTTCCTGCGTCGCCGACAAGACCGCGACCCTGACGGCCAGCTGGACGGTCGGCGCCTACAACGTGGCGTTCGACTCCAACGCCGACGGCGTGGAGGGGGCGATGTCCGACATGGTCCTCAACTTCGGATCCGAGTACAACCTCGACTGGAACGGGTACTCCAAGACCGGGCACTCCTTCATCGGATGGGCGACGGAGCCGAAGGGCGAGGTCGTCTACGAGAACCACGCCATCGTCAAGGACCTCGCCTCCGAAATAGGCGAGACCGTCACGCTGTACGCGGTCTGGAAGATCGACCAGCACACCTTCACCTTCACCTTCACCAACTCCCCTGTCACCAAGATCGACCCCATAACCTTGGACTACGGCGCCGAGGTCACGAAGCCCGCCGACCCCGTGTACCCCAAGTATGACTTCGCCGGATGGTCTTACAACGGCGAGATCACCGAGATCCCTTCCACCATGCCCGCCTACGACATGGAGTTCAGGGCCGAGTGGAACGTCGCCTCCTACGTGGTGTCCTACGACGCCAACGGCGGGTTCGGGACGATGAAGGACGAGACAATAGAGTACTTCGTGTCCACCACCCTCTACAAGAACGAGTTCTCCTGGACCGGGCACAAGTTCATCGGATGGAACACCGAGAAGAACGGCGGCGGAACCTCCTATACCGACATGGACATCGTCACCGACATCGGCGACACGGTGCTGTACGCGCAGTGGGAGACCCTGAAGTACTTCGTGGTGTTCCACAGCAACCCGGCCGACGCGGACTACGCGGACGAGACCAAGGTCCAGGAGTTCGAGTACGACGTTGCCGAGGCGCTCGACAAGAACTCCTTCTCCATCGACGGATTCGATTTCGACTCCTGGAACACCAAGGCGGACGGCAGCGGTACGAAGTACCAGGACGGACAGAGCGTCGTGAACCTGTGCGTGGTCGACGGCGACGAGTTCCCGCTCTACGCCCAGTGGGTTCCCAAGGCCCAGACGATCGTCCTGGAGAAGGGCGAGCACGGACTGAACGACGGCGTGGCATACGTCAAGTACGGCGACGAGTCCGCCGTGATCCAGACGCCCGTGGAGTCCGAGGACGGATTCGCCGTCTCGTGCTACGGCCTGGTCAGCGTGTCCCTGAGGTCCCTGAAGGCCTCGGCGACAACGTTCATACCGGTGCTTTATCCGGACGGATCCTTTGCCGACTCCCCCTACGTCAAGAACGGGAAGTGGGCCTACGCTTCCGACGACCTCGCCCTGACCGCGATGTTCGACGCCGTATACGACACGACGGTGATAGACGCGAAGAGCTCCGAGAAGATCAGGACCGTGTCCTACGACGGCTCTCCCGAGGTCCTCGAGCACGTTTTCGACGTCTCCGCCGAGGACAAGCGCGCGGTCGACATCGAATCCGTCATCCTCCTGACCAGCGATGACAAGCAGGACGTCGGCATGGCCTACACCTTCGATCAGGACGCCCAGACGGTCACCGTGACCTCCGACGACGGCGTCTGGGGAGACCTCGAGATACGCGTGAACTACGTGCCTCTGAAGTGCACCGTCACCCTCTACGCCGGCGAAGGCGGACAGGCGTTCGGCTCCGGCACGTACGACTACGGCGTCCAGGTCACCATCGAGGCCGTCCCCGAAGACCACTACGCGTTCGTGAAGTGGAGCGACGACAGCGACGCCGCCAGGAGGACCTTCGAGATCCAGGGCGACATCGAGCTCACCGCGACCTTCACCAAGAAGCAGTACACCTTGACCCTGCTGGCCGGAGACGGAGGACTCGTCAACGGCGAGAAGAAGACGCAGGGCCTCTACTACTACGGCGACAAGGTCGAGGCCGTCGCCGTCCCCGACGAGGGATTTGAGTTCGACAGATGGAGCGACGACGGGACCTCGGAATCCACCAGGACCATAGTCATCGGCTCCGACATCGAGTACACCGCGTACTTCAAGGAGAGGGTCCTGACCGCCACCTGGGAGGACTGGAACGGCACCGTCCTCGACGAGGGGACCGTCAAGTACGGCGGGACCCCCGAGTACAAGGGCCCCAGCCCCTACTACAAGGGCTACGACTTCCTCGGATGGACTCCGGAAGTGTCCGCGATATACGACGACACTACTTACACCGCCGTCTACGACGTCGAGATGGTGACCTACATCTGGTACAACGAGGACGGGAGCCTCGCATACGCCGCCACCATCCCCTACGGCGAGACCCCCGAGTACAAGGGTCCCGAACCGACCATGGACGGCTACGTGTTCGTCGGATGGGAGGAGACCGAGCCCGGAATCTTCGTGCCCGTGTTCGCCGACCCCGCGTACATTGTGATCTTCCTGGACTGGGACGGATCCGTCCTGTCCTCTGGCGAGTACGCCTACGGCGAGATTCCCGTCTACACCGGAACCCCCTACAAGGAGGGATACGACTTCGTCGGATGGGATCCCGCGATCGTCGAGGTCACCGACGACGCGACCTACACCGCGACCTACGAGATCCAGATGATCACCTACATCTGGTACAACGACGACGGAAGCGTCGCGTACACCGAGACCATCCCCTACGGCGAGACCCCCGTGTACGAGGGCCCCGAGCCCTCCAAGGACGGCTACGTGTTCGTCGGATGGGAGGAGACCGAGCCCGGGATCTTCGTCCCGATATTCCAGAAGGAGTCCTCCGGCGTTCCCGCCTACAACATCGGGTTCGGCATCACGCTCGGATACGACAAGCCCAAGGGGGACGTCGACCACACCGGATACTGGAACCTGTCCTTCGACTTCGGCGACAGCATACCTGACGGCGGCTACTGGCCCTACGGCAACGACGCGGTCATGGCCGTGAAGTTCTACTTCAGCGACGGCGGAAACCTCGCCGACATGTACGCCTACAACTACGGCGCCGGGAACATGTACAGCTCCGAGTACGTCGTCGTGCCCGTCTTCGAGTTTAACGGAATGCCCTACGTCGAGGACGTGCTGTGCACGCCCGACCTCTGGCCCGTCGGCCCCGACGGCACGATGTACGCCTACCCGGTCCAAGCCGAGGCGGTGTTGTACACCGACGTCTACAACGAGGACGACGACTTCGACAAGAAGTAGTTCGTCATCGGGACCGCCTTCGACTATGCGGCCTTCGAGTACAAGGTCCAGTACATCGACGTCGACACCGGCGAGGAGGTCGCCGATTCCGTCTTCGGATGGGCGGACTGGGCGGTCGACCGCGACAAGGACGGGGTCTTCGTCCGCAACCTCTCCACGAGGTTCTACGGCTTGAAGTACAACGAGTCCGGGTTCAGGACCTACGCTCCCATCCCCGACCCCGAGGGATACAAGCTCATCACCGACAACAACGACCTTCCCGACAACAGCAGCGTCGTGAACAAGTACCACAAGTACCAGACCCTTCCCGGCAAGACCGCCATGGCGTCCGATGCCAAGGGATACTACCTGCCCGTCGGAATCACTTCCCCTGACTGCCCCTGGGCGAACGGAATCCCCACCGGCGAGTCCAAGAAGCCCTGGGACGTCCTGACCTACACGCTGTACAAGGACACCAAGAAGGAGGAGACGCACGAAATCACCTACGACCAGCTCGTGGGCGGCCTCGGCGGCCTCAGCTGCGCGGACATATAGGCCGGCTACGGGTACCCCGTCATCGACCAGGACAGCTACGCGGGAATCTCCCCGTACAACGTGGTCACCTTCTACTACAAGGGGATCATAACCGTCCACTTCAGGGTCGGGGAGGACAGCACCGGGCTCGGAGAGGTCTCCGAGCCGATCGACGTCGACGTCTACAAGGGGACGACCGCCGTCGTCAACGGCAACGTCATCACCCTTTCCTACGGCGGCAAGCAGGTCGCCATCGACGTCGCCACGCCCATTGACACTGAGAAGTACACCCGCTCCTTCGACCTGTGGAACAACGCCACCGGCGACAGGAGCACGGACTACGTGAAGACCATCCTCGAGGAGACCTGGTACTACGCCCACTTCGACGAGGAGATCAACACCTTCCCCGTGCACTTCAGGGTCGCCTCCGACAGCACTGGACTCGGAAACGTCTCCACCGCCGTCGGCGAGAAGATCGATTACGTCGAGGTGCCTTACGACACCGTCGTGACCATCGACTCCGACGGAAAGGTCGTCCTCTCCGACGGAAGCAACAGCACTCCCAAGGCAATCGAGAAGGCCGGATACGACGTCGCCTTCACCCAGTGGAACGGCGCCGACGACCTGACCACCCCGACCGTCTCCGTCATCACCGAGGAGACCTGGTTCTGGGCGCACTTCGTCGAGGACATCCACACCTTCCCAGTGCACTTCAGGGTCGCCTCCGACAGCACCGGACTCGGAAACGTCTCCACAGATCCCGGAGAGCTCACCGACTACTACTCGGTCCCCTACGGAACCGCCGTCGCCATCATCAACGGAAAGGTCGTCCTCTCCGACGGAAGCAACAGCACTCCCGAGGCCGCCGAGAAGGCCGGATACACCGTGACCTTCACCCAGTGGAACGGCGCCGACGACAGGACCACCCCTACCGTGAAGAACATCACCGGCGAGACCTGGTTCTGGGCGCACTTCGACACCAGGGGACTGCCTGTCCAGGTCGAGATCAAGTACCTCTCCAACGGTGCCCCGATCCAGATCGAAGGCAAGAACCTCGACTGGGTCAGCGCTTCCTATTACGGAAACGACGTGTCCATCAACTACAAGCAGAACTTCTCCGCAGAAGTCGCCAGCAAGCTCGATGCCGCGTACACGCTGACCAAGGGATTCATCGCCATGCCCGGAGGGCACCCCGACGCGGACCCCGCCCTCGACACCGTCGAGTACGACAGCGTCGACGCCCAGCGCATCATCATACAGTTCGAGTTCGACAAGAACGCGACCTACATCCAGCGCTACATGGTGTACGCCGACGGAACCAGCCTGCCCTTCCCCGTCGCCGAGATGCCCGAGGCCTACGGCCTCGACGCCACGGTCACCGTGACCGCCACCGACCCCGCCGACGTCCCCAAGGCCGCCAAGGTCAGGATCGGAGACGACAAGGGAACCTTCTACGGCGTCGGACAGACCGGAACCTACAACGGACACACCTACAAGGTCGTCCAGGGAGACTC
>JAFWTC010000020.1 GCA_017519045.1 Candidatus Methanomethylophilaceae archaeon
CAACGAGCCCCTGACCGAGGACGAGAAGAAGCTCTTGGAGCTGGACAACCTGGTCACCACCCCTCACCTCGGAGCCTCCACCGTCGAGGCCCAGGAGAGGGTCGCCGTCGAGATCGCCGAGCACGCCGTCATGTACCTCAAGGACGACATCATCTCCAACGCGATCAACGCCCCCCGCGGGCGCCTCGACGCCGACACCGAGCCTTTCGTCGTCCTCGCCGAGAGGATGGGAAGCCTGGTCCAGCAGACCGTCGGCAACCACCCCCTCAACAAGCTGGACGTCTCCTACTGCGGAGGCCTGGCCGGAAAGGCCACCAAGCTCCTCACCGTCACCGCCGTGGTCGGCTACCTGAAGAACGTCATCGGAGGGGCCAACATAATCAACGCCCTCCCCGTGGCCAAGTCCAAGGGCATAGAGATCACGGAGAGCAGCAGCGAGGTCTCCAAGGACTACGCGTCGGTCATAGAGATGAAGTTCACCTCCGAGGGCGTCACCCACTCCATAAGGGGGACCGTCATCGGCGGGCAGAACAGGCTGGTCGGGTTCGACGCCTTCTCCTTCGACATCCCCTTCTACGGGCACATGATGTTCGTCGGATACGAGGACGCCCCGGGAGTCATCGGCATCGTCGGAAACAACCTCGGCAAGGCCGGAATCAACGTGGGCCAGATGTCCGTCGGCAGATCCGGCAAGATGGCCATGATGTTCCTCACCGTCGACAGGGAGGTCCCCCCGGAGCTGGTCTCCAAGATAGCCTCCGAGGTCGGCACCGACGACATAAGATCCGTGCGCTTCCTGGAGTGATTGAGTTGGGCATACTGACTGTCGAGGACCTGACGCTCGCGATCAAGAATTGCGTGAACAGCCTCCGGGGGACCAGGAAGATCGGCCTCTCGGAGGACGAGGCCTACGACGTCGCCTACTGCGTGCTCAACTTCTTCGGATACTCCGACAGGATCATCGACAACGTGCTGGAATCCGGCGACCGCAGCATCTTCTATGAGCTGGAGGACATCGGGATCCTCTCCACCGAGAGGGAGGAGACCACCCTGTACGACGGAAGGGAGTGGAGGATCCACTACTGGCTGTTCAAGAGGGACGAGATGGCCCGGCTCATCGAAGGCGTCGGCGAGCAGGAGGTCAAGGAGCAGTCGCTCGACGAGATGTACCGCAGCTTCGACAAGGAGTGGGAGCGCGGCGGAGAGCGATTGCGTTAACGCTATAAACCATTAGACATAACGGGGTCCCATGGAAATAATAGTGGACGACGCGGTCATCGACATGATCAAGAAAGAAGGCCGCGACTACCGCATCTGCACCGCATGCATGGGCCCCGCATTGGTCCCCACTTCGGTGAAGCCCCCGAAGGATTCCGACATCAAGATCGAGATCGGGGACAACGCCCTGTACATCTCCAGGGTCCAGGCGATGTACATCGACCATGTCACCATGGACATGATCTACGACGAGGAGGAGATCGACTCCTGCCCCGCGTTCTACAACAGGCCTCGCCCTGCCACCGCTTCTCGGTAACCCTCTTCGCCGCGGACGAGGACCGCCTTCTCCGCGGAAACCCTTGCTATCTCCTCAAGGTCCAGGCATCCGTTGAAGGACCTGACCTTCTCGGGCTCGGCGGCCACCGTCACCTTGTGGGGGACTATGGTGCAGCCGACCGATTCCTTTATGGAGAGGTCGAAGGTGCCGATCTCCTTGGCGATCCCTATTATCTCTATCTTGTCCAGGCCTATGAGCGGCCTGAGGACCGGGAATCCAAGGTCGATGTTCTCGGCGCGGATGTTCTTGAGGGTCTGCGACGCGACCTGGCCGAGGGAGTCGCCCATGATTATCATGCTGGCGCCGATGGACTTGGCGAAGGCCTTCGCGGTCCTCTGCATGGCGCGCTTGCACATGACGCACTGGTAGTTCCTGTCGCAGGTCTCGCTTATGGCCTTCTGGGAATCCCCGTGGGGCGCCACGTACAGGGGCAGGCTCTTCCCCAGCACCTCGTCCAGGCGCTTGGATATGTCCATGACGTTGCGAAGGGCCCTGTCGTCCGCATACGGGCGGTTGTCCATGTGCAGGAGCACGACGTCGGCCCCGGCACGGCTCATCAGATAGGAGGCCACGGGGGAGTCTATCCCCCCGGAGATGAGCGACACGGCCTTCATTCAATCAATCCTGACGTCGCCGTAGTCGTCGGCGAGCTTCCTGCTGGAGCTCTGCTTGCACTCGGGGCAGTAGAGTCCGTCCCCCTTTCTGACGAGCTCGGTCTTGCATTTGGAGCAGAGGGACCTGATGGCTCCGAGGTGGTCGTCCTTCGTGGTGAGCTGCAGCGAGGGCTTGACGCCGGTCACCTTGGCTCTGATGTAATCCCCCTTCCTGAGCTCCTTGGAGACGTCGTCGGTGTACTTCTGGGAGATCTTGGACACGTGGATGGTCGCGTACGTCTCGCCCCCCAGGCTCCTGTCGACGCCTTCCTTGGCCACGACGTCGGCGGTCGCCATGGTGTTCCTGATGTCGGCGACGACGGCGTACACTATGTCGCCCTCCTTGAGGACGTTGGGGGGGTTGTGGGACAGGACCCTGGCCACGCAGTCCTTGTCGTCGAGCTGGAGGACGCCTACCTGCGACGCGTAGACGACGCCGTCCTCCGCATAGGTGCCTTCCGCCGCGAGGTACTCCTCCTCGACAGCGACCTCGTCCCCGGGAAAAACCAAATCAATCTGAGTCATCATGTTTCACCTTATCTTCACGACGGCCACTTCAACCGTCTTCTTCATCTTGGTATGGAACGCGAATGTATGGGGCATTTCGTACTTATAGGTTCTACAATAGGCTATTTCGCGCCCTTTTCTTCCGCAGTACTCTTTCACGAACCCCACGGTCTCGGCCATATGTATCGAGTATACGCATTCCGCCAGCTCCATCGCCTTGTCCAGGAACGGACGGTCCGCGTTGCGTCTCTGACAGCCGAACGGGGGGTTCATCACGACGGTGTCGGCCTGCTCCGTCACTTCGGAGACGTCCGCCAGGCGGAACTCCACGTCGACCCCCAGCGCCTCCGCGTTGCCTCTGGCGACCCTCAGGGCGTCCTCGGACCTGTCGAAGCCTATGACGGCCCCAGCGCCGGCCAGGGCGGCCCCTATGGAGAGCATCCCGGTCCCGCATCCCAGGTCGACGACCTTCATGCCCTCTATGTCCCCGTCTCTGTAGGCGTTGAACATCACGTCCGCCGCCATGTACGCGGGGGTCATGTACTGCTCCAGGGCCGGATCCGGCGATTCGAATCCCTTCACGCTCTGGAGGGCGATCTCGAGGTCCTTCTTCCTCATCCGGCCGTGTATCCGCGGACACGGATTTATCGTTGTCCGCCTGTCCCGGGAGCCTTCTCGCGTCCTTGCACGGATTTCGGCGGCAGGCCAGTCAGAATCTTGGACACGTCAATCGCTGTTTAGACAATGTTAAATATCATGTAAATCTAAGGGTTAGCCAGAATATAGCCATTGTAATGCAGATGGCGATGGCGGTATTCGATTCTCAAACCGTTTCCGGGCGCGGTCCCCTTTAGCCGTGCCCGATTTCCTTCATTCTCCAGGTCATCCGAAACTCCCTTTAACGATGATTCCATTATCACGATGCATACAGGAGTATGCGGCCTCGAAAGAGGAGGTATTCCTTTGTCCAAAGTTCGCAGAGCGATAATAAGCGTGTCAGACAAAGGCGGAATCGTGGATTTCGCCAAGGCACTCTCGGCCCTCGGCGTGGAAATCATCTCCACCGGCGGAACGTACAGGCTTTTGAAAGAGAACGGAATCGCAGTCATAGAGGTCTCGGACCTGACCGGGTTCCCGGAGATGCTCGACGGCCGCGTGAAGACCCTGCACCCGAAGGTCCACGCAGGGATCCTGGCCCGCAGGGACGTGCCCGAGCATATGCAGGCCATCAAGGACAAAGGCATCGAACCCATCGACATGGTCGTCATCAACCTCTATCCGTTCAAGCAGACCGTCCTCAAGGAGGGGTCCACGTTCGAGGACGTCGTCGAGAACATCGACATCGGCGGACCCAGCATGATCCGCGCCGCCGCCAAGAACTGGCAGTCCGTGGCGGTCCTGACCTCCCCGGACCAGTACGCCCCCGTCCTGGAGCAGCTGAGGGAGAAGGGGGAGCTCTCCGAGGACCTTCTCGGAAGGCTCATGGCCGAGGCGTTCGTGACCACCGCCAACTACGACGCCATGATCGCCTCCCGCATGTATCCCCGCTTCTGCCAGGGATTCCCCGCATCCTTCCCCATACCGCTGGAGAAGGTCGAGGATCTGAGGTACGGCGAGAACCCCAACCAGGCCGCCGCGTTCTACAAGGACCCGTTCACCCCCGGCACCACCGTCGCCAAGGCGGAGCAGCTCCACGGGAAGCAGCTGTCCTACAACAACATCCTGGACCTCGACAAGGCCCTGGACATCTGCATGGACTTCGAGAAGCCCACCGCGGTCGTGATGAAGCATACCAACCCGTGCGGACTCGCATCCGCCGACAACATCTACGACGCGTTCATGACCGCCTACAACGTGGATCCGCTGTCCGCGTTCGGATGCGTCATATGCCTCAACAGGAACTGCGACGTGGCCACCGCCACCGAGATCTCCCAGCACTTCGTGGAGGCGGTCATCTGCCCCGATTACGAGGAGGGGGCGGCGGAGATCATGGAGGCCAAGAAGAACATCCGCCTTCTCAGGACCGGCTCTCCGATCTGCCCGTCCGCGAAGCACAGGGAGTTCAAGATGAAGAAGGTCCAGGGCGGGATGCTCGTCCAGACCGACGAGGACGTCCCCATCGACCCGAAGAACCTCAAGGTGGTCACCAACCGCGCCCCGACCGAGACCGAGGTCGCCGCCCTCCTGTTCGCATGGAAGCTGGCGAAGCATGTCACGTCCAACGCGGTGGTGTACGTCAGGGAGGAGCGCGCCGTGGGGATCGGCGCAGGACAGATGAGCCGCGTCGATTCGGCGAAGATCGCGTCCATGAAGGCCAACGAGCCCACCAAGGGATGCGTCATGGCGTCCGACGCGTTCTTCCCGTTCAGGGACGGCGTCGACGAGGCCGCCGCCGCAGGCGTGACCGCCATCATACAGCCTGGAGGCAGCATCAGGGACCAGGAGGTCATCGACGCCGCCAACGAGCACGGCATGGCGATGGTGTTCACCGGCTGCCGCGTGTTCAGGCACTGAAAATGAAAAGAGGGGGCCTCCCCCTCACAACTTCTTGTTCTCTTCCACCATCGGCTCGAGGTCGGTCGGGATGATCGGCTTCCCCTCGGCCTTCCTCTTCATATGTCCGCCGGGTCCTCCGCGGGCGACCCTGGCCTTTTCTATGCATTCGGGGTCGTCGCAGACGAACGCCGCGTAGATGATGTTCTTGCACGTCTTTCCGCAGAACTCGCAGGTGTAGTCCTCGAGGTTGAGTGGCATGCACCGGAATCCTGACTCCGGGATATAGAATTTGGCGGAGGCCTCAGAGCATCTCTATGCTGAAACGCTTGAATCCGGCGTCGGCGATCAATCCGTCGACGGACGCGATGTCGGCCACGCCCTTGTAGGCGCTCGCCTCGTCCTTTCCGCATGAGACCTCGACGGATATCGCGGGAGACACGGACCTGGCGGCGTCGGCTATTTTCCTAGCAGCATCTGCGTCCTTTCCGCGGATGAGGATGATGTCTATCCCTGCCTCGGCGGCCGCCCTCGCATCGTCCTCGTTGTCGACCTCGGCCTCCTTCTTCAGGAAGAAGGGCGCGCGGTCCAGGCGGGAGAGGGCGTTCCTCAGGCTTCCGCAGGCCTTCGCATGCTCCTTCCTTACGAGGATGCACGAGTCCAGGGCGCCGGAGCGGACGACTCCCCCTCCGATCGCCACGGCCTTCCTCTCGAAGTCCCCGAACCCGGGGGTCGAGGCGTCATACGACGTGACGGGGACCCCGTCCGCCTTTCCTACGGCCTCGGAGGCCTCCGTGGCCACCGCCGTCATGCGGGAAAGGAATCCCAGCGCGGTCCTCCTGCAGGTTATGATCCCGGCCAGCGGTCCGGAGACGGACATGACCCTGGATCCGGCGCGGACCCTGTCCCCGTCCTTCGCGAGGGGGGAGACGTCCGCTCCGGTGGCCTCGAAAATCTCTGACGCCTCGTCGATGCCCGCGACCACCGCGTCCTCGCAGCAGATCACGTAGGCGGTCCCGTCGACGTCCGGGACGACCAGCTTCGTGGTCAGGTCCCTCTCGCCCACGTCCTTCCTGAGATAGGCGGACAGGTCCAATCTCAGACCTCCAGGCTGAACTCCTTCCCGGTCTCGGGCAGAATGACGTTGTAGTCCTGGAGGTCGGGCAGGAAGAGGTCGCGGGTGTCGGAGTGCATGATGATGACGTTGTCCGGGTCGCACTTCTCGATGAACCTGATGAGCTGGCCGTGGTCGGCGTGGGCGGAGAAGTCGTATCTCTGCAGCTCGCACGCCACGGGGTAGACGTCGCCGTCGATCTTCACGCATCCCTGCTCCAGCAGCATCCTGCCGTTGGTCTCCTCCGCCTGGAATCCGACCAGGAGTATGGCGCTCTTGGGGTCGTCCTTCAGGCCCTTGAGGTATCCGAGGATCGGGCCGCCGTCCAGCATCCCGCCGGTGGTGACGATGATGTCCCCCTTCCTGGCGTTGTCCCTGGAGGCCCCGTTCCTGACCTCGTTGAACCTCTTCTTGGCGCTCTTGAGGTGCTTGACGTCCTTGATGTACTCGGGGTAGTCGAGGAACAGGCGGGTGACCGCCCTTCCCATGCCGTCGACCCACATGTCGTACCCGAGGTTCCTGAGCAGGAGCATGATCTCCTGGGTCCTTCCTACGGCGAAGCAGGGGATGAGCACGGTTCCGCCGCGGTCGATGACCTCCTCGATCTTCGCCAGGAACCTCTGCTCGGTCTCCTTCCTGGAGGGGTGGGTGCGGCCTCCGTAGGTCCCCTCGATGAACAGGTTGGTGCAGTCCAGGGGCCTGGCGGGGCCGACGAGCCTCTGGGCCTCGGTATGGATGTCGCCGGTGTAGACGGTCTTGACGTCCCTCTCGAACTCGAACATCGCGGCCCCGGGTATGTGGCCGGCGTCGTGCATGGTGACGTCCACGCCGTCCAGGCTGATGGTGTCGCCGTACTTCATGGGAACGACGGCGCGCATGGTCCTCTCGATGTCGCCGGTCGTGTAGGGCTGGACGTAGTCCTCCGCCTTGGCGATCTTCAGGGTGTCGTTCATCATGAGCTCCCCCACCTCCGCTGAAAGGGGGGTGGTGAAGAGCTCGCAGTTGTACCTGCCGCAGACCTGGGGGATCATCCCGCAGTGGTCCAGGTGGGCGTGGGTGAGGAACGCGTGGTCCACCTTGGGCGCCGGAAGCGGGAACTCGGGAGGTTTGGTGGGGCTGAGCCCGTACTCCACGAGCATGGTCGATTTGCTGCTTTTCATGGTCATCCCCATGCGGCCGACCATTTCTGCGCCGCCGAGGAATTCGAATTTCATCTCCATAGATGTTCGCTCCTTTTTCGTATGCGCCTCCGTCGGACGGAGGACTTTGTGAAAGAGGCCTCTTCCGGAGGTCTCCTTGACTGTGATGATGATACAGGGCCCGCGCCCCATATTATAAGGCACGGTGGGCTATCTATAGCGTGTATTTTTAAGTTACTATAAACTGTTGCGCCTCGGCGGTCTACCTGCGACCCACCTCGACATAACTATATACGGACAGAATATGGGGAGCAAAAGAGGCTGTTAGATGTTTTGCCCGTCATGCGGTTCGATGATGTTCCCGGAGGAAGGGAAGTACGTATGCAGGGGCTGCAAGCGCACGATGGACGTCGGCGCGAAGCCCGAGATCATAACAACGGAGTCCAAGGACAAGGAGATCGCGATCATCTCCTCGGACAGTCCCGCGACCCTCCCCAAGACCCGGATACTCTGTCCGCAGTGCAAGCATACCGAGGCCTTCTTCGTCATAAGGCAGACCCGTTCCGCGGATGAGCCTGAGACCATGATATACCGCTGCTGCAAGTGCAACCACTCCTGGAGGGAGTACTGACAGGAGATTCGCCCATGCCCGGAACCGTTCAATACGATGGCGGCGACGCAGGCAGGCAGTTCAGTGCCGAGCTGAAGTCCGAGACCCTCAAGGGCCTCGTGAACATCATATCCGCGCTCGTCGACGAGGTCAAGTTCAACATCACCCCCGAGGGGATGACCCTCAAGGCCGTCGACGCCGCCCACGTGGCCATGATCGAGATGAAGGTCGACAAGGGCGCCTTCGAGTCCTATTATGCCGACGACTGCGAGCTGGGCCTAGACCTCGACAAGATAAAGGGCGTCCTCAAGCTGGCCTCCGGCGTCGACCTCATAAGGATGGAGCAGAACGCCGACCTGGGCAAGCTGATCTTCAAGGTCGGCAACATCACCAGGGCAATGACGATCCTGGACACCTCCGGCATGAGCGACCCCAAGGTTCCCGACCTCCACCTGAAGGCGGTGGCGGGCGTCTCCGTGGACGAGCTCAAGAGGGGGATCAGCGCGGCCGACTCCATATCCGACCACATAACCCTCAGGCTGAACCCCGAGCGCTTCGAGCTTTCCTGCGAGGGCGACACGGACTCCGTCTCCTTGTCCCTGGACAAAGGCATGCTCGCGGACCTGAGCGCCGACGAGGAGGTCTGCAGCATGTACCCCCTCGACTACTTCTCCAACATCGTCAAGGCGGTCCCCAACGGCACCGTCATCAACATCGAGCTCGACAGCAACTATCCCATGAAGGTGTGGTTCGAGATGGCCGGCGGCCACGTTTCCGTCAACTATCTCCTCGCCCCCAGGGTCGAGAGTGATTGAGATGGCGGAATGCAGCGTTTCCGAACTGGAGAACATCGCCAACAAGCTCAGGCTTCACGTCGTAGAGATGACCTACGCAGCCTCTTCCGGTCATCCTGGCGGATCCATGTCCTCGGCGGAGCTCCTTTCCGTGCTGTATTTCCGTTCAATGCGCCACGACCCTTCGAATCCCGCGATGCCCGACAGGGACAGGTTCATCCTCTCCAAGGGGCACGCCGCGCCCATCCTCTATTCCGCGCTGGCCGAGTCGGGATACTTCCCGAAGGAGGACCTCCTGACCCTCAGGAAGATGGGGTCCAAGCTCCAGGGCCACCCCGTCCGCGGAAAGGTCCCCGGAGTGGAGATGTCCACGGGATCGCTGGGGCAGGGGCTCAGCATGGCGTGCGGGATAGCCCTCGCCGGGAAGATGGACGGCAGGCCCTACAGGACTTTCTGCCTCCTCGGGGACGGGGAGCTCCAGAGCGGCCAGAACTGGGAGGCGGCCATGTTCGCCCACCAGTACGGGCTCAGCAACCTGATAGCGTTCGTCGACCGCAACCGCCTGCAGATCACCGGCAACACGGAGGACGCCGTGGGCCTGGACCCCCTCCCGGAGAAGTGGAGGGCGTTCGGCTGGAACGTCCAGATAATAGACGGGCACAACGTCCGCCAGATAATCGACGCGATAGACAAGGCCTCGAGGTCCAGGAAGTCCCCGTCGGTCATAATAATGAACACGGTCAAGGGAAAGGGCGTCTCGTTCATGGAGAACAACGCCGGATTCCACGGCAGGGCCTGCAAGCCCGACGAGTACGAACAGGCCGTCAAGGAGCTGAAGGAGATGATACACTGACCGACGGACCCAAGTCGCTGGCTCAGCGCAACTACTACGGGAAGGCGCTCGTGGACCTCGCTTCCAGGAGGGACGACGTCGTCGTGCTCGACGCGGACCTCGCCGGCTCCACCAAGACCTCCGATTTCAAGAAGGTCGCACCGGAGAGGTTCGTAGAGGTCGGGATCGCGGAGCAGAACATGATCGGCATAGCCGCCGGCCTCGCGGCCTCCGGCAAGGTGGCGTTCGCGTCCACCTTCGGCGTGTTCGCGTCCGGAAGGTGCTGGGAGCAGATCAGGCTCGCCGTCGCATACCCAAGGCTGAACGTCAAGATCGTCGCCACCCACTGCGGGATCAGCGTGGGGGAGGACGGGGCGTCCCACCAGGCCCTGGAGGACATGGCGATAATGCGCGCCCTGCCCAACATGGTCGTCATATCCCCCGCCGACGCCTACGAGGCCTATGCGGCCACCATGGCCATAGCCGACTACGACGGGCCCGTGTACATGAGGATGGGCCGCGCGGAGTTCCCCACGATAATGCCCGAGGACGCGGTCTTCGAGATAGGGAAGGCGAGGGTCCTCAGGGAGGGATCCGACGTCACGCTCATAGGATGCGGCCAGATGGTCTCGTCCTGCATGAAGGCGGCCGAGGTCCTCGCCGCCAAGGGGGTGAGCGCCGAGGTGGTCAACATGGCCACCGTGAAGCCCCTCGACTCCGCCGCGGTGGAGGCGTCCGTCCGCAGGACCGGATGCTGCGTCACCGCCGAGGAGCACAGCGTCATAGGCGGCCTCGGATCCGCGGTCGCGGAGTGCCTGTGCAGGACCTCCTGCGTTCCGCTGGAGATGGTCGGCACCAAGGACACCTTCGGGGAGTCGGGAAGCCCGGCCGAGTTGCTTTCAAAATACGGACTGACCGCGGAGGATATAGTCGCGGCCGCCGAGAGATCCATTGCAAGGAAGGGAAGAGCATGAAGATTTTCATAGACACTGCCAATCTGGACATGATCAA
Organism: Candidatus Methanomethylophilaceae archaeon; assembly: GCA_017519045.1. Classification (GTDB taxonomy): domain Archaea; phylum Thermoplasmatota; class Thermoplasmata; order Methanomassiliicoccales; family Methanomethylophilaceae; genus Methanoprimaticola. The sequence continues at coordinate 10,709 of JAFWTC010000020.1, forward strand.
GGAGATCAACAGCTGGGGGATCCTGGACGGGGTCACCACCAACCCCAGCCTCATCGCGAAGGAGGGCGTCGACGTCAGGACCCGCGTGAAGGAGATCGCCGAGATAGTGGACGGCCCCGTATCCGCGGAGATAATGTCCACCACCGCCCCCGAGATGATCGCGGAGGGGAGGGAGGTCGCCAAGATCCACCCCAACATCAACATCAAGCTCCCGATGTGCGTGGAGACCCTCAAGGCCACCAAGGTGCTGTCCTCCGAGGGCATCAAGGTGAACGTCACCCTGATCTTCTCCGCCCAGCAGGCCCTGCTCGCCGCCAAGGCCGGGGCCGCTTACGTGTCCCCGTTCGTCGGCCGCCTGGACGACATCGGCGCCTACGGTACCGACCTGGTCGCCCAGATCATGCAGGTGTTCCAGAACTACGGCATAACCACCGAGGTCATCGCCGCATCCATCCGCGGACCCGCCCACGTGCTGGACGCCGCCCTCGCCGGATGCGACATCGCCACCATCCCCTACGAGACCCTCAAGCTGATGGTGAAGCACCCGAAGACCGACGAAGGCATCGCCAAGTTCATCGCCGATTACGAGAAGTCTCAGAAGAGATGAATCCGGCCTTCGACGTCCTCGTGGTCGGCGGAGGGCCGGCAGGAAGCGCCGTCGCGCGCACGATGGCGTCGAAAGGCTATCGGACCGGGGTCCTGGAGGAGCACGCCTCCTCCGGAGTCCCCACCCAGTGCGCCGGCCTGGTGACCGACAAGGTCATCCGGACGTCCGGCGTTTCTCCAAGAATCTACAACACGCTTTACGGGGCGGAGGTCGTCTTCCCCGATGGCAAGTCCATAGAGGTCCGCTCCGCATCGCCCAAGGCCAGGGTCGTAGACCGCGCGGACCTGGACAGGCTCATGGCCGAGGCCGCCGCCGATTCCGGCGCGGAGTTCTTCTACGGCGACAGGTACGCATCCCATTCGGTTTCCGGCGACGGCGCCTCCGTGCGCTCCGCATCGGGGGAGCGCCTATGCAGGGCTGTGGTCGGCGCCGACGGCCATACGTCCGCTGTGGCCAGGTCCATGGGGGCCGGCCCCGTCAGGGAGTACGTGCGCGGGATCCAGATGGACCTGCCCGTGGCCGCCGACCGCCAGGACGTGTTCAGGATACGCATCGGCCGCAAGTACGCGCCCGGATTCTTCTCGTGGGAGATACCCTGCGGGGACTTCACGCGCGTCGGCCTGTGCACGTCGTGGTCCGAAGGGCCCCCTTATGAATACCTGAAGGCGCTGGTGGACGATCTTTATCCCGGAGCGAAGCCCGCGGCCAAGCATTGCGGCAAGATCCCCTTGGGAGGGCGCGGACTCACCTACGGCGACAGGTGCCTCCTGATAGGCGACGCCGCCGTCCAGGTGAAGCCCGTCTCCGGGGGCGGGCTGTATCCGGCGCTCAGGGCCGTCCCGATGCTCTCCGACGTGCTCTCGTCCGCCTTGGACTCCGACGACCTGTCGGCGAAGCGCCTGTCGAGATACGAGAGGATGTGGAGGAAGGACTTCGGGAAGAGCCTCGACAGGGCGTACCGCCTCCGCCGGATGTACGTCCGCTTCAGCGACGAGAAGCTTTCGAGGGCAGGCGCGTTCGCATGCAGGGACGACGTCCACGCGGTCCTGAACGACATCGACCTGGACGATCCCGGGAAGGTGGTCGGCCGCCTCATGCGCTCCTCCGCCCTGGTCCCCGGGCTCCTTCTTCTCGCGAGGTGCTTGCTCTGAGGACGGTCACGTTCGCGAAGATCCCCTCGGACGAGGCGGGCCCGGCCATACGCGAGCTGATGAGAAGGGGCTTCGTGGACCTTCATGCCAAGATAGGGAAGGACGACGCCTTCCGCTACGTCCCGATATTGCCGGAGTTCCTCGGTTCCGAGCCGGTCAAGGGGATGGAGCTCGTGACCGGGGAGGCCCACACGCTGGACCGCCGCAGCCCGCAGGAGCGCATCGCCGAGGCCCTCTCGGGACATCCCGGGCTGGCCGAGATCGCCCCGAAGCGCTGGGAGTACGTGGGGGACATCGTCATCCTCCGCCTGGACGAGGGGTGCCTTCCGTACAAGAGGGAGATCGGCCGCATCTACGCCGACGTCCTCGGCGCCAAGACCGTCTGCGCCGACGTGAAGGGGGTCTCCGGCGAGTTCCGGAGGCCGAGCATGGAGGTCCTCTACGGCACCGAGACCGAGGCCGTCCGCCTGGAGAACGGGATAAGGTACCGCTTCGACGTCACGAAGGTCATGTTCGCCTCCGGGAACACCGACGAGCGCATGCGCATGAGGCGCCTGGACTGCTCGGGGGAGACCGTGGTGGACATGTTCGCGGGCATAGGGTACTTCACGCTTCCGCTGGCCAGGTTCTCCGGCGCCAGGCGCGTGTTCGCATGCGAGAAGAACCCGGAGTCGTACCGCTTCCTCGTGGAGAACGCGAGGGACAACGGAGTCGAGGACGTCGTGGTGCCGATCCTGGGCGACAACAGGGACCTTCCCGGAAGGGCGTTCGCCGACCGCATACTGATGGGCTACGTCCAGACGACGTCGGAGTTCCTGCCGGCGGCGCTGAGGATGATAAGGCCGGGCGGCGTGATCCACTACCACGACACGTTCTATGTCGGGGAGCGCGACGCCCGGATAAAAGGGATATTCGACGCCGCGTGCGGGGACGGAGGGTACGAGATCGAGTCGATCCGCGAAGTCAAGTCCTTCGCGCCCTCCGTGTCCCATTACGTGGCGGATGTCAGGATCAGACCTTCTCGCCGGAGCTGCTCGCGATGAGGTACGTGTTCATGGAGTCGGCGTACTTCCCGCCGTCGGCGTCCATCAGCATCCTGGCGAACGGCTTCAGGTAATCCGCCAGTTCCTTCTCCGACGGCGTCAGCTTGAACGGGACCTCCTTCTCTCCCGCGGCGAGGAGGAAAGAGGCCTCCACCACGCGGACCTTCCCGTTCTTGAGCCCTTTGGCGCCTATCTCGCTCCTGAGCATGTCCGTCCCTCCGGCCTTGTACGCTTTCGCGAGCTTGTCTGCGGCGGCGGTGATCGGTCCCGGCTTCTTGAACTCGGGGAGCGCGGCGCTGACGTCGGCGGTCACGAACCTGTTGTATGCGGCCATGAGCGTGGGCAGGGGCTGGTTCTTGGACACGTCGCCCATGGATTCCGCGGTCTTCATGTCCGTGTGGGCGGCGATGAGCTCCTTCCAGTCGTTCTCCCAGAGGGCGTTCAGGACCTCGGAGGCCCTGGCGTTCTTCACCACGACCGCGCGGGGGTTCTCGGACAGGAACTTTCTAAGGGCGTCCATCTCGTGCTCGTCGCCGGAGAGGGCGGCAAGGAAGTCGTCCAGGGAGTCGCCGTAGTTGTTCGATCCTATGACGTAGGCCGAGGACTCGCTTCCCTTGAAGTCGCCCATCTTGGACCTCTTCACCGACGCTATGAGGGCGGAGTCAGTGAGGAGGCCCACCATGTACTTCTTCAGGAGGTCTCCGGATATGACCTCGTAGTCCTTCTCGCCGGGCATGTGGTACTTGTGTTTCACGCGCACCTCGATGTCGTCCATCGGGTCCACGGCCGCCAGCCTCGAGATCATGTAGGCGAGGGCGGACACGTTCTTGGCGCATCCTTCGCATATCTGGACGGTCTTCCCGAGCGACTTGACCTCTATCTCGAGAACGGCTGAGGCGCTGTGGCCGCACGAGACGCCGTCATCCGGGAACTCGTACGGAGATTCCCAGAAGGTGTCGTCGAGGTAGTCGTCCGGCATGTTCGGCTTGTCCGAGCACACGATGTTGTCCCCGAACGAGTAGAGGTGGAGCTTGTTCCTCTTGATCATGTCGTTGTAGAGGAACATCCTGAGCTTGGGGTCGTCGAAGTACTGGCATCCGATCAGCTTGTCGGCCTTCACCGTGCCTCTGATGGCGTACGATACGGTCTCCCCTCCGGGGAGCTTCGCGGTGGCGAGCAGGGGGATGGACCCGGCCGCCGACAAGGAGACGGTGCCGGCGTAGGCCCTGACTATGTCGTCTCCTCCGAACCTGGAGGCCTCCTTGATGAGCGCATCGGGGTTGTCGATGATCCTCCTCAGCCCGTCTATGCTTTTGAACGTCTTGTCGAACGCGCATTTCCTGCAGTTTCCCGCGCACGCCGGCCTGAGGAGGCCCGGATTCTCCGAAAGCATCCTGGAACGGTCTAGAAGATCGTCCTCCAGCCTTTTGGACGTGTGCTTGACGCCTCTCATCCTCATGCGCTTCTTCTCTGCCATGGTTCTCACTTATCGATAACCCATTAATAAAATGGTTCACTTGTTCCCCCGTGCGCATCGAGGATACCGCGGAACGCGACAGGAGGTTCGACATGGACGTCCGCGGCTTCCTCTCGAAGCCCCCCTTCTGTTATAGGAACGTATCCGAGCAGGACCTCCGTCTCTTCCGTGCCGCGTTGACTCATGACAGCTATGCCAACGAGGCGGCGGACAGGGGAGAGAAGGCCGAGTCCTACGAGAGGCTCGAGTTCCTTGGGGACGCGGTGCTCGAGCTGCTTGTGTGTGACCATGTGTATTCCCGTACCGCCCTTTCTGAGGGGAGGATGACCGACTTCAAGCAGGAGAAGGTGGACAACGACCGGATCTCCGAAATGGTTCTGGATCACGGAATGGACATCGACGGGGCCCTGAGGGTCGGCAATGTTCAAATCAAGGACGGCGTGAAGGACGTGCAGGCCAAGATGAGGGCCGATGCATTCGAGGCGCTGATCGCCGCGGTCTATCTCACCAGGGGGCTGGACGAGGCCCGCAGGGTGGTCTACGAGGTCGAAAGGCTTCGATGGGTGGCGGCCGGTCCAGAAGGAACGACGATTATCATAGGGTCAGCCATACTGAAAAAGTAGTTGGAAGCATTGAAATTTGTGAATTATTGATGGTAATTCAGTGTTTTTTGGATAGACTAAACCGCTACAATTATAAACTAATTAGTCGTAAACCGTGATATGTCATTCTTTAAGGAGAACAGAACGGCAGGAATCGCTCTGATCATCCTGGGAGTCATCAACCTCATCGGTGCGCTGGCTGCCCTGGTCGGAGTGTTCACCGCTAAGGACGGCATCGTCGTCTCTGCAGCGGTCGCCTGCATTGGTCCCATCATAATGGCAGTACTGTATTTCAGATTCGGAGTGTCCGTCAAGAACGGCACTATCTCAAAAAAGATCGACATCCTCGCCTACTTCGTCAGGCTTGCTGGTCTTTCCGAGATCATCCTTGCCATCTTCAACCTTTGGAACAACATCGAGACCGGCGGAGCCTGGGCTGCTATCGGAGCTCTCATCATCTCCATCATCATCGGTCTCATCATCCTCGCCGTCTCCGGCAGGATCAACGACGGAAAGCAGGACACCCTGGACAAGGTCATCTGGATCATCCTCGTCGTCCTCTTCGCGATCTCCGCCATCCTGGACATCGCCGCCTTCATCGGTGTTCTCATCGCGGGCGTTGCCTTCGATCTGACCCTCCTGACCGTGCTCGTCCTGCCCATCATCAGCTTCATCATCGACATCTTCATGCTCCTCCTCCTCTTCGACAGCGATGTCAAGAGAGAGATGAACATGTGAATGTCCTGAAGGCTGTAACGAGGCATTCCAAACCTTTTCCCAAACCCTTTACCTCTTCTCCGCTTGTTATATAACCGATGTTACGGATTATCGCCCGTGGCAGGAATCGTAGAGGATACGGCTCAGCAGATTTTCGACATGAGGATACGCGGCGCGGGACGCATCGCGCGCGCAGGCGCCTCCGCCATAGGGGAGTTCGCCAGGACGTACGAGGGCGACTCCTTGGAGAGGTTCCTTCGGGACCTGGACGGCGCGGTCGCCACCATCATCGCGTCGAGGCCCACCGCGGTGTCCCTCAGGAACGGGGTGCTTTCCGCGGTGAAGGGGGTGTCGTCCGCCTCGACCCTCGAGGAGGCCAAGGCCATGGCCGCCGAGAACGCGGAGAGGTTCGCGAGATCCTCCTCGAAGGCCGTGGAGACCATCGCGGCCATAGGGGCCAAGAGGATAAAGGACGGCGACACGGTCCTCACCCACTGCAACAGCAGCGCGGCCGTAGGCGTGATAAAGGGAGCGAGCCGCCAGGGGAAGTCCGTCAAGGTCTACGCCACCGAGACCCGTCCCTGGAGGCAGGGCATCGTGACCGTGAGGGAGTTGGCGGATGCGGGGATCGATGTCACGCTGATAGTCGACAGCGCCGTCCGCAGCGTGATGAGGAGCGTCGACGAGGTGTTCGTCGGGGCCGACACCATAACCTCCGACGGCGTCCTGATAAACAAGGTCGGGACCTCCCAGATCGCGCTGGCGGCCAACGAGGCCAGGGTCCCCTTCTATGTCTGCGCCGAGACCTACAAGTTCTCGCCTCTGACGCTTTCCGGAGACACGGTCGTCATAGAGGAGAGGGACGCGGCCGAGGTCGCCAAGCCGGGGGAGATCCCGGATTCGGTCAAGATATTCAACCCGGTGTTCGACAGCACCCCGGGCAGGTACATCGACGCGCTGATCACCGAGGAGGGCCTGATCCCTCCCGGCGCGGTCTATTCCGTCATGTGCAGGCTCTGGGGAGTCCAGACGCCGTTCAAGGAGTGATAGAAATGGAGAGCTATTCTTATTTGCACCTCGGCGAGCCCGAGGACCCTGACGAGTACGTCGTGTGCAGGTACCGCGTCACAACGGACCTGACGATGGAAAAGGCCGCCGAGGCCATAGCCGCCGAGCAGTCCACGGGGACGTGGACCGGGATATCGACGCTGGACGCCGGGATATTCGAGAGCCTAGGGGCCAGGGTGACCCGCATCGAGGGCGACATGATCACCGTCGAGTTCCCGGCCGACGACTTCAGCATCGAGGTGGGCTCCGTCCCGCAGATACTCAGCGTCATAGCCGGCAACCTGTTCGGCCTCGGCTCCCTGAAAGGGGTCAGGCTCGAGGACGTGTCCTTCCCGAAGTCGATCACTTCGCAGTTCAAGGGCCCCAAGTTCGGGGCGGACGGCCTCAGGAAGATACTCAGGCGCCCCGAGAAGCCTCTTGTGGGGACCATCGTGAAGCCCAAGATAGGGCTGTCCCCGAAGAGGACCGCCGACTACGTCTACGAGGCCGGAGCCGGAGGATTGACCAACTCCAAGGACGACGAGACCCTGGTGGACCAGCCGTTCTGCCCCATCGAGGACAGGACCAAGGCGGTGGCGGAGGCCCTGGACAGGCTCGAGGAGGAGGGGCACATGATGGTGCACGCCATCAACGTGAGCACCCGTGGCGACAAGATAGTCGAGCTGGCCGAGAAGGTCCAGGGATGGGGCGCCAAGCAGATCATGGTAGACGTGATCACCTGCGGCTTCGGCGCCGTCCAGGCTCTGGCCGAGGACCCCTCGATCAAGGTCCCGATACACGTGCACAGGACCATGCACGGCGCCTTCACCAAGGACCCGTTCCACGGCGTCGCCATGCTCCCCCTCACCAAGCTGGTGCGCATGTGCGGAGGGGACGCGCTGCACATCGGGACCCTCGGCGCCGGGAAGATGTCCGCAGGGGCGCACGACGACGGCAACCTCGCCGCCTGCCTGGGCGACGACGTCCCGTACAAGACGGTGATGCCCGTATGCTCCGGCGGAGTGTATCCCGGGATAGTCCCGGCCATTGTCGGGCGCGCGGGGATGAACGTCCAGATCCAGGCCGGAGGAGGGGTCGCTGGCCATCCCGGAGGCGTCAGGGCCGGGGCCAAGGGAATGAGCCAGGCCGTGGACGCCGTGTTCGAGGGCGTAGGATTGGAGGAGTACGCGAGGGGCCATCCCGAGCTCAAGGTCGCTTTGGACAAGTGGGGATCGATATGAAGCTGACGATCAGGACAGACGATCTGGACGTATCGGAGCCCGGCGTCCTCATACACGAAGGGGACGGAGCCGAGATCGGCGTCCGCGAGGGGGACCGCGTCAAGGTGTCCCTGGGAACCACGCAGGCCGTCCTGCTCGTGGGCATGTCGGACACGATGATAGAGCGCGGATTCATCGGGATCCCCGAGAAGGTGTCCCAGAAGTACGGCTTCAAGGACGGGGACGTGGTCTCGGTGGTGTACTCCCCCAAGCCGGATTCCGTCCGCTCCATCAGGAAGAAGATGGACGGGGAGAGGCTGGAGAAGGAGGAGATCCACGCGTTGGTGGAGGACATCCTGGAGAACAGGCTCACCAAGATCGAGATCTCCGCATGGCTCACAGCCCTTTACATAAACGGCATGGACATCGACGAGATAGCCGATTTCACGGTCTCCATGGCCGAGACCGGGGACATGATTAAGTTCGAGAAGGGCCCCGTGTTCGACTTCCACAGCCTTGGCGGAGTCCCCGGAAACAAGGTCACGCCCATAGTGGTGTCGATCGTGGCCGCCGCCGGCATCATGATACCGAAGACCTCCTCGCGCGCCATAAGCAGCGCCTGCGGGACCTCCGACTTCGTGGAGACCTTCTGCAATGTCGAGATCGACGCGGACACGCTCAAGGAGATAACGCAGGAGATCGGAGGCGTGTTCTCCTGGGGAGGGTCCATGAACCTCGCCCCGGTGGACGACATGGTCATCAAGGTGGAGCACCCCCTGGGCATCAACCCCCGGGCGCAGATGCTCGCATCGATCATGAGCAAGAAGCTGGCCATCGGCGCCACCCATCTGGTCGTCGACATCCCGACCGGGGCCGGGACCAAGGTCGAGACCATCGAGGACGCCAAGAAGTACGCCAAGGACCTGATGGAGCTGGGCGAGAGGATAGGAATGCACGTCGAGTGCGCCATCACATACGCCGACCAGCCCGTCGGGTACGCCGTCGGCCCCAACCTGGAGGCCAGGGAGTGCATAAGCATCCTCGAGGGCAACAAGCATCCTGCAGCCGTGGTGGAGAAGGCCTGCGACTGTGCCGGCATAATCTTGGAGGTCGCCGGAATAGCCAACGGCGCGGCAAAGGCCAGGGAGATCCTCGACTCGGGGGAGGCCTACCGCAAGTTCATGGAGATCGTGGTCGCCCAGGGCGGGAGGCCCGACTTGAAGTCGGAGGACCTCAAGCCCGGGAAGTACTGCTTCGAGGTGAAGTCCCCCAAGTCCGGCTACATCCATGCGATCAACAACAAGAACGTCGTGGCCGTCGCGAAGGCCGCCGGGGCGCCTTCGGACA
>JAFWTC010000021.1 GCA_017519045.1 Candidatus Methanomethylophilaceae archaeon
CCCCGACGTCAAGACAGCCATGGAATCCCTCGGAATCAGGTGCGAATATCACGCTGAAGCGAGGATGTGCGTCGCCGGAGACCCTCCGAAGCCCGAAAGGAAAGGATACATCTGCGTCGTCACCGCCGGGACCAGCGACATCCCGGTCGCTGAGGAGGCCGCCATCACCGCCGAGACCCTCGGATGCCGCGTCGAACGCCTATACGACGTGGGAGTCGCCGGGATCCACCGCCTCCTGTCCCGCGCGGAAGTCCTGATGGACGCTAACGCCGTCGTGGCCGTCGCCGGGATGGAGGGCGCCCTCCCAAGCGTGGTCGGAGGCATGGTCGACGTCCCCGTGATAGCCGTCCCCACCTCCGTAGGATACGGATCGTCCTTCGAAGGGCTGTCCGCATTGCTGACGATGATGAACTCCTGCGCATCCACGGTGAGCGTGGTCAACATCGACAACGGGTTCGGAGCGGGGTACATCGCAGCAATGATAGACAGGAGGACGTCGAGATGAGGATACTCTATCTGGAATGCAACGCCGGGGCCTCCGGCGACATGATACTCGGAGCGTTGTCAGAGCTCCTGGACGAAGGCGAAGCCGAGCGCATCCTTTCCTCCGTTGGAGTCCCTGAAACGTCCTACTCCTTCGGGAAGGGCGAGAGGGGCCACCTCCGCGGAACCAAGGCCACCGTGCTCGTCCATGGACACGAGGAGCACGAGCACATCCATCACGAACATCATCACAGGAGCCTCCCGGAAGTCCTGGAGATAATCCGCGGCCTGAACGTGTCGGAGAACGTCAAAAAGCACGCCGTCGACATCTACTCGATAATCGCATCCGCTGAAGCCGAGGCCCACGGCGTTCCCGTCGGCGAGGTCCACTTCCACGAGGTAGGCATGCTGGACGCCATCGCCGACGTCGTAGGCGCCTGCGTGCTCATCGAAAGGCTGTCCCCCGATAGGATAGAAGCGTCCCCGCTACGCACCGGACACGGATACGTCCAGTGCGCCCACGGATCCCTTCCTATTCCAGCTCCTGCCACCGCCATCATACTCAAGGGGATCCCGACCTACGCCGGAGATATTGAAGGAGAGTTCACGACCCCCACCGGGGCCGCCATAGTGAAGCACTTCGCGGAGGAGTACGGCCCCCGCCCCCGGATGGCCGTCGACGGGATCGGATGCGGCCTCGGGGGAAGGGAATCCGAGATTCCCAACGCCCTCCGCGCCTTCATCGGGGATTCCGGCAAGACCATGCCGGCGGTGAAAGTATTATCGTGCAACATCGACGACATGACCGCGGAGGACCTGGGCGCCGCCATCCCCGCCCTCATGGCCGACGGAGCCCTAGACGCCTTCGTCATCCCCGCGATGATGAAGAAGGGGAGGCCGGGCCACGTCCTCACTTGCGTGTGCCGTTCCAAGGACGCCGACGCCGTCGCCGGCTCCATGCTCAGGAACACATCCACCATTGGGATTAGAGTAACAGACGCCGACAGGTACGAGATGACGTCGCATTTCGAAATCTAGGACACCCAGTACGGGGAGGTCCGCGTCAAGGTCTCCGAAGGCCACGGGACCGTTAAAAGAAAGATAGAGCACGACGACCTCTCCCGCATCTCCAAGGAAAAGGGAATCCCAATAAACAGCGTCAGGGAATCGGTCTGTATTTCTAGAAACAGTAAAATATGACCATGCAACCTGACATGGATGCCGCGTCCGAGGGGGACCGCGGAGGGCTTCGAATGGAGAACATAATCGAGATCAAAGGCCTCGTGAAGAGGTTCGGCGACAAGACCGCCGTCGACGGCCTGGATCTGAGCGTCAGGAAAGGGGAGCTGTTCGGCTTCCTAGGTCCGAACGGCGCCGGGAAGACCACGACGCTGCGGTGCGTGTCCACGCTCACCGGCTTCGACTCCGGGAGCATCGTCGTGGCCGGGTTCGACTTACTCAAGAACCCGGCGGAGGCGAAGAGCCGCATGGGGGTCATCCAGCAGCAGGTCTCGCTGGACAAGGACCTGACCATACGCGAGAACATGATATCCCACGCCATGTACCATGACATCGGGAAGGCCGAGCGCAACAAGAGGATCAAGGAGCTCTCGGACTTCTTCGGCTTGGAGGAATACCTGGACAAGCCCGTGGACTCCCTGTCGGGAGGGTGGAAGAAGAGGGCCGCGATCGTGTGCACCATGCTCCACCATCCCGAGGTGCTCTTCCTGGACGAGCCCACCTCCGGGCTGGACATCAACGCCCGCCGTCTTCTGTGGGACGTGATCAAGAACCTGAACGACGACGGGACCACCATCATCCTCACCACCCACTACATCGAGGAGGCCGAAGCGCTTTGCGACCGCGTCGGGATCATCGACAAGGGCAAGATCATAGCATTAGATGATCCTCAAAGCCTCTGCGAGAGGGTCGGGAAGGTCGCCGTCGAGTGCCATTCCGGCGGGAAGACCGATTACAGATACTTCAAGAGCAGGGAGGAGGCCAACACGTACGCCTCTTCCCTCGAGGGGGACGTGTCCATCAGGGCCACCAACCTGGAGGACGTGTTCGTGGAGATGACCGGGAAGAGCGTGGGGGGACAGAAATGAGCAACCTTCTGACCGAGACGTACCACGTCGCCTGGGGAGACCTGATGTTCTTCAAGCACAACTTCTGGAACATCCTGGTCATGAGCGTCATGAGCCCGCTGCTGTACCTGATAGCGTTCGGATACGGTTTGAGATCAGGGCAGACGGACATAGGAGTCTCTTACGTAGCTTTCGTCATCCCCGGTATCGCCGCCCTGTCGTCGCTTTCGTCCTCGTTCTCCTCGACGGCGACCAGGATGAACGTCCAGAGGCTCTACTATCGTAGTTTTGATGAGATGATGATGTGCCCGCTGAGCCTTCCGGCCATCGTGCTGGGGAAGAGCGTCCTCGGGCTCCTGAGGGGGATGCTGAGCTGCTTCCTGATCTACTTCCTGGGGCTGTTCCTGGCTCCGGAGCTGGTCCTGTCTCCCTTGGTGATCATCTGCATCCTCCTGGCCTGCATGGTGTTCTCCATGCTCGGGATGATGGCGGCGCTGCTGGCCAAGTCCCATCAGAGCATGGCCACCCTGAACAGCCTCCTGATCCTGCCGATGACCTTCCTGTGCGGCACCTTCTTCTCGGTTTCCTCACTGAACCCGGTCTTCCAGGCCATCCTGTACTGCATGCCCCTGACCCACGCCAGCGAAATCATCAGGGCGTCCGCGCTGCCCGACTACCTGGACTTCCCCTGGATGTCCCTGGTCGTCCTGGTCGCGTTCGGGATCGCGTTCTTCGCGATAGACCTCTACCTTCTCAAGACCAGAAAGGTGTGAAGGGGGCTCAGGTCCCCCTCACTCCATGCATGAGCTCGTCCAGGAAGTACCTGGCGCCCTGCACCCCGTACACCGGGCGGGGGATCATGTCGTCCATCCCGGAGCAGGAGTGCCCTATGGGTATCGCTATCAGGCACTCCTCGGCGAGCTGCATGGCGCTTGCGGTTATCCCCTCGCAGAGGACGACGTCGCACGGCACCGGCTCCAGCCCGAACGCCTCCGGGAAGTCCTTCTCGTCCAGGAACCTCTTCAGTGCCTCGGTCTCCGCGGGATCGGACCCGGGATCCACGGATGCGGCCACCGGGACCATGGAAAGATAGGAGTAAAGCCACTCGGCCAGCGGCCTCGCCACTGATGCCGCCGCGGCGACCGAGAACGTCAGCCCCCTGAGCCTCAGGGCGCCGTACCTCATCCCGGTGAGCTTGTCATACACCTTCCTTTCCGCTTTCCTTATCACGTCCAGCGCCGGGGACGGGTCCCTACCCATGGCCTCCGCCACAGTCTTCACCCAAGCCTTCGTGGCGTCGAATCCTACCGGCGCCCCTTTGGAAGAACGGATCGTGGGAATACCTAGATTCTCATAGTAATCGACCAGCCCGGCGCACATCTCCGGACACACGATGACATTGGCCTCGGCTTCAACGGAAGACCTCAGGCCGTCGAGGGACGCCCCTGCACCGGGCACGGAGAGGACCTCCAGCCCCATGGCCTCCAGCAATCCGGATAATTCCTCCTTCGCCTCTGCCCAGTCCTTGTCGAACAGGGACAGGCCTAAAAGATTCACCGTCCCCTTCCTGACGTTCCTCCTTTCAGGCGACAGGTGCTCCATCACCGCCCTGAGGGTGTGGCCGTAGCACTCCGAGACGGGAAGCGAGACCAGGGACTCGTCCATGAACATCGCCTTCCCCTCGAGGCCGGCCTCCCTTATCGCCCGCTCGTGGTTGTCCCCGATCAGCCCCGCCCCCGGCGAGTTGATGACGACGACCAGCCCGGGCTCCTTCGCGCCTACTATCGGCATGGCCTCGGCCAGCTTGTAGTACGCCCCGTTGATGAAGTCGTACTCGTCCAGATAGGACGCAGGCACCCTCGGATAGCCATAATAATAGATGCCGTAGTAGTCCTCCGGCGACCCGGGAGCTATCCTCGGGAAGGTGGACGTCGAGTGCACCATGTGCCTCACCCTGCACCCTCCCGGCCCGTGTATGAACACGGCGGCGTCCTCTATGCTCTCGACCGCCATCACGGCGCCGTTGAATCCGTCCGGAAGCGTCCTCATCTCACGGCCTCCCTCCACCCGTCCGTGGCCGGAAGGCGGAGAATGTTCTCAAGGTATTCCGCATAATCGAGCACGCCGCGCAGCCCTATCCCGGCCTTGCCTATCCTGGCGAACCTGCAGCCGTTCCTGACCGGGTATATCAGATCGCAGATCAGCAGGTCCGGGGACAGCCTGTCCATGTCGTCCTCCAGCATGTCGATGCTGTAGTTCTCGGTCAGCATGCCGATGTAGCGGGACAACGCGTCTGTGCCGTCCTTCCTGGGGCTCGGGAAGCATCCGAGCCTGACGATCTTAGCTCCAAGATCCAACAGCAGATCGACCAGCCAGTCGCTGCTGCGGTTCATGCGGCTGATGACTATGACCTTCCTCCCCTCGAAGCGGCGGCGACGCCTCCGGACGCATTCCTCGTATTCCTTGCGGGCGGCGGCTATCTCCCTCTCGGCGTCCTCGGACCTGCCGGTGCGGGCGCCCATGAGCCTCATCCACTCCGCATACTCCCTCATTCCTACCGGAAGTGACGCCTGGAACGGCTTCCTGCCCGTACGTTCAGTGATCATCCCCATCAGCTCCCTGTTGGCGGGGACGTCTGAGACCAATATGTCCACGGACGCGCGGCAGTAGTTGACAAGCGTATCATAAGTCATCTCGTCCAGGAACCTGCAGTTGACCTTCTCCCCGAAGACGGCCAGCATGCGGTCGACCTCGTCCGCGTACCTGCGGGAATGGATGTCGAAGAACGAGGTCCCGACCAGGTTCACGAAACCCTCCTCGGACTCGACTGAGTTGTCGATCATCCCCAGGATGGACTCCACGGCCATCTTGACGCCGTCCCCGTACTCCCCGGCCACGTCGCCGTCGGTAGGCATATGGATTATCATGGCCCCGGGATGCGCCGCGGAGGCCTTCTCCACCACCCTGGCGGTGTCGTCGCCGATTATCCCCGGCATGCAGGTGGTGACCACCGCGACCTTGTCCGCGCCGCCGTCGAGGGTCTTCTCCAGGCATTCCTCCAGCATCCTCACGCCTCCGAAGATGGACACGGAATCGTCCATCATGGTGCAGACGAGATTGTGCCTCGGCGGGAAGTCGTACAGACCGCGGGAATGTAGCTGCAGGGAGGAGCCTTCATGGCTCATGTCCATCAGGTACATGCAGCTGCGCGGCCCATGCAGCACGACGGTGAAGTCCGTTATCCTCATGAAGGCGGACAAGGCCCCGTATGCGGCGCAGGAGTTCATTATGCGGGTGTCGCGGATCGTGGTCCTGCGCCCGCATCCGGGGCATTGGATTCGGTCGGCCGGCGCGCCGGTCCCCGGACGGATCTCCCTTCCTGCGGCCAGGTCGGACAGCTGCAGATCGTCCAGCGGCTTCGGATAGAACAGCCCCCTCTTCCCGTCGGCGGCATCCGCTATCATCGAGGCGATCTCGTCCACGCGCTTCGATATCTCCGACTCCGGATGCATCTCCCTGACGGTGTGGCCGTTCGCCTCGGCGTCCCTGAACGCGTCGTCCCTGGGTATCACCGCTATCACCGGGATCCCGGCCGCGACGGCGAACCTCCTCACGCTCTCCTCCTCGCCGTCGACTCCGCGGGAGTTGAGGATCATGCCTAGGACGCGGGGCTTCCCGGTATCGAAATTGGATAGCCCCTTCATGATGTTGTTGGCGGCGTACATCGACATGAACTCCCCGGAGGTGACGAGTATCACCGCGTCCGCGTATTCCCCCCTCAAGGGGACCGCGAACCCTCCGCAGACAACATCGCCGAGCACGTCGTAGATCTTCACATCGACGTCCATCGAGTCCGCCCCGAGCTTCTTCAGGGTGTCGAACGTCGTCAGTATCCCGCGCCCGGCGCATCCTATCCCCGGCTCGGGCCCTCCGGCCTCGGCGCAGATCACTCCTCCGGACCCGGTCTCGACCACGTCCTCCAGCTTCCTGCGGAACACCGGGGTGGTGCGGACGTAATCCAAAACGGTGGTCTGGGCCCTTCCGCCCAGAAGGAGGCGGGTGGAGTCGTGCTTGGGGTCGCACCCGACCTGCATTACCTTCTTGCCGCGGCTCGCGAGGGAGAACGAGATGTTGGCGGCCATGGTCGATTTGCCGATGCCGCCCTTGCCGTAGATAGCGACTTGGAACATATGATGCACTTTGGATTAAGTATCCATGACCGTCGTTTAACCTTTAGCACGGATGCCTCCATGCCATCGTCAACGGATCGACGGAGACGTGGAACTGACGGGATCGGCCCGTGAAGCGATGGATCGCATCCGCGTAGATGCGGGGCTCCTCCCTGAGGGTGTAGTGCCCCGCGCCGTCGACCTCCAGCAATTCCGATCCGGCTATCGCATCGCGGAAGGACTCCGCAGACCTCTTGGTGATCTGGTCCCTGGAGCCGTACATGATGAGCGTCGGAACGCCGACATCCCGCAGCCTGGACGTGATGTCGAAATCCCTTAGCGGCCCGATGGGGATGCCGTCGTTCCTTCCCCATAGCCTGAGGCAGACCTCGCCCGTCGGAATCCTAGCCATCCCTTTGGCCTTGGAACGGTTCTCCTCGTGCATGAAAAAGCTCCTTTCGAACAGCTCTCCCAGAAGTTCCATCGCCTCGGGGCCGACGTATCCCTCGTCCGCGTAGATCCTCATGTGCTCCGCGTATTCGGGAGAGACCTCTGAAAGGATCGAGATCTGGTCCTCGGTCCAAACCGGTCCGCTGAGGAACGGCGACACCAGGACCAGCCCCTTCAGATGCGGATCTTCACAGCCGGCGGCGTATCCTGCGGCCAGCGCGGCCCCCCACGAATAGCCTATAAGGACGTAGTCTCCACGGGTTATCCGGGGGACGACGTCCTAGGCCTCGTCCAGATAGTACCGGAAGTCGATCTCGTCCTCGTCGGTCAGCCTGTCGGACATGCCCCCGCCTAACTGGTCGTACATGACCGTCCTATGCCACGCCGACAAGGCCTCCCCGAATCCGAGCTCGCTGCGCCCTCCCGGGCCTCCGTGCAGGACGACGTACTCCTGCGGACCCTCTCCGTCAAACGCGTTCACGCACAGACGGTGTCCGGAATGTTCGATGAAATGCCTCTCAGGCGCTTCGACCATGCCATCACCTGCGAATCGGAAGATGCCGGGATCGAGAGCGCCGACCCGTGCAGGCCGGCGATACTCCCGACATTTGAGAAAGAAGACCCGGGGAGGTCCCCAGGCGGAATCATTCATCCCCCGTGACGAGCGATTGCCCCTTCAGCTCCTCTGACTCCAACGCATCCTCGATGCTGTCCTTCGAGCTTGCGGAGATGTGCGTCTCCAGATAGTCGCCGTCCAGAAGAGCTATGTGCGGCCTCCCCTGAATCTCGGACACCTTGCACTTGACGCCGTAGACGGTCTCCACGTTGCTCTCGGTCAGCACTTCCTCCGAAGTCCCATGGGCGAAGACCTTTCCGCCGTACAGGAGGATTATGTCGTCCGCGAACATCGATGTCACGTTCAGGTCGTGGCAGATGATCAGGACGGTGATCCCCTTGAGGCGGGTGATGTCGCGGAGCATCTTCATGACCAACATCTGGTACTTGACGTCCAAGTTGGCCGTGGGCTCGTCCAGCATGAGGACCTTCGGCTCCTGCGTCAGGCCCCTGGCTATCATCACCCTCTGATGCTGTCCGGCGGAGAGCTCGTCGAAGCTCCTCATAGACAGGTCCTCGACCCCCAGAAGGCGGATGTTGTCGGCCGCGATCTTCAGGTCCTCCTTGGTCATAGAGAACCCGCTATGCGGATGCCTCCCCATGAGCACGGTATCCATGACGCTCATGCTGAACACGTCCTCCTCGGCGTGGGGGACGAAGCTGAACAGCTTGGCCATGTCCTTCATCTTGACCGTGGCCAGATCGACGCCGTCGTACGATATCCTCCCGGAGTTCAGCTTCTGGAGCTTGTTGATGCAGTACATGAGGGTGGACTTGCCCACTCCGTTGGGGCCCAGGATGCAGGTCAGCTTCCCCTCGTCTATGGTCAGCGAGATGTCGTTGAGGATCTCCTTCTCGCTGTATCCGAAATGCAGATGCTCTATCTCTATTCCCATATCACCAGGCCTCCTTCCTCTGCCTCATTATCAGGATCAGGAAAATCGGCCCTCCTATCAGGGACGTTATGATCCCTATCGGAAGCGCAGACGTCGTGAACAGCTTGGAGATTATGTCGCAACCCACCATCATGATCGCTCCGCAGATCATCGATCCAGGGATCAGGAGCTTGTTGTCCGATCCTATGAGGATGCGGGCCATGTGGGGGGCCACGAGTCCGACGAACCCTATAACCCCGGTGAAGCTCACGATTCCCGCGGCGACCACGGATACGACCCCGAGCAGGGTGATGCGTATCTTGTTGACGTTGACGCCCAGGGTCTTGGCGAAATCGTCCCCGGCGTTCATGGCGTTGAGGTACTTCGTGCTGAACAATATTGCCAACGAACCCGCGGCAGTGACGGCGAACATCGCAGGCAGGGTGGTCCAGGAGCCCTTGTTGAGGGTCCCGATGGTCCATTCATAGGCGGCGGCCATCTGGGTCTCGTCCGCGGTGAGCATCAGCCAGGAGGTCAGCGCGTTGAATACGTACATCACGGAGATCCCCGCGAGGATCATGGTGGTCGGGGAGGACTTCTTCAAGGTCGAGAGCAGGAGGATGACCGCGGTGGGTATGAGCGAGAACACGAAGGCGTTCACGACTATTCCCCCGGATCCGCCGATGGTTATCCCGAGGACGATGGCGATGGTTGCTCCGAACGACGCTCCCGACGATATTCCTGTAGTGTAAGGGTCGGCCAAGGGGTTCTTCAACATGCTTTGCATGCAGGCTCCCGCGGCCGCCAGCCCGATTCCGGCCACGAGAGCGGTCAGCAGACGGGGAAGCCTCGCATCCCAGACCACCCTCATGTCCAGCGACGTTATCCCGTCGGACATGTGGGTCAGATGCTCCCATATGACCCCGTAGACCTCCGTCAACGAGATGCTGTACGATCCCATCCCCATCGCATATCCTGAGATGACGACGAGGATCGCTATGAAGAAAAGAAGACCTAGAACCTTCTTCGCTCTCCCGTGCTCATAAAACGCGACTATCGTGTCGCTGTCCGACCCGAGTTCCGGCCCGGACTCCTTCCCTCCGAATAGTATTTTCTTCATCTTGCTACGCTCCGTCCTGGAGTGCGGGTTAAACGGTTATGTCCGCGCGGATGTCGATGGAGCCGGAAATCATCGTCAGGTGGCGGACCTGGCAGTTTTCGCCGATATGGTAGGTTATCGTGGTCCCGTCTTCGAAATGAGACCAGACCTCTGTCCCGTCGGCATCTGTTCCGATGTGGGAGTATTCGTCGGTCGGGCGGCCTTCGCCGTCGCAGACCAGGGAGAACGACGTCGAGAAGGGCGCTGTCCCTTCCGAACGGAAGTGGAAGTCGTACACTATGAGGCAGTCGCTCTCCTTGCCGTATCTGGACTCCCCGGTCCCCGATACCTGGACGTCGTCCACGGTACCGCCGAACGTGTACGTGCAGTCGTGCGCTAGAGGGTCTCCACCCGTGATGTCGTCGAACAGCTGGACCATCCCGTATCCGCATAATGCCGTCATTACCGAGATGACTGCTATGACTGCGGCCATCAGGACGTCCCTGTGGTCCATCGCGACCGATCCTCCGGCTTGTCCGCGACCATCATGAAATACTCGCAATCCAGCGAGTCCAGATAGTAGGTCATGCCGGGCATCACCCTCCTGGCGATGTCGCGCTTCTGCCTTATGCCGACGAACCCCGCGTCCGTCAGCATGCTGACGTCGGCTTCGGGGCGCACGGCGTCGGCGGACCAGAGCCTCTCGCTGGAGAATTCTTTCTTCGAAGAGCTGCTTTGCTTGCGAGGCTTGAACGTCTGCACGAACCTCATCATGGAATAATTAAGCCCCTTTCCGCTGGAATTCTTGAACCAGTCGCCGTCCACGTAGACCAGACGTCCTCCGGGGCGGAGAACGCGGTGCCACTCCCCGATGACCTTCTCGGGATGCGGGACGGTCCAGAGCATGTATTGGCTGACGACGACGTCGAAGGAGGAGTCTTCGAAATCGAGGTCTTCCGCATCCCCTTGTACGAATGTGGCCTTCTTGCCGTAACGCTCCATGTTGCGCTTGGCCTCCTCTATCATCTCGGCGGAGAAGTCCAGACCGGTGACGTCGTACCCGAGGTCGGTCAGCCTCAACGTGGCCGCGCCCGGTCCGCATCCGCAGTCCAAGACCTTCTTCCCCGAACCTTCCAGCACCTCGGAGTACAACCCTTCCCAAGCCGTCCTCTCCTTGACGGAATCGTATTTGCTGCGGGTGAACTCGCCGTAGCCGCCTGCGCGTCCGCTCCAATGCTGACGGATCAAATCGTCCATCGTCTCATGCCTCCTGGTGAAAAGAGGGGGGATGCCCCCTCGATGGTTTCAGATCGGCGTGGTGGTGTGCCTGGGGCCGCTATAGATGACGAGATATCCGAAGTCCCTGTCCTCCCATCCGGTGAACTTGCAGTACTCCTTGTAGATCGCCTTGTAATCCAGGTCGCCTATCTCCTTGATGGTGTCCCCGTACATGAACTGGGCGTAGAGGACCATGCTGATGATATGGGACGCCCCGTTGAAGAACGCGAACGACATCGAGTAAATGTCGGCGTTCGGAGTGACGTATCCGTTCAACGCCCTGACGCCCATGTTGACGGTGTTGACAGACCTCTGGGGCCCGCCGACGGGATCGAAGGCCTCCCCGGCCGTCTGCAACACTATGACGTCGACGTTCCTGGCATACTGGGCTATGTCCTCGACGGTGACGGACTTGCTGCCGTTGGAGTCCGTGCCGGCGAACCTGGAGCCGAGGTTGTTGCCTCCGGCCTTCGTGGAATAGTTGTAGGGGTCCCCTCCGGCCGTGGATACGCTGTAGGTGAATACCCCATCGCTGGACTCGGAGATGGTGAAATTGGCTATCGTCTTCCTCTGGCTGGCGGTCAGGTTCTTGGTAGCGTCGATTATGATGTTGCTGTACTTGATGTTCCAATCCGCGTATTCGTTGGCCATCTGCCAGGAGGACTTCCCGGAGATGTTGCCCTGCGATCCGAGAAGATATCCAAAGGTAAGGGTTCCGCTGAGGCAAAGCCCATGCTCCCAAGAGGGGAGACGAATGACCTGGGTGGTTCCATATCCGGAGATCTTCTCCTCTATCCCCTTGTTGTAGGTGTCCTCAGCGCCCATGCACATTATGAGCATCCCGTCATTGTATTTCTTCTCGAGAGTGGCTACCTCTTCGGGAGAGATGTTGCGGTTCGTGGTCATCATGACCTCGATCCCGTACTTCTTGGTATAGCTCTCATCGAAGAACTGGAGCTGTCCGTTGTAATCCATGCACTGCTTGCTGGCAGCGACAACCTTGTAATGATCGTGGTTCTGAGAGGTGACCACGAGGACTTCCTCGGCGAGACACCTTCCTTCCAACATCAGATAGATGGGCTTGCTGGCATCAGGAACGTTGAACTTGACGACGCTGCCCTTCACGGTGTCGGTCGCCCCGTCGTATCCGTTGTAATTGCGATAATAGATTGTGGAAGAGGTCCCTGCGATCAGTTTCTTGACGAAATCCACGTCGGACTGATCGACTTTCCCATCGTAATTAGCATCGCACCAAAGACGGTCCTCCGAGGTCAGCCCTCCGTTCTTTATCTTGTTCTGGATGTATGTGACATCCTTGTTGTCAATCGTTGTGTCATTGTTGGCGTTTCCAAGAACCCAGAGACTTCCGTCGACGACTTTGTCGGAGACAGGGGTATCAGGAGTGTCAGGCGTACTCGGACCGGAATTGTTGTTGCCGTTCCCCATGAGAAGAACAGCGGCGGCGACAATCGCCACCACGGCCACGGCCGCTATTATTGCTATTAATACCTTATTGTTCATAGGACCGACACCACATAAAATTTGCTACTTTTTAATTGTTCGTATTACTTTTAACACTGAAATTTATTACTGGTAATAATGCCTCATTCTCTCAAATAATCTCTCCAATACGACCAAACATTGACATGCGGGTCGAATCCCCGAGTTCGGCGACTGGAAAGTCGTGAATGAACCGCTGTCAACAATCGTATCGAGTACATCGGGACCACATCTTCTAAACCCAAAGACTTAATTCGAGCAAGGCCCCGTTTCTGACGCAGCTCCGATCTACCCTAACTTTACGCACGCATATTGCCAACCGTTTTATCGAAGCGCGCGCATTCCCGGAGCATGAAAGCGGAGGTGGCAGCCAGGACGTTGTATTCGGTCGCCGTGGTAGCGGCGGTGGTCATCCTGACCGCGCCCATGGCCTCCGCGATGCTCCACATGTCCGAGGACGGATGGGAGCTCGAGACGGCAACCGATTCGGAATACGACCTGACCGGGATGAACGCCTCGAGCCTGGCGGAGAACATCTCCGACGCCGTGGGCGACAAGAAGGGTTGCCGCGTCCTGTACGGGGAGTATTCTGAACCTGTCGGAACGGACGTGACGCCGCTGGCGTATAGGATAATATCCAGCGGGGCGGCGTCCGCCAAGGTCATAGATTCAGAAGGAAAGCTGCTGACCCAGGACCGCATCGTCTACAGGGACTCCCTCAGGGACAGGACCGTGATGGACATGCGCCTGCCCGACATAGTCTCCGGGATATCCTCCATCGACGTCACGATAGGATACAAGGACTCGGACATCATACTCCCGGCGACCTCCGCCAACGTGAAGGAGGGGAAGGTCCTCCATCTGGACTACACCGTCCCCACGATCGCCAAGTACTCCGCCCTGGCGCTCGGATGCGACGAGTACGTCAGGGTCCACATAGACTACGGGTCCTCGGCGGTGTTCGACGTGAAGATCTCCACCGAGACGGAGACGACAGGATACTCCTTCAGGACCGAGGGCGCCGACAGGGACTTCGTGGAAGGCGTCCCCGCGGGCGAATCCGCCCAGGGAAGGATTGGCGAGTACACCGGCTTCAAGATCGAGGGCGGAGTGATGGAACTGGACGGAAGGAACGCACGCCCGTCGGCATCCATACAGAACGCGCTGGACAAGGGCCCGGTCAGCATACTCTCCGGAGCATCCTCCGTGAGCATGTCCGACGACACCGTGAAGGGCCTCATCGAGGTGCTCAGGGCATTGGAAGAGGGGGCGAAGAGATGAAGAGGAGCGGCAAGAGGTACAGCATCCCGCTGGGGCTCCTGGCCGCCGGAATCTCCATGCTGTTCTACGTCCTGCTTCCTTACGCCATCAAGATGCTCATCAAGGACCCGTCCATGTTCGGCATAGACGCCGACCCCTCCGGGATAGACTTCGCCGGGGTGGAGGCCATGCTGGACAGGGCGATGCTCCTGAGCCCGGTGATGGCGGTGATGTCCTTCATAGTCGGGTTCCACCGCAGGGGGGACAAGAACAGGATCTACGCGCAGATAGTCCGCATGGCGGTAAGCTACGTGGGATTCCTGTTCATAATCAACTTCGGGAGCCTCGGGAAGGTCATCGGATTCAATTCAGAAGGCTCGGAGTTCGTGGTGGAGGCGTTCTTCACCGGAGTGATAGGGGTGATGGCGCTGCTGAACCTCCTCAAGATCCCGATATTCTACGGAGAGTACAGGGACAACAGGGAGGATTTCCTCGAGAAGTACGACCCGGACGGGTACGAGCTGTTCGTCATGGGCCACTACGAGGACGAGGACTACGGATACGGCACCGGCAGAAGGAGGAGAAGACGATGGGGATAAACATCGCGATATGCGAGGGAGAGGCCGAGAACGCGGGATGCAGGGATCACAGGAAGAAGGTCGTCAGGGTCAAGGTCGGACCCGGCAGCGGCTTGGACGGCCTCCTGGAGAAGGACATGGTGATTCCGAAGGAGAAGGCAATGGCCGAGATCGGCGACTGGGACGCCTTCTCGGAAAGGAACGACCTGGATCCGGACGACGACCTCGTCTATCTGAGCTCGCTCAAGAAGGATGACAGGAAGAAGCTGGAAGGGCTTGCGGAGCCCCTCTGCACCGGATGGGCCTCCGTGGAACCGCTGTCCCCCGCGGACAGGGAGAAGGTCCTGTCGTCGGCGATTGAGGTCATGACCGGATGGGACATGCTTTCGTTCGACGAGATGAAGGACATCTGCTCCTCCTGCCCGCTGTCATGGGACTCCGGCCGCGGATGCATCGGAGCCTTCGGTCCGGACAACAGCCTCCTCCCCTCGATAGCGGAGAAGCACGGATGCGCCATAGTCGCGTCCGTACCGGAATCCGCGAAGAACGGCCGCATATTCTCGTGCGCGGACGCGGAGAGGCTGCTGAAGGAGTGCGAGACGCTGGAGAAGGCCCTCCCCGAGGAGGGCAAGATGGCCGTCAGGCGGTATTCGGGGCCTGTGGAGCGCATGTCCGCGGCCGCGAAGGCCTGCATCTCGGGGAAGTGCGGATTCTACTTCCTCTGATCGCTCGTACCCGTTCAGGCGCATCAGCGCGGACGTCATGTTCGCGACCAGGGACCTGACACCCTTCATCCCGGACTTGTCGTCCAGATACTGAGGAGAGTTCAGCGCGCGGACTATCGGCAGGGGGTTAGCCCCGGCCACGAGCATCCCGTTGTTCAGCAGGAAGTCCACCATCTGGTTGTAGACGAGCGACCCTCCCTGATGGGAATAGACGGCAACGGCGCCTCCCACCTTTCCGCGGAGGCCCAGGTCGCTCTTCTCGAGGACGAGCGCCGCCCTCTCCAGGAAGGTCTGCATGACGCTGGGGCACGCCCCGGAATACGTGGGAGCGGCCAGGAGTATCGCGTCGGCGGCGCGCATCCTGTTGAGAAGGACGTTGAAGCCGTCGTCCTCGTCCATGCATCTGCCGTCCCCGCGGATCTCGCAGGTGAGGCAGACGTTGCAGTTGGCGAACTGGTACTCGTAGAGGTGGACGATCTCGAGCTCCACGCCCTCCCTCTCGAAATCGTCCTGCATGTCGTTCAGGATGTTGCTGGTGTTGCCGATCGGCCGGGGGCTCCCGTTGAGGGCGAGGATCTTCATGCCCGCCGGATTCCCTATCGCTCTTATATAGGAATGCGTCCCCGCGCCCATGCCGATCCAAATCGGACGTCCTCCTCGGACCGTATTCCGCCGAAACCATGGGGGATGTGTATAAAAATCGCCGGACGCGGGGATGCTGGTTATAAGTAGGGTCGGGATATAACGGAATAAGGGATTAAATGAGCGAGATGCTGAAGATAGTCGACCTCCATGCCGAGGCCGGCGGAAGGGAGATCCTGAAAGGGGTGAACCTCACCGTCG
>JAFWTC010000022.1 GCA_017519045.1 Candidatus Methanomethylophilaceae archaeon
AACAGAGGGAGGATAAGAAGTAGCCTCGTGCAGATTCGAACTGCAGTCGCAGGATCCAGAGTCCCGCATGATTGACCACTACACTACGAGGCTATCGAACCACCCGATTTATTCCTCGTTCTAAAAGTTTTCTATCAGGTCGGCTGTCGTCATCGGCCTGATAGTACTCGTCCAACGTGTTTTGCTCCTGGTCTCCGTCCAGCACGGACTTGATTCTCTTCAAGAGGAACGCGACCTCCTTCCCCTTGTCCGTGAGCATGTATGTCGTCGCAGGGTGGGGCTTCTCGACTTCCAAGACGCTCAGCAGTCCCGCATCCGCCAGCATCGACGCCCTCTTTTTGATCTTGTCGTATCCGCTGCTGACGCGGAGGAGCTCTTTGGAATGCACCTCCTTCTTGTCGAGGACCAGCAGCATTATCCCGGCCAGGTCGCTCTCGCAGAACAGCCACTTGTAGTCCGTCGGCATCGTTCCCCTCCGGACACCAGGGCCCTGACGGTCTCTTCCAGGTCGTCATTGTCGATGTCGAAGGTGCCTTCGACGCACCTCTCCACCACGGTCTCCAGCGCCGCTATGAACTTTCCCCGTTCGGTCAGGACGTAGCTGAACGACAGGCGCGGGGATTCAGTGTGATCCTTGATTACGAGCCCCATCTCCGACATGCGGTCGAGAGCCTCCTTCCTGGTGGTGAAGTTCCTGACCACATCTTCCAGGTCGGCGAGATTGCAATCCCCCTTTTCCAGAAGGGCGACTAAAAGGCTCTATCCGTTCCTGTCCAGAGCGGGCTTCGATTGGGCGTCCCTCATGCCTGGTTCTAAATTAGTCGCAATAATTAGTTATTTTTGTACAAAAAGTCATATAAATACAAATTTGTACGAAAGTACAAATCTGTAGTTAAGTACAGTTTTGTATTCGGAAGGGAGGCGGGCGGGGGCCCGTCCGCCATGGTTTCACTGGATCGCTTTCTTGACCTTCTCGTAGATCTCGTCGATGGAGCCGACGCCGTCGATGGTGACCAGCTTCTTCTTGGCGTAGTAGTAGCCGACGAGGGGCATGGTCTTCTCGCGGTAGGTCCTGAGCCTGTTGAGCACGGTGGCCTCGGTGTCGTCGTCCCTCTGGTAGAGCTCCGATCCGCATTTGTCGCAGACCCCGTCCTTCTTGGGAGGGTTGTGGACCAGGTGGTAGACGGCGTTGCAGGAGGGGCAGGAGCGCCTCATGGTGATCCTCTTGATGAGCTCCTCGTCCGCCACATCGAGGTTCAGGGCGATGTCCACGTCCATCTGCTCGGCGAGGGCGTCGGCCTGCTCGAGGGTCCTGGGGAACCCGTCCAGGATGACCTTGCCGTTCGCGGCGGCCATCTTCTCCTTCATGAGGCCGATGATCAGGTCGTTGGGGACGAGGGCGCCGGCGTCCATGTAGGTCTTCGCCTTCTTGCCGAGCTCGGTCTGGTTCTTCACGGCCTCGCGGAGCATGTCCCCGGTGGACAGCTTCACGTATCCGAATTCGGAGCACAGCTTCTCGCCCTGGGTGCCTTTTCCGGACCCCGGGGGGCCGAGGAGGACAATGGTGGATTTCATGCTTCGCCGAGTTGGTTCTGATATATAAACTGTCGACGGCCGGCATTCCGCCGTCCGCATCCCGGAGGCGTCCGTCCACGGGGAATCACCTATATACGCTTTCAATCATGGGCACCAACAGGTGTTCCAATGGAACAGGAGATAATCGACCAGATTGAGAGGATCGTCGGAAAGGAGGGCTATTCCGTCGAGCCCGCCGTCCTGTACACGTACGGCTTCGACGCCTCCATCTTCCACAAGACCCCCGACATGGTGGTCCAGCCCAGGACGACCGAGCAGGTCTCCGAGATCATGAAGATCGCCAGCAGGCACAAGATTCCCGTGGTCCCGAGGGGATCCGGGACAGGCCTCTGCGGATCCGCCGTGCCCATAAGGGGCGGGATAGTCATGGCCATGCAGAGGATGAACAAGATCAAGAGGATCAGCGTCGCGGACCTCTGGGTCGACGTAGAGGCGGGCTGCATCTACAACGACCTCAACGCGGAGCTCGCCAAGTACGGATTCTTCTTCCCCCCGTCCCCCGGCTCGGCCGAGGCATGCCAGATAGGCGGGATGGTGGCCACCAACGCATCCGGCATGCGCGCGGTGAAGTACGGCGCCACCAGGGACTTCGTCCTGGGGCTGACGTTCGTGAAGGCCGACGGGGAGATAGTGCGCTGCGGGACCAGGACGATCAAGGACGCGTCCGGGTATCAGCTGGCCCGCCTCATGTGCGGCTCCGAGGGCACCTTGGGAGTGATCACGGAGGTGACCCTCAAGCTCACCACCAAGCCCAAGAAGTCCGCCTCCTGCCTGTGCGGGTTCAACACCGTGGAGGACGCGGGAAGGTGCATATCCGCCATAATCGCCAAGCCGCTGATCCCGGCATCCTGCGAGCTCATGGACAGCGTGAGCATAACCGCCGTGAACAAAGCCCGCGGGAATCCCCTTCCTTCGTGCGGGGCGCTGTGCATCGTGGAGGTCGACGGGGAGACCGACGAGATCATCGACAGGGACCTCGCGATAGTCAAGGAGGTCGCCGAGTCCGTCGGAGCCGTCTCCGTCACGCCCACGAAGGACAAGGGCCTGATCGCCCAGTGGACTGACGCCAGGAAGTCCGTCATGACCTCCCTGTCCGCCCTGAAGCCCGGATGCGCCTCGGTGTCCCTGGCCGACGACATGGGGGTCCCCGTGTCGCAGGTGCCCAAGGCTGTCAAGGCGTTCCAGGAGATCGCCGAGAAGTACGACGTGACCATAGCGACCTACGGCCATGCCTCCGACGGCAACCTCCACACCAAGATGGTCATAGACCCCACGGACAAGGACGAGTGGGACAGGGGCGTCAAGGCCGTCAACGAGATCTTCGACGTCTGCGTCGAGCTCGGGGGAACCGTCACCGGCGAGCACGGGGTGGGAATCTCCAAGGCCCCCAACTACATGAAGGAGAGGGCTTCGGAGCTTTCGTCCATCAAGGCCATCAAGAAGGCGATGGATCCCGACAACATCCTGAACCCCGGGAAGCTCGAGCAGTGGGCCGGACCTTTCCTCGGGAACCTCAGGTACCCCTGCAAGGAATACATGTGAGGGGGAATCCCCCCTCCAAACCTTTTCAAGCATTTTTGTTCAAATCGTGTAATAGAAGCTCATGCGCATGAGGGCGATGAACTCGATGGCGCACACGGCGATCCCGGCGATCCAGATCCAGACGTTCCACTTGATGACCTTGGAGCCGTCCAGCGGAGGGATCGGGATGAGGTTGAACAGGCCGAGGGAGGCGTTCAGGCTCGCGAGGAGGTAGAACGGCACGACCCAGACGCTTCCGTTCACCAGAAGGCTTCCGGCAAGGCCGACCGCCGCGAACACCATGTTCACCGCGGGCCCTGCTATGCTTATCTTCCCGTTGGTCTTGTTGTCCAGGTCTCCGGCGATCATGACCGCTCCAGGGGCGGCGAACAGGAATCCCGCCAGGGAGAGGACCAGCGTGAAGGCGAGGCCGGCGGGGAACATGCGGTATTCCGACCAGTATCCGCTTTTCTGGGCGGTGATCTTGTGCCCCATCTCGTGGAGCAGGAAGCTTACCACCACCAGTCCGACGCAGGCGAGGAAGAGCCCGACGTAGGCCATGGCCCCCTCCCCGAACGTTGTCCGGAAGGCGGTCAGTATGAACGTGTTGTTCCTCGTCGCGAACATCAGCATGAACGCCAGGGACAGAACCGCCACGGAGATGGAGATGTCCCTGATCTCCGTCCTGCTGAAGCGTCCCGACGAAACCTTCCTGCCGAAATCCATGCGTGCCGATTCATTCACTCATAGATAAAATCTGATATCCCGTCCCGTCCGGTTTGATATACGTCGAGGGGCATATTCCCGGCGGTGCTTCGCATTGTCCCAGAGAAACGTCGCTAACGGAAAGGTCCCCGCCGCATGGTGCGACTCCTGCGGCACCATTCTTCTCGGAGACCGTTGCTCCGTCTGCGGCTCGTCCGGAAGGGAGTTCGAGATCAACAGCCCCGGAGACGTCAGGCCGTGCATGGGGGACAGCGTAGACATGGTCCTCGGCCTTTTCAGCGAGGCGTTCGGCACGGACTCCCCGCTGAGGGGAAAGGCGATGTTCCTCAACAAGGTCCCCGGCGAGGATCGCGCCGACGAGGTCGTCGCATTCGGTGCGGTCATAGCCGTCGTCAGGTTCGACCTCAGGCTGGACCGCATGGTCCTTGACCTCAGGCAGGCGGGCGCGGAGCTCTTCTCGGAGGAGGCCGTCAAGGGGGTGGTGCGCTTCGCAGGGATGTCCGGACACCTGAAAGGGAAGGCCATCCCGGGGCAGAACGTCACCGAGTGCATCGGGGAGTTCCGGGAGGGCGCCCCGCTGATACTCAAGAAGGGGTCCAAGATAGGGGCCGGGGTCGCGCTGGCATCCTCCGAGGGAATCAGGGATGCGGAGAAGGCCGTGAGGATCCGCGACATAGCCGTGCCTGAATGGACATTCGAATCCAAAGACGCGGACTTGTCCGATTTCGTGAGGTGCAACAGGGACCACGTCCGCCGCCTCGCCCGCCGTGGGGTCAGGGAGATAAAGGAGTTCATGAAGGGCTCCTGCGGAGGCCTCCCCGTCACGGTCTCATTCTCGGGCGGGAAGGACTCCCTCGCGGCCTACGGGCTCGCCCGCGAGGCGGTCGGAGACCTGGACCTGATGTATCTGGACACGGGGCTCGAGTTCCCCGAGACCGTCGGGTACGTCCGCCGCTTCGTCGAGAAGGAGGGCAGGAGGCTCCATGTCGCGTCCGGAGGCGACGGGTTCTGGAGCAACGTGGACGCGTTCGGGCCGCCGGCGAAGGATTTCAGATGGTGCTGCAAGGTCTGCAAGCTGGGCCCGGTCACGTCGATGATAGAGTCGGATTTCCCGAAGGGCACCGTCACCGTGGAGGGTAACCGCTGGCTGGAGTCCTACGCCCGCTCGGGGATAGGCTTCGTCACCAGGAACCCTTTCGTCCCCAACCAGGTCAACTTGAATCCGATACGCTCGTGGCGCGCCGCGGACGTGTGGGCGTACATCCTCTATTCCGGCCTGGAATACAATCCGCTCTACGACAAGGACTTCGAGAGGATCGGGTGCTATCTGTGCCCCTCGTGCCTGTCCAGCGAGTGGAGGAACACCGGGAGGATACATCCCGAGCTGTATTCCCGTTGGGAGGATTACCTGAAGGATTACGCGAGGAGGTCCGGCCTCTCGGACGATTACGTCCGCATGGGGTTCTGGAGGTGGAAGGTCCTTCCGCCCAAGATGGTCCAGCTGGCCGGGGACATGAACGTCAAGGCGGTTCCGGAATCGGGTTCCGGACCCTCGATGGACGTCTTGAAAGGTGCCTCCCCATGCGCCGCCGGAGGGTACTCCGTCGAGGCGGTCGTCCACGTCAGGAGGAGCAGGGACTTCTCATACGTCGAGGACGCGCTGCGCACGTTCGGGGACACCAAGTACTCCCCGGACTACGAGATCGCCATGCTCAGGACCCCCATAGGAAGGGCCAAGCTGTTCGGAGGAGGGCAGGTGTCCGTGACCGCCCCGGACGCGGGGAAGGCCAGGGAGGTCTTCTCGATGGCGGTCAAGGCGCTGGTCAGGGTGCAGATGTGCACCGAGTGCGGGATTTGCGCTAAGAGCTGTCGCAGGCGCGCCATCAGGATATCCGGCGGGATGAGGGTAGACCCCGATAGGTGCACCGCATGCGGCCGCTGCGAGGAGTCCTGCATGGTAATGCATTATTACGACAAGCTCATGGGCGGGACCTCGGGCGGTAAGGGTAAAATACGGCGACGATGTGGGCTTGGCATGGATCTGATCTTCGGCCTCGCCATGGTCCTCGGGATAGGCCCCGCGCTGGCTCTCATGTACCTAGTGGTCAGGAACTATACTTATCCCAGGGTGGAGCAGCCGTTCTTCAGCGACCCCGCCTTCTTCGGCCTGTTCGTGGTCGGGCTGGTGATAGGCTCCGTTCTGTTTCTCGCGCTGACGACGTTCAGGTTCGCGTCGAACCCCATATACATGGTCCTGTTCGCGGCCGTCGAGATGATGGCCATACTGGTCGTCATGAACCTCCGGAGGTTCCGCGGCAAGTCCGACTCCGTGTTCTACGGGTACGGCCTGGGCCTCGGGATGGCCAGCGGCCTCGCGACCGGCATATGCTTCGTCACGGCGAACGCCGCCGAGTCGTTCGACGCCTCCGCGGTGGCCATCGTAGCGATATCCGTGTCGCTCTCCCTGATCCTCGGGGCCAGCGCCACCGACGTCGGGGAGGGGATAGCCAGAAACTACCCCAACCAGTACCTCCTGAAGGGGCTGATCCCGCTGGTGGCGTACAACCTGCTTCTGACCGTCGCCCTTCACGGAGGGGAGATGGGAGGCGTGATCGTGTACTACGCCTGCCTCGTCCTCATGGTGGTAATCTCGGCGCTCTACTTCTACCGCAACATGTACGTCAGGCTTCCCGGCGTCGTGAGGGACGTCCTCAAGATGGAGGGGAAGAAGCGCGACGTGCCCGGAAGGCGACGCTCAGGCCTTGTACCTGCCGGGCCTGACCTCGATGATCAGGCACCGGTCCAGCATCGCCGAGACCATCTTCTCCGCCTTGTCTCCGGCGATCTCGCGGACGTCCTCCATGGTGAACTCTCCCTTGAGCTCCGTGAGCCCCTCCGCGAGGATCTCCATCTTGGTCTCCAGCCCGGAGCAGCGCTCGTACCTGTAGACGAGCGTGGAATGGGGGTCCGCCTCGGCGATGCGCCCTTTCTTCGCGGAGGCGTCGTGAGGGACGAACCCGGACGCCTGCGCCAAGGCCTCCCTCACCGCCCCCTGGTCGTTGGATGTGAAGTATACCGTGGCCGCGGAGCTGTCCAGAGGGGTTCCGCAGTAGGGGCACCTGCTCGTCTTCTTCGACAGGTCCACGACCCTGGGGCGTCCGCACGACTCGCACTTGCACAGGCCGTAGGTCATCAGATCGCCTGTACTCGCTGAATACGAGCGCGGCCAGGCAGCATCCGTAATGGTCCATGGGGATGGACAGCTCCTCGGTCAGGAACCGGGTCTCCTCGAACTCGGTCCTCCTCACGCGGGCCATCTCCGCCATCTTCCATCCCAGGATCTCCTTGAGGGACTCCGCCGAGCCGTGTATGTGGCCCTCGGCGACGTATCCTCCCTTCCCGTCCTTGCGGTACGCGTAGGCGATCCCGGCGGATATCGTCTCCCCCTCGCATCCGCGCATCTGGGCGAGGACGCAGTGGGTGACGGCGCCCATGGGCATCTTCTTCATCTCGGTCATCTCGGCGCCCTCCGGTATCACCGAGGACACCGACACCAGGTTCTGCTCGCCTATGCCGGCTTTGATGAGCGCTATGTCGAAGGCGTTGAGGTCGGAGACCTCGCTCACCGCGGAACTGCTGGTGATGAAGAATCTAGAGGGCACGAGCTCCATGGTGATGCCAACGGCAGGACGTTATTATCCTTGTCGGTCGCAGACGCCTCCGCCTCCGAAGCATCGGCACAGTGCTTTTTGAAGGTTAATTATAAATTTCCGGCATCCGTCTTGCAACCATGGCAGATGACAAGTCTCGTCCATTGCTCATAACGATCATCGCTATACTATACTTCATCGCAGGAGTTCTGGGTGTCTTGGCAGGCATCCTGCTGTTGGTAGGCGGTGCCGCTGTCGGCGAACTGGCGCTGGGAGGAATGACCGGCGGTATTCTGGTGGTCATGGGCCTTATAAACCTGGTCATAGCAGGAGGATTCTGGAACGGCTGGAAGGCCATCTGGTATCTTGCAGTGATCTTCGGGTTCATCTCGATCATCCTTTGCGTGGTCGGCCTGTTCACCACCGGCGGCGTGTCGATCGTGGGCCTCATAATACAGGCTCTGCTCCTGTACTACATGTTCAGGCCCAACGTCAAGGAGTTCTTCGGAATCTGAAGGACCGGAAACGGGGGGAAGGCCCCCATCTTTAATCTTTTCCGGGTCAGCCGTAGAAGGGCGAGTCGTCCACGGGCTGTTCCGGCGCCGTCAGGCGCTTGTTGATCTCCTCGGCCTCCTTCAGGAGCATGGACGTCCCGACCTTGAGCCCCGGGACTATCTTCGACATGGGCCCCATGACCTCGGCGGCGGATCCCGGGTCGGGTATGCTCTGGTTCCCAGGAACCATTATGGAGATCACGCTGAACCCCGCCAGCGGCCCGTCGTAGAGCATGACTCCGGTGGTGCCGCGGACCATGCCGCTCTCCATCCTCGGGAGCCTTCCCTTCTTGATCATCTCGGCGGCGGACGGCCCCGAGCCGCACGCGCTCATCTTGTCGTCCTGGCTCATGCGGGGGACCCCTTCGAGGCACACGATCTCCTCGGTGCCTATGGAGCGCAGATAGTCCATGATCTCGTGGGCGACCTCGTAGCACTGGTCCGGCTTGGGGGCGTATTCCGAGAGGCAGACGACCACGTCCTTGCCCTTCTTGCCCCTCTTCTCCTTAGCCTTGTGCCCGTAGATCCTTATCGGCGGATAGGCGGAGCCTTCGTATATGAAGCAGTAAGGCGGCAGGTCGGACCCGGAAATCCCGGCGACGACCTTCATCTTCAGCTGCGACACGTAGTAGTTGGCCGCGATGGAGCTGACCAGCCCGCTGCTTGGAAAACCGACGATCGCGACAGGGCTTTCCAGTTCCATGTCGGCATATCTGACGGTCCTTATCATCATGGCTCCGGGAACACGCTAAATGTAATAATGTGTTTCGCGGTCGCCCTCGCATGAGCGGTCACGAGATAACGGTCTCCAGGACCTCCGGCGGCATACCGGTGGTCACGGAGTCGGTCCCCGGAAGCCAGAGCGCCGGATACATGATTTGCGTCGCCACAGGGTCCCGCGACGAGACCGAGGGCATGTTCGGGATATCCCACCTCCTGGAGCACACGGTCTTCAGGGAGACTGGCACCAGGGACTCGTACCAGATGGCCAAGGAGATCGAGGGCGCCGGCGGAGAGATCAACGCATTCACCGGCAGGGAGATGACCGCGTTCTACGGAGTCACCATCAAGGAGACCGCCGAGGTCGCCATGGACATCGTCGGGGAGATAGTCGCAGACCCCAAGATAGACGAGGAGGACACCGAGCTAGAGAAGAAGATAGTCCTCCAGGAGTTCAGCATGGTCAAGAGCGAGCCCGAGACCTACATCCGCGACCTTTTCGAGTCCCAGCTCTGGAGGGGGCACCCCCTGTCCCAGGACGAGGGAGGTGACGAGAAGCTGGTCGCGAGGATGACCCATAAGGACCTCCGCGGATATTACGAGGAGAAGTACCTGATCCCCAATCTGGCGGTGGCCGCGGTGGGGGCCGTCGACCCGGGCGTCACCGCGGAGTGGGCCGAGGGGGCTCTGGACGGGCTGACGGGAGGCTCGAGGAACGTCCGCCGCGCCCCTGAGGCGCCCAGGTCAGGGTACAGGTTCGTCAATAACGACGCGGACCATTTCCAGATAGCCATGGGGTTCCCGTCGTATGGAGCGTCCCATCCCGACAGGACGGCCGCGTCGATGCTGAGCGCGATTCTTGGGTCCGGGACCAGCTCCAGGCTGTTCCAGGCGGTGAGGGAGCGCAAGGCGCTGGTGTATTCCATATACAATTCCGTGTCGCAATGCAGCGACGCCTCGTCCATGGCCACGTACATGTCCTGCACGGGGTCCAACGTCCGCGAGGCCCTGGGGACGGCGGCCTCCGAGATGTCCAGGCTCCTCCGCGAGGGCTTGGAGAAGGGCGAGCTGGAACGCGCCAAGAGGCTGGTGAAGGGAGCGAACGTCCGTGCAATGGAGTCCACCGAGAGCAGGCTCTACAGGCTCGGGGTGAACTACATGCTCAACGGGTCCGCCGAGCGTCTGGAAGACCGCCTGGCCAAGATAGACGCCGTCACCGAGGACGACGTCATGCGCGTGGCCCGGGACATCCTCAGGCCGGAGCGCCTGAACGTGGTGGTCCTCGGGACGGACGGCAAGAAGCCGGGCGACGTCGACCCTCTGGCGCTCGGCCTCTGAGCTCCTTCAGGATGTGGAGCACGGCGGATTTCCCGCTCTCCACGGCGGCCTCGACCGCGGGGGTCATGGTCTCGCTCATGGTGCGGATGTCCTGGACCTCCACGGCTACGAACCTGATCTCCTCAGGCATGATGCCCGGGTCCATCTGACGCCCTATCTTCACGGCGGTGGGCAGGTTGACGTCGTGGCATGACGCCCCCGCCACGGCCTCCTCGAAGTCGGCCTCTTTGAACAGGAGGACGGTGCCGGGATCGTACTTCATGGTCTGGATGGCGTCGACGATCACGGCGTATCTGTAGCCGTGGATGACCGGGAGGATGTCCAGCCCGCCCACGGCTTCCTGGCAGCAGTCCACCCCGGGAAGATTCAGGGCCTGTACCCCCTCGGATATCCTCAGACCGACGGCGTCGTCGCACATTATGGGGCTGCCGAGACCTACGACCACGGAGTCCGCATCGCGCTCGCAGAATCCTTTGCTCATCGTCTCCTCATCCCGGGGGTCCGATAATACCGTTTCGTCCGCGCCATCCTTTAATTCGCGGGAGCGCCTCACGTCCGTCATGAAGATAGCCGCGAAGGTGTCCCTGGAGGTGAACGGCACGGCCGTCACCGCCCGCCAGCTCGAGGCCCTCCTTGCCGTCCAGGAGTGCGGCAGCCAGTCCGAGGCCGCCAGGCGGCTGGGCATCTCCGTGCCGGTCCTCCACAGGTACGTGGCCTCGGCGGAGGCCGCCGCAGGGACCGACCTCCTCAAGACGACCCCCTCGGGTTCCGTCCTGACGCCGGCGGGCCGGGAGCTGGCCGAGTACGCCCGCGCCATGTCCTACAGGTGCAGGGACGTCCGCGGGTTCACCGTCTGCTGCAGCCCGGTCATGGAGGACCTGATGCATTTCGCGGTATCGTCGGCCAAGCTCACGAAGGCCTCCGTGGTCGTCTCCGACGACGAGAACAGCATATCCATGATGCTGGAGGGCCGTGCGGATTTCGCCCTCATCGACGATCCCCTGTACCTTTTCGACCTGGAGGGCTTCGAGATGCAGGAGATAGGGTACATGGGGATGGTCCTCGTGGACAACGGGCCATCCTTCATCCGGTACAAGTACGGGGCGCAGAGGGTCGCGTTCATGTATCTTGATTCTTTAGACAGGGAGTATACCGTGGATGCCGAGACCCCCTCGGTCCAGGAGCTGCTGTCGTCCGGGAAGAGCTTCTTCGTGGACGAGTCGGTCCTGACCAGGCGGAACCTGCGCATCAAGAGCGCGGTGGACCCCAAGATGCTCCGCCATGCCGTCACGGCCATCTACCGCAAGGAGACCCGCAACGTGTCCAGGCTGATGGTGGCCCTGGTCTCCAGGAATTTCCGAGGAATGTTTTACCTATAACGGTAATACATTTCCCGTTCTACCTGTCTGTATTATATACGCTGTATCCGTTCCTCGTCTCGATACTATGGTAACGCCCAACCCCGATTTTGCCAAAGAGATCGCCGCGGCCGGCGGTGAGGAAGTCAAGATGTGCTTCCAGTGCGGAACCTGCACCGCGGGCTGCCCCTCTGGCAGGCAGACCGCCTACAGGGTCAGGAAGCTCATGAGGATGGCTCAGCTCGGACTCAAGGAGCAGATCGTCAACAGCGAGGAGCTCTGACAGTGCAGCACCTGCTACACCTGCGTCGAGAGGTGCCCCCGCCAGGTCCCCATCGTCGACATCGTCATCGCCCTCAGGAACATCGCCGTCGCAGAGGGCCACATGTACGACAACCACAAGAAGACCGCCCAGAACCTCGCCAACTACGGACACACCGTCCCCGTTCAGGACAAGATCTCCGCCCTCAGGAAGGAGCTGGGTCTCCCCGAGGTTCCCCCGACCGTTCTGGCCAACGCCGCCGCGAAAGCCGACCTGGACAAGATCCTCAAGGCCACCGGCTTCTGCAAGATCGTGGAGTGATTACAATGGCAAAATACGCGTTTTTCCTTGGATGCATCGCGCCCCTCAGATACCCTGGAATCGAGAAATCCACCAGGGAGGTCTGCAAGGCTCTCGGAATCGAGCTTGTCGACCTGACCGACGCCAGCTGCTGTCCCGCCCCCGGAGTCATCAGGGCCTTCAACAAGAAGACCTGGCTCGCGGCCGCCGCCAGGAACCTGGCTCTCGCCGAGAAGGCCGGGCTCCCTATAGTCACCATCTGCAACGGATGCTACGGATCCCTCTTCGACGCCGCCCACGAGCTCAAGGAGAACCCCGAGCTCCTCGCCGACGTCAACAAGATCCTCGCCGAGATCGGAATGGAGTACAAGGGAACCACCGTCGTCCGCCACTTCGCCGAGGTCCTCTACAACGACATCGGATGCGACGCCATCAAGGCGAAGATCACCAACCCGCTCGAGTACAAGGTCGCGGCGTTCTACGGATGCCACTTCCTCAAGCCCAGCGCGATCAAGGAGCTCGACGACCCCGAGAACCCCCACATCCTGGACGACCTCATCGAGGCCACCGGCGCCAAGAGCATGCCCAGGGCCAACAAGATGCTGTGCTGCGGGGCCGGAGGAGGACTCAAGGCCGCCTTCGGAGACGTCTCCAAGAAGTTCACCCAGACCAACCTGGAGAACATGAAGGCGTCCGGGGCCCAGTTCATCATCGACGTGTGCCCGTTCTGCCACCTGCAGTTCGACGGCTCCCAGAAGGACCTCGGATTCAACATCCCCGTCCTCCACCTGTCCCAGCTCATGGGACTGGCCATGGGCATGAAGGCCGACGACCTCGCCCTCGCCGTCCACCAGACCCCCGTGGTCCTCTGAAACCTGAACGAGGGGGACTCCCCCTCTTTTTCTTTTACAATTTGTAACGCTCGGCAAACCATAAGAACGGTCCGGGCGATTATCCTGCGTGGACAGGGAGTCTCGCATCATACGTACCAGCGCCGTCGGGATAGTCGTCAACGTCCTTCTGTCGGCATTCAAGGCGTTCGTGGGAGTCGTGACCGGCTCCATAGCCGTCACCATGGACGCGGTCAACAACATGACCGACGCCTTGTCCTCCGCGATCACCATAATCGGGACGAAGCTGTCTACGAAGAAGCCGGACCGCGAGCACCCTTACGGCTACGGCAGGATAGAGTACCTGAGCGCGATGGTCATCTCCGTCATCGTGCTCTACGCGGGAATCACCGCCTTGACGGAGTCGGTCGGGAAGATAATAGACCCGGTCGTCCCCGATTATACCTTCCTGTCCCTCGTCATCATCGCGGTCGCGGTCGTAGTCAAGATTCTGCTGGGGCTGTATTTCAAGAAGGTCGGGAGGGAGGTCGGCTCCAAGTCCTTGACCGCCTCCGGCGTGGACGCGCTCATGGACTCGGCGGTCTCCGCCGCCACCCTGGTCGCGGCGTTCGTGTTCATCGGCACGGGGCTGAGCCTGGAGGCGTGGCTGGGGGCGGTAATAGCGGTACTGGTTATACGCACCGGCATCGAACTGCTCAAAGACACGCTCTCGGACATCCTGGGGAGGAGGGTGCCGCCGGAAGAGTCCAAGGCGATAAAGGAGACCGTGTGCTCATTCGACGGCGTGCACGGCGCCTACGACCTCATCCTCCACAGCTATGGGCCGGACGTCTCCATAGGGTCGATACACATCGAGGTCTCCGAGGACATGACCGCGGGCGAGATAGACCTGCTCGAGCGCCGGATATTCGAGAAGGTCTTCAGGGAGAACCACGTCTATCTCACGGGGATAGGGATCTATTCCACGAACCATCAGGACGAGGAGGTCAAGGCCATATGCGACGACATCCGGGAGATCGCGGCGGGATACCCGGACGTGGTCCAGACCCATGGCCTGTTCGTGGACAAGGAGCGCAGGACGATAACCGTGGACACCGTGGTGTCGTTCGACTGCGACGACCGGGAAGCCGTCGCCGGCAGGATCAGGGAGGAGATACGCTCCAGGCATCCCGGGTACGCCGTCCAGGTCCAGATCGACTCCGATGTCAGCGATTGATTCATCGCTCCTTCGACGAGGCCCGCGACATCTATTTGTATGCCACGTCGGCTGATATCTGCATGGAGATCAAGGCCATCAAGTTCAGGAAGGACGGCTTCGCCACCCAGGCGTTCGCCTTCGGCGGAGAGGAGGGCGTCGAGCGCTTCGATCCGAACATGCGTTACAGGTCGGGCCTGACCAACTATCTCATCGATACTGGGGACGAGGTCATCCTGGTGGACACGGGGATCCCGGCCGGCACGCCGGAGGAGGTCCCTGACGAGAAGACCATGATATACACGGGCAGGGACATCTGTACCTACATGGAGGCCTTCTCCGCCCTGGGGTACAAGCCGGAGCAGGTGACCAAGATACTTCTGACCCATAAGCACAGCGACCACTCGGGAGAGCTGAAGTCCTTCCCGAACGCCAGCATCTACGTCAACGAGGACGAGCTGGACGCGGAGGAGCTCAAGGGCATCCCGAACATCGTTCCCGTCAAGTTCACCGACGGCCCCTATTACAACTTCCCAGAGAGCCAGAAGATTGCAGATGGAGTGTACTACATCAAGGCTAGGGGCCACACCAAGGGGAACAGCCTGGTGGTCGCGGAGAGCGACGGGCTGTTCTATATGATGCACGGCGACCTGACATACGTGGACGAGGCCTTGTACGCGAACAAGCTCTCGGTTGTATACGAGGATCTCCCTGCCGCCCGTACGACCATGGACCGTGTCAGGGAGTTCATCATGCATCATCCGACGGTTTACCTCTCCACACACACTCCGCAGGGATACGAGAACCTCGAGGGAAGGAGGGTCGTGGACCTGAACAACCAGCCCGAGACGATTCCACTGGGGGAGGTCACGTTCAAGACGTCCACCGGGAAGTACGTATGCTCCGTGTGCGGATACGTCTACGACCCCGCTGTCGGAGATCCTACCCGGGGAATCCCGCCTGGGACGGCCTTTGAGGACCTTCCCGACGATTGGCGCTGCCCCCGTTGCAAGAACCCTAAGAAGGTTTTCAACAAGGGCTGAGCGTCCTTTAAGGCCGGTCGTCTTCGGAAAGGCGCCGGCCTCCTTTCATCATGACAATGCCTTTTTCACCTGCTTCTCCGCCCGAGTCCGGAACCGGCATTTTTCGGATAAATTTTTAATATATGCGGTACCATTTTTTTAAGGATATTATTATCCTTAAAGTGATAAAATAAAATGTCTGGCTATCGGCGTTTCGAGGCTGCTTGGAAGATTGTCCTGTTTGAGAACGTTTTAATACCTTCAGCGGTTGGACGATGAACAGTAAAAGGAGCTGAACAAATGGCACCGGCAAAGAAACCCAAGGCGTCGGCAGGCCGTAAGGTCAAGGACAAGTGGAAGGCGAAGGAGTGGTATAAGATCCACGCTCCTCGCATGTTCAACGAATCGGAGATCGGAGAGACCCCCTCTGCGGATCCCGAGTACGTCATCGGACGTACCGTCGAGGTCACCGTGCAGGACCTCACCGGAGACTTCTCCAAGATGCACATCAAGCTGAAGTTCAGGGTCGCATCCGTCGACGGATACGACGCGAAGACCGTCTTCATCGGTCACGACCTCACCAGCGACTACGTCAGGAGGCTGACCCGCAGAAGAAAGACCAAGACCGACCACGTCGTCGACATCGTCACCAAGGACGGCTTCGAGTACAGGATCAAGACCATGTCCATCGCCGAGAGGCGTATCCAGTCCTCCCAGGAAGAGGGCATGAGGGCCGTCATCGGCGAGACCCTCGTCCAGATCGGAAAGGAGAAGACCCTCTCCGAGATCGTCAAGGACATCGTCTCCGGAGACCTCGCCAAGGACCTGGCCAGGGCCTGCCGCGTGGTCATCCCCATCAAGAGGATCGAGATTCGCAAGTCCGAGGTCCTCAAGGCCGGAGAGGGAGAGCCCGAGTCCATCATGCCCGCGGTCGAGCCCGTGGCTGAGGAGGAGGCTCCCGCCGAGTCCGAGGAGGCCCCTGCGGCCGAGCCCGAGGCTGAGTGAGAAACCTAAAGGGGCCGTCGGCCCCCTTTTTATCCTTTATCTGATTATATTTTCCGGAATCGACGGACATCGAGGTTCCGCTCGGTTTATTTGGACAGCTTTAAGATAGATTGCCGTATGTCGGCTTGATGGATGAGACCGCCCTTCTTACCAGCATAGCCCTGTTTACGCTGCTTTCAGGTTTCTGCTCCATCGTCTTCAATAGGGCCAAGCTGCCTCCGCTGATCGGATATCTGACCGCCGGGATAGTCATCTCCAACGTCATCGACGTCAGCGAGACCGGGATGACGGCCGTCGAGCTCCTGTCGGACTTCGGCCTGGTGCTCCTGATGTTCTGCATCGGGCTGGAGATCAATCTCAAGAAGATCAAGAAACAGGGCAAGTTCGCCGTGCTGGTGGCCGTCGTACAGCTTCCTCTCATGGTCCTGGGCGGGATAATCGCGGGCGCCGCCATGGGGTTCAATCAGGTCCAGTCCATCGCTCTCGGCGCCATAATATCCGGATCCAGCACGGCTGTGGTCATGGCCGTCCTCAAATCCCAGAACAAGCTCAACAGGGACCACATCGATATGCTGGTTCTGATAACGATCATGGAGGACATAGGGCAGGTCATCATACTGTCCATGCTGACCCCGGTTCTCGCAGGGTCGTCGATGGAGACGTCCGACCTGGTCGTCCTGATCACCACCATCGCGGCATTCATGATCGCGAGCTTCGTTATCGGGCTCAAGTTCGAGGTGGTCCCGAAGCTGATGAACTGGATCACGGACCACGTTCCATGGGAGACCGCCATCGTCATGGCTGTGGGGATGGCGTTCGGCATGGCCCTTCTGGCGACCAAGGCCGGGCTGTCCATGGCAATCGGGTCGTTCCTGATGGGACTGCTGATGTCGCCGTCCAGGAAGGGCGAAGACATAAACGCCGCGATTGAGCCGATGAAGAGCCTCTTCATGGCCATGTTCTTCATATCGGTGGGGATGGAGGTGCGCCTAGGCACTTTGGCGGAGAACATCGCCATGGTCCTGGGCGTGTACGTCCTCTTCGCATCCCTCAAGACCAGCACCGTGTTCCTTGGCTACTGGATAGGGAGGCAGGACGGGAGGAACGGTTTCCTCTCGGCCGTCGGCCTCACCGCCATGGGAGAGTTCGCGTTCATCATAGCGAAGGAGGCGCTGGACTTCGGCGTGGTGGACGACGGCTTCTACACGTCCATCATAGGAGCGGCGCTGGTGTCGATGGTGTCCCTTCCCATACTCACGCGTTCTTCGGACAAGATCTGGAACAAGTTCGAGTCCGGCTGCCCTGCCTTCATGAGAAAGGGGATAGAGTCGGCTAACGGCTTCAGGGAGGATCTCTACTCGAGCATCGACTCGACCAACAAGAGGGCCAGGAAGACCCTGCGTCGCGGAATGACCTACGTGTACGTCGACGTGCTGTTGATCATTTTGATTGAAATCATATTCTACGCCGCCGTCCCGATGCTGAGCCCCGTGATGGACGACATGTACGGGGGCGGGGTGCACGCGTGGGATTTCGTCTTCGTCATGCTGAACTTTGTCGTCCTGATTCCGCCCATCTGGTACATGGTGGAAGGCCTGCGGCGTCTGGACAGGCTGATCGTCGACTGGTCCCGCGACATGGCCGACTGGAGCGGGAGAGGCAGGCCGAACGTCTATGCCGAGATGTTGGAGATCAGCACGTTCTCGGTGGTGGCCATCGTCGATCTGGCGCTGATAGTCATAATACCGAATCCTCTCACCTTGGCGGAGCATCTGTTCGTGGCCGTGGCCGCGGTGCTGATAGTCGTCATCCTGATATGCCGCCGCCGTAAGCGCAGGGCGGCGGCCATGAAGTCGTCGGAGTCGTCCGAAGAAGAACGAAATTGATATAAACCAGCATCCAATCATCCGCCCAAGGCCGGGGTGGCTCAGCCTGGTGGAGCGTCGGACTCATAGGGTTCTGGTCAATAGACCTCTTCCAGGGAAATCCGAAGGTCATGGGTTCGAACCCCATTCCCGGCACCATTCTTCATGATTTCTTTGCGTCCTCGAGCGCTTTCGAAACGGCGTCCGCCTTTGGAACACAGGATGAGATACAACAGGAGGGCGGCGGCTCCGATCCCGGCCATGGCGATGTAGCATCCCGAGTATCCGAGGGCGGAGGACGCCGCCCCGTTGGCCACAGGGCCGACGAAGTACGAGAGGTCGATGAAAACCTGGACCGTCGCCAGCGAGGCGCTTTGGCTTCTCGCGTCCAATCCCTCCACGGCCATGGCCTGGCTCGTCGCCTGGACGGATGCCAAGGCGAGCCCGATCAGGAACGCGGATGCCATCATCTGGATCCCGGACTGCGTCAAGCCCAGCAGGATCATGCCGGCCACATGGATCGTCAGCATGGGGATCATGACCCGGTCCGGCCCGGAAGAATCATATCCTCTCATCACGGCGACCCTGCTGACCACGGTCGCCGCCGACAGGACGATGTAGAACGCTGCCGCGTAGTCCTCCAGCCCCTTCTCCATTCCGTACGGCGCTATGAACGTCAGCACCCCGGAGTAGGACACCAGGAACACGAAGGTCACCGCGGATATCGGCAGCGCCCTCCGGACCGCCGGCGTCGGGCGCGGACCGGCGGACGTTTCGATCCCGGTCTTCCCGTCCTTACCCATCCCGAGGGCCGACACGGCGGACAGGGCTGAAGCGGTCAGGCCTATCAGGAACACGTCCCTGTACAGGCCGGCGTTCACCATGTGGATGCTCATGAACGGCCCCACGGCGCTGGCCAGGCTGTAGCTGAGGGTGAAGTATCCCATCCCTCTGCCGCGAAGCCCCGGGGGGAGGTCCGCGGATATGCGGGAGAACACGCACAGCTCCGCGACGCCGTACGTGAATCCCTGGGCCAGTCCGGCTACGCAGATGGCGCCCATGTCGTCCGTGAGGAGGCAGACGGCCGAGAGCGCGGTGCCGGCGGCCATCGAGCCGACGCAGAGCCGGTTGGGGCCGATCTCCCAGATGCGGCTGCCGAGGACCGCCCGTCCGGCTATGTCGCCGATTATGAAGACTCCCGCTACCACGCCTGCCACGGTGGCGTCGGTTCCTAGGACCTCCATGCTGTACGAAGGGACGGCGGTAAAGCGGACGAAGAACACCACCGTCATGAAGAAGCATGACGCGGCCGCCGACAGGAAGCGGCCGGTGACGATGCCTTCGCCCATGGGAAGGGGGTTCAGAGCTCGCGATAGCGGGCCAGCGCCTGAAGGTTCTCGTTGGGGGTCAGGGGAGGAACCCCGCACTCGGGCGTCACGAAGTCGAATCCCAGCTCCGCGGAGCGCTTGGCCTCGGCGACCACGTCGGAGGGTCCTTTCGAGAGCAGGGTCTCGATGGGGTTGATCGCGCCCAGGCTCAGGGTCTTGCCTCCGATGAGGTCCAGATAGGCCTGCGGGTCCGAGGAGACCTCCAAGGATATGCCGTCCTGCCCGA
The DNA here is from genome assembly GCA_017519045.1 of Candidatus Methanomethylophilaceae archaeon. Lineage (GTDB taxonomy): Archaea > Thermoplasmatota > Thermoplasmata > Methanomassiliicoccales > Methanomethylophilaceae > Methanoprimaticola. The sequence goes on from JAFWTC010000022.1 coordinate 19,578, forward strand.
GGGAGGCCAGCCTATCGGCCACCTCCATGGTCCCGCCGCAGCTGTGGGTGGTGCAGAAGGATCCCTTTTGGGCGCCTTTGATGACCTGGGGCAGGTACGGCTCGAATACGGAGTCGAAATACTCGGGGGGAGTCAGCTCCGAGGACGCCTCCTCGATGACCATGACGCAGTCCGTCGCCTCCGACAGCGCGCCTGCATATCCGACGAGATGGGGGGTGACCGCCTTCAGCCACGCGTCAACCCTGTCCGGCTCCATCATGAGGGTCATCAGCACGTTCTCCATGCCCAGCAGGTTGTTGATGCAGGCCATGGGGCCGTTCATTCCCGCTACGAGGAACAAGTCCTCCTCTTTGGCGAGGATGCCGGCGGCGTCCAGGACAGTCTTGACCCTCCGGCTCTCCAAGAATTCCGCAGGGGAGGCCAGGTCTCCGGGCACGTCCGTGATGTCCCCGTCACCGCGGAACCTGGAGCCGGCGACCGACGGCTGGGAGGACTTGTTCCCCGGATTAATCTTGCATCCGAAGGCATCAGCGTCCACCGTGATGCAGAAAGGGACGCGGACGGTGGCGAACCCGAACATCTTGTTGGTCTGCAGGGCAAGGCGGGCCATCTTCTCCGTATCGAAGTTGGCGTCGGGCCATTCCGTCCCGCACGCGTCCATCTGTCCGACCGTTCCCGTCTGGGTGAAGATGGCCGGAGGGTGGGCGTCGCCGCCTTTGTCGTCGAAGACCTTGACTATCTCGTCCTTGGAGTTCATGGGTTGCAATGTTTTATAGAGTTTAAAAATGCCTAGAGGAGATGCTCCAATCGGATCCTCCCGGGTTCCTCAACCCGGACGCTTTCCTCCATCCTGACGGAGATGAATGACCTCTGCGATTCTGTTTATAGCCAGAACGCGGTTCACGTCCCGATGAGGCTCATCATATACACGGGAAAGGGGGGCGTGGGGAAGACGTCGGCCTCCGCGGCCACCGCATACAGGCTGTCCAGGCTCGGATACCGTACCATACTGGTGAGCGCGGACTCGGCCCATTCCCTGGGGGATTCCCTGGGCGTCGATCTGGGCAAGTCCATCACGAATGTGGCCGAGAACTTCGACGCCCTCGAGATCGACATAATACACGAGATGTACTCACGCTGGAACGACATACAGCAGTACGTCTCCGCCTTCATGCTGTCCCAGGGGATGGGCGACATATCCGCGGAGGAGATGGCGATCTTCCCGGGGATGGAGATGATCTCCGCCCTGTTCTACCTGAACACCTTCAGCAAGTCGGGAGAGTACGACGTCGTGGTCCTGGACACGGCTCCGACGGGGGAGACGCTCAGGCTTCTGAGCTTCCCGGACGTGTCCAACTGGTATTTGGACAGGATGTTCTCCATGGTCAGGAAGATGATAGGCGTGGCCCGCGCCACCGTCGGAAGGGTGATGGACATGCCTCTGCCGTCCAAGCAGGTCATGGACTCCTTGGAGGACATCAAGAGGAACATGAGGGATGTGAAGGCCATCCTGGAGGACTCCGAGAAGACCACGGTGAGGCTCGTCCTGAATCCCGAGCACATGGTCATTAAGGAGACCATGCGCGCCTACACCTACCTATGCCTGTACAACAAGAACGTCGAGGCCCTGGTGGTCAACAGGATGGTCCCGCCAGAGGCGGACGACGGATTCCTCGCCGAGAAGCTGAAGGAGCAGGAGGCCCATATGGAGGAGATCCACAACGTGTTCGACCCGCTTACCATGAAGCGCTGCTACATGATGAGGACGGAGCTCAGGGGCCTCGACAAGCTCGACCAGATGGCCGAGATGCTCTTCGGCGACGAGGACCCGGCCACGGTATACGCCTCCGAGAGCCCCATGTCGTTCAGGACGGTGGACGGGGTGGACGAGCTGGTGATGAAGATGCCGTTCGTCGACAAGAGCGAGGTGGAGCTGTTCAGGATAGACTCCTCCATGATCATGGTGCACGTGGGGAGCCAGAAGCGCAGCATACAGCTGCCGGACACGCTCACGCGCGCGGAGATCGCCGGGGCATCCTTCAAGGACGGAAACCTGGTTATAAAGTTCAAGAGGCGAGATGATGGAACACAGCGAAGAGGAGATAGCGAGGTTCGTGTCCGAGAACAGGGACCTGATAGAGATGATGATGGACAGGGCCGAGAAGAGGCGCGAGGACGACTACGAGCGTCTACGCGACAGGCTGGACGGAGACGTCCTCAGGGCCAGGAACAGGATGGACAGGGACGTCCATAGAGCTGAGGACACGTTCCGCGATGTGTTCGAGGCGTTCGCCGACCCGGAGGTCCAGAGGCATTTCGTCACCATGGGGATGAATTTTGTCATGGGGATGTCGGCGCTGATGCAGAGGATGCCGGGCCCGGACTATCTGAAGAGCACGGCGTCCGATTTCGAGTCGGGGTGGAGGAAGGCCGCATGCGGCGTCAACCGCGACTGCGAGGTCAGGAAGCGCAAGATCGACATCGATGGCGGCGCCGTGAAGGTGCCCATCGAAGACTCGGAGAGCGAGCGATGGACATCGAGCAAGGCAAGGCGGCCGTGAGGTTCGCCCGCTCCGCGGTGGAGGCGGAGGTCTCCCGCTCGGAGGTCGGAAAGGCTCCGGAAGGTCCTGGATTCTCCGATCCCCGGGGGGCGTTCGTCACCATGAACACCTATCCTGGTGGAAGCCTGAGGGGGTGCATCGGATACCCCTATCCGGTCATGCCGCTGGCCAAGGCCATAGAGGAGTCCGCGAGGTCCGCCTGCCACGACCCCCGCTTCCCGGACCTGTCGCCGGAGGAGACCGACGGGATAGTGGTGGAGGTGACGGTGCTTACCGTCCCCGAGGCCATTCCCCCCATGCCTCCTGACGTGATCGCCGAGTCGATCCGCATCGGGCGCGACGGTCTCATGCTGGAGCTGGCGGGATGCCGCGGGCTCTTCCTTCCTCAGGTCCCCGTGGAGCAGGGGTGGGACGTCCAGGAGTACCTGGGCTTCCTGTCCATGAAGGCAGGCCTTCCGTACGGGGCCTGGAGGGACCCCCGCGCCAGGCTGTCCAGGTTCGAGGGTGAAATCTTCTCCGAGACGTCCCCGCGCGGCGACGTCGTGAGGAGGGATGCGGAGTGACCTTCGACCTGGTGGTCCGGGGGAGCGTCTACGTCGACGGCCGGGTCTCCTACCGCGAGATAGGCGTGGAGGACGGGAGGATAGCCTACGTGGGCAGGAGCGCCGGCCGCGCTGACAGGCGCATCGACGTCGGCCCCGGGAAGACCGTCCTTCCAGGATTCACGGACCCCCACGTGCATTTCAGGGACCCCGGGATGACGCACAAGGAGGACTTCTCCACCGGGACCCTGTCCGCAGCCTACGCCGGGGTGACGTGCATCCTGGACATGCCGAACACGCTCCCCCCAGTCGTCGACCTCGGCACGTTCAAGGCCAAGAAGGACGCGGTCCGCGGAAGGGCCCACGTCGATTACGGGCTGTTCGCGGCCGTGACCGCCGGATGCGATCCGTCGCCTTTGGCTCCGCTGGTACCAGGATTCAAGCTGTTCATGGGATCCACGACGGGAGAAATACTCCTGAACGACGACGCCGACCTGGTTCCGGCCGTCACGCGCGTCCTGGCCACCGGCAAGCGCATGAGCGTCCACGCCGAGGACGACTCCATGATCTCGAAGTCCGACGCCGGATGCACCCGCGACCATCTGCGCAACCGCCCTTCCTCCGCGGAGCTGAGCGCGATAGGGAGGCTGGCCTCCAGGTTCTCCGGGTCCAGGATCAACATCTGCCACATCACCACGGCGGAGGGCCTGGATGCGGCAAGGTCCGCCGGATTCACGACCGAGGTCACGCTCCATCACCTGCTGTTCGACGTCGACCGCTGTCCCGGCGCCGAGTACAAGGTGAACCCGCCCATCAGGGAGCCGTCGGCCCGCGAGGCCCTCTATCGCAGGTTCACGGCCGGCGACATAGCGATGTTCGGCTCCGACCACGCCCCCCACACCGTCGAGGAGAAGGCCCGCGGGTTCAAGGAGGCTCCCGGAGGCATCCCCGGCGTCGAGACCACCGTCCCGATCGCGATGGAGATGGTCCGCAGGGGCGAGATCCCCCTGTCCATGGCCGTGAGGATGGGCGCGGAGGCCCCTGCCGAGGCGTTCTCGATGAGGAAGGGAAGGATAGCGGAAGGGTATGACGCGGACCTGTGCGTATTCGACCTCCGCTCGTCCTCGGAGATAGACGTCGGAAGGCTCCACAGCAGATGCGGGCACTCCCCTTACGGCGGGTTCAGGGCGGTATTCCCCGATACGGTAATAATCAGGGGAGAGGTTCAGGTCGACGGCGGCGAGTTCTGCGGAGAGCGCCTAGGATGTGACGTTTGTGGCCGATTACGAAGTCGATTATTCGGAAGTCGCGGGAAGGAAGGTCGATTGCCCCGAGGGATGCGGGATGTGCTGCCTCTGCCAGCCCGAGGTTCTGCCCGAGGAGAGGCAGTTCTTCAAGGCCAGCCATCCGCGCTCTCTGGTCAAGGTCAGGGACCCCGAGCCCCATACCGCCCTAGCGCTGAAGAAGGGGTGCGGTTCCTGCGTCTTCCTGAACGGCAGGCGCTGCGACGTCTACGAGCACCGCACCGCGTATTGCAGGCAGTTCCCGTACCACCTGTACGCCAGCGACCGTCTGAAGGTCGAGCTGGACCTCTCCTGCAGGGGGGTCTGGACCGGAACCGGCAACGACGCGCTGGCGGAGGCGAAGGACCTCGTGGCGAGGGCTTCGGACAGGATAGTGGCCGCATTGGAGCAGTCCAAGGCGGTATACCGCGAGTTCTACGCCAACTGCCGTGAGAGCGGGGTGATGTCCGATCCGTCCAGGATACGCATGACGGTGTCCGAGAACGCCTCCATGTTCACGGACCTGGCCTATCTCAGCCGCATAATGGACATGGTCGAGATAGAGCCGGTCATGTCGCTGTCCGGGCTTCAGCCGGAGACGCGTCTGGACCTGCCCTCGCTGGAGGAGGCCGGCCGCGAGCTCGCCATGGACTCCATGTCCTCGGACGATCCGCTCAACGTCCCGGTCTATTGCGACGGGAAATGGAACTGGAACATGTTCATGGCCTCCAACGGGAGGATCAGGTGGAACGTCATGGACGACGAGGGGGACCTGCACGAGATGGGCTCGGCCGACGCCGGCGAGATCGCCCTCAGGGTCCCCGACGCGGAGGGATCGAAGGTCCTGTCCGGCTATGTGGGGACGTTGAACGGCAGGGACAGCTTCCTCGGCAACGTGTTCTCCATGATGGATCTGAACGAATACAGGGACGACATGGCCAACGCGTACTACGGCTGCCTGTCCGTGAGCGTGATGGACCTGCTGTGGAGGATGTCCATGCTCGACCATTTCATGGGCGTCGGGAACGGCGCCGAAGGGATGAGGGAGGCCGTTATATTCTACGACATGGACCGCTTGGACGCTCCGACGATAGGGGCCTTCGTCTGACGATGAAGGGCGGCCTCGCAGCATTTGACATACTAATAGGGAGACAGATACGTTCTTATATTGATTCCAGTATCGGCACTTTATAGCGGTCCACGGCACGTGAAGCGCTCGGCATTGTCGCTGAGAAGCCGTCGAGACCAGCCGTCTAGGACGGCATCAAGCGTCACGATTCATCACAAGGAGTGAGTTATCATGGGAACCGGAACAGCCGCTCAGGGAAGGCACAACAAGCACAAGACCCACATCCCCTGCCGCAGGTGCGGAAAGCGCTCTTACCACATCAGGAAGGGCGTCTGCGCCTCCTGCGGTTACGGGAAGACCACGACCCTCAGGTCCTACGCTTGGGCGAAACTCCGCAACTGAAAGGGATATGATGTCGGGGCCGAAGCACAGCTGTGGTGTCGTCGGGATAGCCGCTGATTCGGATGTCGCGAACGCGCTGTATACGGCCTTGATGATCATCCAGCATCGCGGTCAGGAGAGCGCGGGGATCTCCGTCTACGACGGAGCCGCGATCGAGACCGTCAAAGGCGACGGCCTGGTCGATGTGGCCATACCCAAAGACAAGCTTGCCACGCTCGACGGGAAAGTCGGGATAGGGCACGTCAGATATGCTACGACCGGTTCCAAGGGATACATCAATGCGCAGCCCCTGACGGTCAAGACCGCCTTCGGGATGCTTTCCGTCGCCCATAACGGCGACGTCACCAATTATCTCTCCCTCAGGGAGAAGTACATGAGGGAGGGGAGGACCTTCCTCACCGACTCGGACAGCGAGCTCATACTCAAGCTGATCAGCAAGCACATGGCAGTCACCGACGACCCCGTCGGCTCGATCCGCTCCGCCATGGGCGAGATGGACGGCGCCTATTCTCTTGCCGTCCTGATGAACGACAGGCTGTTCGCAGTCAGGGACCCCTACGGATTCAGGCCCCTCTGCCTCGGAAAGGTGTACGGAGGATACATGATATGCTCCGAAAGCACGGCCATAGACGCTTTGAAGGGGGAGTTCGTGAGGGACATCGAGCCCGGCGAAATCTGCGAGGTCACCAAGGACGGCTACAAGGTCTATCCGATGGAGCGCGACCACCCCCGCGCCCGCTGCATGTTCGAGTGGGTCTATTTCGCCAGGCCGGACTCGGTCATCGACGGGAGGGAGGTCTATGACGTCCGCAGGAGCATCGGGAAGATCCTGGCGAGGGAGTGCCCCGCCGACGTCGATCTGGTCATGCCTATACCGGACTCGGGACGCGCCCATGCCATCGGGTACGCGCTGGCCGCCGGAATACCTTATGAAGAGGGATTCATGAAGAACCGCTTCGCCGGCAGGACGTTCATCCTGCCCGAGCAGAAGATGAGGGAGGCCGCTGTCTCCACCAAGATGATCCCCATCAAGAGCACGGTGTCTGGCAAGCGCATTATGATCATCGACGACAGCATCGTCAGGGGGACGACGTTGAAGATCCTCGTCTCCATGCTTCGCGACGCAGGCGCCAAGGAGGTCCACGTCCGCATAGGAAGCCCTCCGATAGTCGCCCCGTGCTATTACGGCGTCGACATGAAGACCAGGGACCAGTTCATCGCCAACCATTACTCGATTGATGGGATTCGCGAGCAGATAGGCGCGGACAGCCTCGGCTACATAAGCATCGAGGGGCTGGTCGAGGCCATCGGGTTCAAGGCCGACGATCTCTGCCTGGCTTGCACCAACGGCAAGTACCCCACCCGTATCGAGGGCGAGGAGTACAGGTTCTGAAGCCGGCTTCAATAGTAACATTTATTAACCATGATAATATCATGGGTCTTGCTGGGCAGGTAGATCAGTTGGAAGATCGTTACCTTGGCATGGTAGAGGCCGCGAGTTCGAATCTCGCCCTGTCCACCTTTCTTCTTTCATTTCGACTCTGACGGCGCATCCGTCTCCATCGTCCGATTTCCAGGATGCGATTGCCCAGTCATTCCTCGTATTCCCTCTTGTACAATTTGCGGTGACGGAGCACCATGTACGTCGCCATGACGACGGAGGCTGCGATGAACGCGATCGCCAAAGCGAGGGCGTTCTTCTCCACCCATCCCTCCTCGGGGACCGCTCCGGTCTGATCCTTGGTCACGTCCAGCCTGTTGAGGCTCCTCTCGACGACCTTCCCGTCCTTGTTCGTCACTGAGAGGCCGATCTTCTCCAACTGTATCTCCAGGGCGTCCCCCCTCTTGAGGTCCACAGACGCCTTCCTGACGTCGATCTCCGCATCGCCGTAGGAGTCCAGGACCGTGGTCCCGTCCTTGCCGTACAACGTCATTCCGCTTGACGACATGAGCAGCCTGGCTTCTGCGCTGAAATCGTCGTTCTTGATCGCCGGGACTATAGCGAGTATGCCCTGCTCCTTTGGATCATACCCGTCAACGTGCAGGGCTCCGTTCGTCAGGGAGACGACGGAATCCTCGCTGACCATTTTGAATTCGATGTCGTAGTATTCGAAAGACATCGTCCAGGGCATGAACAGGTTCACGGAGAATCCCACGTCCTTTCCGAAATCGGCCTCGAATCCTCCTGAGACCTCGTCGGTGCTGCACGTGAGACGGACGATCCCGTTCTCGCCGTTCACGACGGTGTTGTCCGAGAGCACCAGGGAATGTCCGATGGATGTGACCTTGCCGACGAGAGATGTGACGTCATTGTACTCGGAGTATCCGATGGAGAGGACGACGTTCACGTATTTCGGAGAGGTTTCCGACATCTTCTCGTTGGTAAGCGAGATGAACTCCTTCTCTTTGCCGTATTCCAAGCGGATGCTCTCGTTGGACAGGGTGACCTCCGCATGCGTCTCCTCGGAGAAATCCACCCCGTAAAGGAACGCGTCTATGCATTCCGTAAGGGACCCTTGGGAGACCATGACGATCTCGGAGGATCCGGAGCGGATGCTGACCGTTCCCTTCTTCAGGTCCATGGACGTGGCCATGTCCTCGAACGTCAGAGACATCACGTTCTGCCCGACCGCGCTCTTGCTCAAGGCGGCGCCCAGCCCGGAGACGAGGATTTCGTATTCCCCGTCCGCATCGATGTCTAGGGAGGCGTGCGAGGCGCCGATGTCCATGCTGTCGCCGCAGTCCAGAAGCTGCTGGACGGTCAGGGTCCCTTCCCTTTCGATGATGTCGTAGGCGGCTCCGATGTCGAATCCGCCCACATCGGACGAAAGGTCGTCCAGGACTGCCTTCAGTTGGGACGACTTGCTCGTGGAATACGGGATGCTCAGGAACCTTCCGGAGGATTCTCCGTCGATATGGGCCTCCACGACGGTAGTGTACCCGGAGGCGTCCAGCCTTCCGCTGACAGTGGTCTGGTCGTTGTAAGAGGAATGGATCATCCTCAGGTCGAGACGGACCGGGGATCCGGCAGGATCGTCTTTAGACGTGAACGACAGGGAGTATGATCCGCCGTCCTTGTCCACCCTTAGGTCGAGCCATCCGCTCTTCAGGGACAGATCTGCGTCGGCGTCCTTCTCGAACTTCATGCCGTCGAGGACCAGGTCCACCAGCTCCGAGAACTCGACGTCCGAGGACAGCGACAATTCGGTGGATGCGGCCCGGATGTCTACCGCCATATCCTCGAGGGGGACGGAGGCCTTGGCATTCTCCATGACGAAGGCGATGACCGCCAGCCCGTCCACGTTCCTGGAGAGGCCGGCGCTGGCATCGTCCAACACGACATCGGATTCGCCGTCCCCGTCCCATTCCACTTCCGCATGTCTCGTAGAGAGCTCTATCGAATCGCAATGGTCGAGTACCTGCTGGATGCTTAGCCCTCCATCATCGTAGACCTGCAGGAGGTACGATATCTCCAGTCCCTTGACGTCAAGGGCGGGGCCGTTTGCCATGAGGCGGAGGTCGTCCCCTTTCAGCGGCAGTTTCCCGCGATGCAGGCCGCGGCTCTCGAATTCCAATACGTATCCTTCGGCGTCGGCATCCAAGTCCAGAAGGGTCTTCGAAGCGGCCTCGACGTTCTGCAGGGATGCCTTCAAGGTCATAACGGATGTGCCCGGGCCGCCGTCCTCCGAAAGTGACAGGGAAACGGATTCGCTGGAATAGGACATGACGGCCCATGTCAGGAAAGCCTCGGCATCCATACGGACGTCGGATTCGAACTCCAGTCCGTTCTCGATGATGTCCGCGATTTCGGAGAACGGCGCATCGGATGCGAAGTTCGCCTTCACGGAGGAGGATTCCAGCTCCATTGCGCCGTCCTCCACGTCAGCGGACAGGGACAGGCGGCTCGATTCGAATTGAAACGAGCTTTCCGGAACTGTTCCGATTCTCAGCACCGGCCTCTCGGCGTTCAGGGTGAGATTTTTATCTCCATCAGTATGGACGTCCAGGCCCTTCGCGGCGAACTCCAAGGACTTGCAGCAGTCCAGCATCTCGGGGGCGATCGTCCCCTTGTCGTCGTAGATGGAGGCTATGGCGCCCAAGTCTGCCTCCGATACGTTCAGGGACGGGCCGGAAGCGGTCAGGTCGAGGCTGCCGTCAGCGCTCGTGGCCTTGGCGGTCATTACATGTTCCTCGGCCTTCACGTTCAAATCGAGAAGCGTTCTGGAGGATGCCTTGTAATACGACAAGGATGCGGCGACGGTCACAAGCGATTCTTGATCCGCTTCCGAGACCGATATCGACGCGGTCTCCCCGGAGTAGGTAGCTTCAAGATCATCCAAGCTCGCCTCCATTGACATCTTCGCATCATATCCGAGCTTGAGCCCGTCCTTGAAGACGGCCAGAAGGTCGCTGAACGGCGCTCCTGAAGTCAGATGGGCGGACGACGCCCCCGCGCTGACATCCAGCACCCCGTCGTCGAAGGGGGCATGGGCCGTAAGCGAGCCGCATTTCGCCGAGGCGGTGTACCTGCCGGAAGAATCTGTCTTTACCTCAGCAGATGCGAACTCGAACCTGAGATCTCCACGTTCGAATTCGGCGGAGGAGGCTTTCGCGGTTACGCTTTCCGCGTTGTCCAGAAGCGTGGCGATATCGAAGTCCTTCGACTCGAGCATGGGGCGTATCGCTTCCAGGTTCACGTCCTCGAGCTTCAGCTCCGGGTCGGATGCGGACGCCTCCATATCCGCGCTCTTTGCCGACACCTCGTATCCTAGGGCGGACAGCCCGGCGTCCAGAACCGACTTGGACCATCTTTCGGAGTGCTCGAGAGATAGCTCCACGGACAGGACGGAGGACTCGCTCCCTGAGACCACGATGCCGGTGGACCCGGCCGCATAGTCGGCTTCGGCGCCGGCAAGCTCTGCATCCAGGTCGATTGATGCGTCGGAATCGAATTCGAAGCCGTTTTCGTAGATCTTCTGTAGCTTTTCGAACGTCAGGTCGGATGAGAGGGATGCCTTTGCGGATGCCGCTTTCAGCTCCAACCTGCCGTCATCCGTCGGAACGGAAACGGACAGGCGGCCCGAGGCGAGCTTCAAGGAGCTTCCGGGATTCGACCTCGTTTCCAAGGTCAGTTCCTCGGCATTCAGGCTGACGTCCTTCTCTCCGGTCGTCAAGACCTCTAGGCTTGAGGTGGAGATTCCAAGGGATCTGCAGGAGTCCAGCATCTTCAGGGTGAACGTTCCGCTCTCATCGTAAGCGGAGATGATCGCATCCAGGTCTGCCTCCGTCGCCTCGATATGCGGGTCGGACGCATCCACATTGGTCGAACCGTCTCCGGAGTCATTCGCTTCCATGGTGACGTCGTATCCGTCGGCGTCCAGTTTCAGATCCAACAGCGTTCTGGAATCGGCTTCGACATGTTTCAGAGACGCCTCGACAGTCGCCACGGACGTGCCTGTTCCGCCTTTTTCAACGAGCGACAAGGATACGGATTCGCTGGAATAGGACACGGCGGCCCCTGTTAGTAAAGCCTCGGCATCCATCCCGACGTCGGATTCGAACTTCAGTCCGTTCTTGAACGCATCCAGGACGGTTCTGAACGAAGAGTCGGAGGTGAAGCGGGCAGATACGGCCCCGGCATCGGCATCCAGCATTCCATTGTCGGAAGGGACGTGCGCCGAGAGGGATCCGCATTCCGCCGAGGCCGTGTACCTGCCGGAGGAGTCTGTCTTTATCTCAGCAGACGCGAGTTCGACCCTAAGGTCGCTGCGCTCCAATTCGGCGGAGGAGGCCTTCACAGTCACGCTTTCCGTATTGTCCAGAATCGTGGCGATGTCGAAGTCACCGGATTCGACCATGGGGCGGACGGCATCCGCGTCCATGTCCTTCAGTTCCAATTCCGGATCGGATGCTGACATTTCCAGGTCGTTCTTCGCGCTCTTCACCGAAATCCCGTACCCGGGGGCGGACAGCTCCGCGCTCAGCAGCGTCTTCGCCCATCTTTCGGAGTGCTCGAACGACAGCTCTGCAAACAGGGCTGACGGCTCTTCCCCCGAGATCACTACATGCGCGGCGTCGCTGTCATAGTCCAGATGCGCTCCCGTCAGGCGCGCCTCGACGTCTATGCTAGCATCCGAGTCGAATTCGAAGCCGTCGTCATAGGCCTCTTGGAGCTTCTTGAAAGACTGGTCGGAGGAGAGGGACAACGATACGGACGCGGCTTTCGCCTCGAAATCGCCGCCCTCTATCGGAACCGCGATGTCAATACGGCCGGAATTGACGGAAACGCTGTGCCTTACGGTCGAATTCGATTCTATCCTCAAGTCTTTGAATGTCGCGTGGACGTCGTCGTAGTCCACCGCGGCGGATTCCGCTGCCACTACGATCCTTTCCGTGCCGTCCATTATGTCGGCGGGACCGATCTGTTTTGCTTCCTCGTGGATCCTGGCGAGGTCCATGTCCTCCAGAGTAGCTTCCGGATTGGACAGGACGATATTCAGAGACGATCCCTTTTCGTAATCGTGCACTTCGACGGTGATCCTGTATCCCGAAGCGGAGAAGTCTCCGTCCAGAAGGGTGGAGTCTTTGTAGGTCGTGTGCCTGACCGACAGGTCCAGCTCCATCGCAACCGCGGCGGAGGAGGTCTTCTTGCCGATGATGGAGACGGACTTGTCCGTTCCGGAGTAGTCGATGTCGACGCCATCGGTCTTCGCCTGCAGCGTCATCTCGGAATCGGCGGTGATCCTCGAGCCCGATTTCAGCGCATCGATATATTCTGCAAGGGATCCGTCGGTCGAGAGGTATATCGTGGTTCTGCCGACATCGGCTTTTAGCGTCCCGTCTTCGAGCGCCATCGTTCCTTTGAGGCCATCGATGCTCAGAGTCAGGGTGCTCATCATTCTGCCGTCCTCCTCGAGGACCACGTCCAGGCCCCTCACGGCCATCTCGCGGCCGTCCTTGGCGTAGACGGCGGAGGATATGTACGAATGGAGGCGCTGGCAGTTGTCCAGGAGCAGTTGGACGTCCATCGTCCCGGTTCTGGAGATTGCCTCGTACAGCCCTTTCAGGTCGAGGTTGTCGATCTCCAGCTCCAATCCGGATGCGTCCAAGCTTGAAGGAGCCCCGTCGAACGGTTCGATTTCTACTCTTATATTGGATACGGAGACGTCCAGGTCCATCATGAGCGAGCTGCTCAGGCCGAACGAATCTATCACCAGCTCGGACGTGGAGATCTTGTAGCGGCCGTTCTCGTCCGTCCATTGGATCGTCAGGATATAGGACGTCGATCCGTTCCTTTTCATCACGACGGATGCGTCGGAGACGCCCTTCGTCGTCCCTTCGGCCAGGTTCTCGATCTTCACGGAGCGGGCGGTCACGTCGACCTCCTCGATGAGATCGGACGCGTCCGGCTCGGAATCGCCGGAGATTTCTGAATCTAGAATCTTGAACAGCACCGTCAGGTCGAAGGCCAGGCTCCAATCGATGTCGTCCACGGAGGTTCTGCTTTGGAGGGCGCCGTTCAAGCTTCTCTCGAAGACGGCATTGCCGATGTGCGAGGAGACGTGAAGGGTTCCGTCGTCGTCCAGGGACGAGTCCAGCCTGTCGAATCCAGACCAGAGGGAGGATCTGGTCAGGCCGCTCTCCTGGTAATGGGTGGACGTCTTCACGCTTGAGACGTTCATGTCCTTGACGTAGACGTGTCCTTGCCCCTCGTCCTTGAGATAGAACGCCAGGTCTAGGGCATCCCCTGGGTCGTTCGACACCATCGTCAAGGAGCTGGAGCTGACCAGCTTGTTTCCGTCGTACTTGTCCCTGGTAAGAGTCAGCTCGGAGAACCCCGTCTTGACGTCGGCGGTCCCCGGTCCGAACCTGACGAGGATGTTCGGGTCTTGCAAGGTCAGGGCGGAGTTTCCGTACGTCGCATGGACGCCATGGTCGGATCCGGAAGGCTCGAAGCCGAGGCTCAACGTGCCGGAAAGGGGCTTGAAATCCAGCCTTATGGTTCCTTCGAACGTGATCGCGACGTCCTCCGTGGATTTCGGAAGCGTCACCGTGCCAATCGACAGCGGCCTTCCGCCTTCGAACACGACGCTCCCACCGGAGCTGGATATCGATGCCGACCCTATGGCGGCCATCTTGGAGCCTTGTCCGATCTCCAGCGTATGATCCCGGATGTCGACGCTCGCTCCGTCGAGAATCAGTATGTCGGAGCCGCCCTCAATACGCAGGTCGCCGTCCAGGGCGGTGTCGCCCTTGACGATGACGATTCCGTCTTCCGACGTTATGTCCGCATTCGCTTGTTCGAACGCGGCGGGCACGGCCGCCATCAGGGCCGTGGCAATCATCGCAATCAGGATCGCATGGACTGTCCTCATAGGGTCTTCCTCCTTCCGACCAGTAAAAGGGCCGTGGGTATCGCGACGATGACGAAGATCGCCGATCCGTACAGCAGGGCCTGGGCCATTCCCTCGGCGTAGACCTTCGCTATCTGGTCCGTCAGGCCCGGAAGCAGCTTCAGGAGCTCTTTGAGAGGGGTTATCAAGAGGTTTGCGAGGGTGCTGTCCGCAGGGATCTCGAACGGGAGTATCTCGTTCCAGTGCTCCAGGAAGGCGCTGAGCCTGGCCGTCATGTGCTGGTCCGTGACGTATTGGTAGAAGTTGTATCCGAGCCAAAGGGCGGCGGTGCGGGCCATTATGGCGAATCCCACGTATGCGCAGTTGTCGTCCTCGGTGGTCCTGTTCTGGATCGTGGCATTTAGCATGGAGACCAGGCACCCTATGGCCAGGCCCAGGAGGTAAAGATGGATCGCGAACACGAAAGAGGGGTCGTCTTCCTGCACCAGCATCATCGACAGGAGGGCTATCGGCGTCAGGATGATGCTCAGCAGGAACCATATCAGGTGGCCGGTCCTGTCTATCTTCTTCGATATGGTTATGGCCGTGGTCGCCGCCCCCAGGACCAGGACGATGAAGAACGGGGCCGCCTCCAGTATGGACATCTGGTAGGTGAAGAACGCTATCTTTATCATGGACCCCACCGCGGCCATGTCTATCATCCCCAGCAGGATGATGAATATCAGGGACGCGGCGATGAGCCTCTTGTTGTCCAGCCTGCGATGGATGACGGAGTTCAGGTTGACGGTCTCCACCAGCACCAGCGCGACGATGAGCATGCATAGGAAGGCGACCCCCATTAGGGCCTCCATGCTGAACACCCCCCAGTCGAGGTACAGCTTCTGGAGGAAATACACGAAGAACCCGACGAGGACCATCATGATGATCGATCCGGGGTAGTCAGCCTTCTTCTTGCTCGGCTCCCCCTTGGACAGGAACTGGAGGGAGGGGTAGGTCACTATGGCCTGGAGCGCGGCCATCGCCCAGAAGGTGAGCTCCCAGCCCATCCCGTCGATTATGGCCTTCCCTAGGAACACGCCCACCAGCATCCCCAGCCCGAAGCCCAGGGACATTATCCCGTTCGCGAGGTAGCGGAACTTGTGGTTCGGGACGTCGTAGTATATCTGCGCGATGCAGACGATTATGATTATGCCGGCGCCGAAGCCTTCGACGATGCGGAAGAATATGAAGGCGCTCATGTCCGTGCTCATGGCGCATGCTATGGAGCCCATGATGAACAGCACGGACCCCAGGAGGTACGGCTTCTTCCGTCCCATGCTGTCGATGATGCTGGCGAACAGCCCCATCGCCGCGCATTCCCCGCCGACGAAAGCGGGGAAGGTCCAGGCGTAGCCCTTGGTGGGGAACGAGTTGAGATCGATCATGAGGTCCAGCGACAGTATCTGGGTGAACGTCGCCGGGACGCACACTATGAAGGTGCTGAACGACAGGAGCCACAGGCCCGGCATCGCTTTCTTGATTTCCGCATCCATCTGCAACCGGATGATTATCGCGAACGGCTTATTATAATTAATAATGGGGAAAGAACGGAAAAGCGGAAGGCGGGCCTATGCGCGGTCAGGGCGGCGTAAGGAGGGGGATGGCCCCCCGAAGTTTCACTGGAGGACGTCGGACATGTCGTAGACGACGCCCTTCTTCTGGGAGACCACCCACTTGGCGGCCATGACGGCACCGCCGACGAAGATCTCCCTTGAGTGGGCCTGATGGCGGATCTCGATGCGCTCGGAGTTTCCGATGAACATCACCGTGTGGTCTCCGACGATGTCTCCGCCCCTGATCGAATGGATTCCGATCTCCTTTCCGCGGGGGCAGACGCCGTTCCTTCCGCAGACCAGGTCCTTGCCGCCCATCTCCTTGCTGATGATCTCGGCCGCGGTCATGGCGGTCCCGCTGGGAGCGTCCTTCTTCTGGTTGTGGTGCGCCTCTATGATCTCGACGTCGTAGTCGTTCCCGAGGTACGACGCAGCGTTCCTTATCAGCTTGAAGAACACGCCCACGCCGATGGAGTAGTTGGACGAGATGACTGCCGCCACCTTGTTCCTGGCCACGGCCTCGATTATGGACGTCCTCTGCTCGGCGGAGAGCCCGGTGGTCCCGATGATCAGGTTGACGCCCGCCGCCGCGGCGACCGGGGCGTTGGCGGCGGTGGCAGGCGCGACGGTGAAGTCGATCAGGACCTCGGTGCCGGAGCTCTTCAGCACGGCCGCCAGGTCCTTGGGGTCCGACACGGGGACGCCGATCGCCCCAGCGCCGGCCACTTCGCCGATGTCCTTCCCCACGTTGACCAGGTCGAAGGCGGCGGAGATCGTCATCCCTTCTGTCGCCAGCACGCGGCGCACTATCAGGGTGCCCATCCTTCCGCAGGCTCCGACGAGGGCGACCTTGGTGTCGGTCACAGCCCTCCCTCCCAGGTCGTTGAATAATGATGGTTTTCCATGGCCCTTGTAATAGGAGGCGTCGTTAAACCGTTTTCTGTCCTTCTGTCGCGGAGGGGCGTATGACCGCTCCGGGAATCCAGGGGACGTCCCCGTCCAGCGTCGTCTGCGTCATGCCGTCCTTCGGGATCCCGTTCCCGCAGGGGTCGCGGAGGTAGAAGATGTTCTTGTTGCCGCATCCGGTGCTGAAGACGATGTTGTCCTCCTCCATGCGCCGGAGTATGCGCCTCACGTACTGCACCGAGAACATCGTGCTGTCTGCGATGGTGCTCGCGGACGCTCCTCTGCAAGCGCTGATGACGCTGACTATCTTCTTCGTCTTGGCCTCATAGCTGCAGGAGATGGAGCTTATCGCCGGAAGGTCCATGGTGAACGACCTCTCGTCGAAGGAGGCCATCGGCAGCTCCGGGGTCATCTTGTAGCGTTGCCTTATCGATGTGATCCCGTTCCCGTGGAACGAGAAGCCCTCAAGCATGCGGAAGACCTTGGCCATCTCGCGGTTGCGGATGTTCCCGAGGTCCTCGAACGTCGGCCTGTCAGGGGTCCAGATCCCTCCGGGCGACGTGATCCTCAGGCTGTTCCTGTCGGCTTTCACGGTCACCTGCCCCTCGTCCTCGTAGTCGCGGTGCACGTACGCGTTCACCATTGCCTCCCTCACGACGGCGCGGGGGAACCTCTCGACGGCGTACTTGTTGTCGGAGCGGCTTTTCCCGAGGCGCTCCAGGATCCCGAGGGCGTCGTAGTACTGCTTTATCACCGGGCCGTCGAGGACCACCGCGCAGCCGTTGTCCATCACCAGCCTCGTGCTCCAAGGGCATTCGTCGGAGAGCATCAGGCCGAGGTTGCTGTAGCCGTCATCCGTCCTTATGTTCGTCACGCTCGCGTAGTTGGCGCGGATCCTTCCCCAGACGACGTCGTTCAGAAGCCCGAACGTCAGGTCCTGGTCAGGAGAACTGAGGCGGTCGAATGATTGATTCATGACCATGATTTCGTCGAAGAACGATTTATGCTGGATACGAGTGATTTAAGGTTGTTAGTACAGGTCTGGATGCGTGGTTACACTTCTGATAGCGACCCGATAAATACCTTCCAGACTGATTCACCGGCCGGTGAACCAAATGGTAGCGATACCCAAAGAAGTTCTGGACATCATCAAGCCCGAGTCTGTGAAAACCCTGGTGACCGTCGATGCCGCCGGCCAGCCCCATGCGGTCGTCTGCGGAAGCATCATGGCCTGCCCCGTCGACGCCAGCAAGGTCATCGTCGGAGAGATCCTCATGAAGAGGGCCGCCGCCAACCTCGCCGCGACCAAGAAGGCCGCGATGGTGATCACCGCCGGAATGACCTCCTACGAGCTCGTCCTCAAGAACCCCGTCCGCATAACCTCCGGCCCCGCATTCGACCAGATGAACGCCGGCCTCGCCGCGATCAAGCTCCACGCCAACGCCGTCTGGGCCTTCGACGTCGACGCCGTGTACAACGAGAGCGCCGGACCCGCCGCCGGAACCAAGATAGCTTGAAACCATCGCCGTCTCCCCGGAGGCGGCCCTTTCACCAACTTATTATCAGATTAACCCGTACGCGATGCCGATGGACGAGACGCAGATAATCGACTGGCTCCAGGCGTACCTTCCGCAGATCATCCTCCTGCTGGGAGGGCTGCTCGCGGTATGCATCGCCCTGGCCTATGCCAAGGACAAGGACGGGGGCAAGTACAAGGCCCTCATGGCCGTCGGATTCCTGTTCGGCGTGGCCATGCTCTTCGAAGCACTCACGATGTACACGACATGGCGTACCATCACGGCGATCCTGGTCGCCTTGACCGCCTACACCCTGATAATCAGACCGTTCCGCAACGTCAACTTCTCCGTGATAGCGGCGATGATCGTGGTCGCGTTCGTCTACATATGGCTGGCCTCGTTCGACGGATACTCCCTGTTTGGGGCGATCGACCTGACGTTCCTGTCCCAGGGATGGGTCCGCATAATAGTGTCGTTCATCGCCGGCGCCATAATGTACGGGATCTGCAGCTTCGCCGAGGCGATAGTCAAGTTCTTCGGGAAGCTGCTGAACTGCTGGCCCATCCTATTCATCCTGGGACTGGTCTGCATCGCTGAGGCGGTTCTGATGTTCATGGGATACGGTTCCCTGATCGATTACCTGAGCGTGCCGGAGTCGCTAAAACTAAACCTTTAAATGATAGTAGACGATGGCGGACTCAGAGTGGGCTCGTGGCTTAGCCAGGATATAGCGCTGGCCTTCTAAGCCAGACGCCCCGGGTTCGAATCCCGGCGGGCCCGCCAAGGATGCATCACCCCGGTGATGACGCATTCAAGGAAGGAAATCACCATGAAGAGAGGCTCACGCGCCTGGAAGAAACGCGGCAACCAGCGTTGGAAGTGGCGCAAGAAGAAGATGAGAAGAAGAAAGAGAGCAGCGAAGATGCGCAAGAAGTGATCGCGACTCGCTATCACACTCAAGGGGGTATAGGCTAACCTGGCAGACTGGTGGGCTCCAGTTATTGAGAGTGATTGTAAATGGGTTTGCTGACAGTTGATGAATAACTGGAGCGATGACTCATTTAATTCCGCGGGAGGTAGCTCCTCCCGTAGTGGAAACCCGCTGACGAGGGTTCAAATCCCTCTGCCCCCACCTGCGCATCTCCGATGGCTCTTTCGGGCACCTTCGTGTGCCTCCCAACTTTTTAAATTCTTTTTTTTGAATTATGAATTCCCCTACGTCAGGTCGTAGGAAATAGAAAAGAAAGGCGGGGGAGGCCCCCCTCGGTTTTTGAAGCTGTGTATGGGCGCGGGGATCCTTCCGCCGCGGTTCACGAAATCGGCGCAGCCGTACTTGTTGACGGGCATTATGCGGGCCTCTCCGAGAAGCCCTCCGAACTCCGCCACCTCTCCGACGCCCTTCCCAATCACGGGGATGACCCTGACGGCGGTCGTCTTCTGGTTGACCATGCCTATGGCCATCTCGTCCGCGATGATTCCGGATATCGTGGATGCGGGGGTGTCGCCGGGGATCGCTATCATGTCGAGCCCCACGGAGCATACGCACGTCATGGCCTCCAGCTTCTCCAGGGTGAGCGCGCCGATCGCGGCCGCCTCGGCCATGGAGCTGTCCTCGCTCACGGGGATGAAGGCGCCGCTCAGTCCTCCGACGTAGGATGAGGCCATCACGCCGCCCTTCTTGACCTGGTCGTTGAGTATGGCCAAGGCGGCGGTGGTTCCGGGCGCCCCCGCGTACTCCATCCCCATCTCGTGGATGATGTCCGCTATGCTGTCGCCCACGGCGGGCGTCGGCGCCAGGGAGAGGTCCACGATTCCGAACGGGACCCCCAGCCTCCTCGAGGCCTCCTTCGCATACAGCTGGCCTATCCTCGTTATCTTGAACGCCGTCTTCTTTATCGTCTCGCAGAGGACCTCGAAGCCTTCTCCCCTCACCTGCGAGAGCGCGTTCTTCACCACTCCGGGTCCGCTCACGCCCACGTTCAGGACGCAGTCCGCTTCGGTGACCCCGTTGAACGCGCCGGCCATGAAGGGATTGTCGTCGGCGGGATTGCAGAACACCACGAGCTTGGCGCATCCCAGGGAGTCCCTGTCCTTGGTGCGCTCCGCGGTCTTCAGAACCGTCTCGCCCATGATCCTCACGGCGTCCATGTTGATCCCGGCCTTGGTGGAGCCGAGGCTCACGGAGGAGCAGACCCTCTCGGTGCGGGCCAGCGCCTCCGGTATGGAGGCAATGAGGTTCTCGTCGGCGGGCGTCATCCCCTTCTGGACCAGTGCGGAGAAGCCTCCGATGAAGTTGACGCCGACGTCCTTCGCGGCCGCGTCCAGGGCCTCCGCGATCCTGACGAACCCTTCCGGGCCCTTGCAGGCGGAGCCGCCTATCAGAGCCGCAGGGGTGATGGATATCCTCTTGTTGATCACGGGCACCCCGAACTCCAGCCCGATGTCGTCGCCGACGGACACCAGGTCCTTGGCGCGGTCGGTGATCTTCGAATAGACGTTGTCGCAGAGCGAGTCCAGGTCGGGGGAGATGCAGTCCAGCAGGCTGATCCCCATGGTTATGGTCCTGACGTCGAGGTTCTCGTGCAGGATCATGTCGTTGGTCTCAAGGACCTCTTTCAGCTCGATCATGAGGCCACCCTCGGATCCTGTACATCATGTCGAAGATGTCCTCGCGCTGGGCCTTGATTACGCATCCGATCTCGCGCCCGACCGCGTCCAGCCCCTCCGACATGGATGCGAACGTGCCCGAGTAGCCGTCCATGTCGACTATCATCATCATGTTGATGAACTCCTGGACCGTGGTCTGCTTGATGTCCAGTATGTTTATGCCGTTCTCGGCGAAATAGGTGCAGACCGCGGCTATCAGCCCCACCCTGTCCTTACCCGTTAAGGTCACTATCACTCTGTTCATTAGATCGCCTTCCAGATCCCGACTGTCTCATGAGGGCGTACTCCAGCGAGTCCTTCAGGGCCGCCAGGCTCGCCCCGATTATGTTGACGGAGACCCCGACCGTGGTCCATTCCTCCCTTCCGTCGGTGGACTTTATCAGCACGCGGACGCCCGTGCTGGTGCCGGAGCCCTCGTCCAGCACCCTGACTTTGTAATCAGTCAGCCTGACGTCCTCGAGCTCGGGGAAGAAGCATCCCAGGCCTTTGCGCAGGGCGTTGTCCAGCGCGTTCACGGGTCCGTTCCCGTCCGCAGCGGTGTGCGCCGTCCTGCCGTTCCTGTCGGTGACCTTGATGCTGGCCTCCGATTCGGTCCCCTCGTTGCGGTCGTCGGTGTAGACCCTGAACCCGGTCACGTCGAACATCGGCTCCATCTCGCCCCTGAGCCTCTTGACCAGGAGCTCGAAGCTCGCATCCGCGCCCTCGAACTGGTAGCCGCGGAACTCCAGGTCCTTCACGGCGCTTACGATCGCCTCCTTGTCGTCGCCCTGTTCCAAGCCGAGGCGCCCCAGCTTCTCGGTGATGCTGGCCCTTCCGGCCATGTCTGACACCAGGATCCTGCGGACGTTCCCTACGGACGCCGGGTCTACGTGCTCATACGTGCGGGGGTCCTTCGATAGCGCGGACACGTGCACCCCTCCCTTGTGGGCGAAGGCGCGACCGCCTACGTACGGCATGCCCGGGTTGGGGACCATGTTGGCCACCTCCCCCACGTACCTGGACAGGTCCGTGACCGTGCTCGGGTCGATGCCCCCCAGGTCCATCCCCATCTTGAGGGACAGGTTGGGGACCAGGGCGCACAGGTTGGCGTTCCCGCACCTCTCCCCGATGCCGTTGACGGTCCCCTGGACCATGGAGCATCCTGCCTCCACGGCGGCCAGGGAGCAGGCCGTGGCCAGGTCCGAATCGTTGTGGCAGTGGATTCCCAGAGGGATCCCGAGTTCTTCCGACGCCTCTCCGACGGCCCTGCGGACCATGTCGGGCAGGCTGCCGCCGTTGGTGTCGCACAGCACCGCCCATTCCGCTCCAGCCTCCTCCGCGGCTTGTACAGCTTCGATGGCATATCCGGGGTTCGAGGCGAACCCGTCGAAGAAGTGCTCCGCGTCGAACAGGACCCTCTTCCCCGCATCCTTCAGGAACGAGACGCTGTCCCTTATCAGGCGGACGTTGTCATCGAGCCCTATCTCCAAGGCCTCCCTGACATGGAAGTCCCACGTCTTTCCGAATATGCAGCACCATTCCGATCCGCATCCGGCCAGCGCCTTGAGGCCCGCGTCCTCGTCCGCTGGAACGCCCGGGCGGCAGGTGCTCCCGAAGGCCACCAGCTTCGATCCGGACAGGCGCAGCTTCGATGCGCGGGAGAAGAACTCGTCGTCCTTCGGGTTGGATCCCGGCCAGCCCCCTTCGATGAAGTCGGCTCCGAAGGCGTCCAGCCTCCTGGCTATGTCGATCTTGTCGCCGCATGAGAATGAGACGCCCTCGGTCTGGGCGCCGTCCCTGAGCGTGGTGTCGTAGACGTAGACTCTCTTCATCTCGTCCCTTCGTCCTTCTCTCGAGTATCGCCATCAGGTCGCTGAGGATGGCCGACGCCGTCTCCGCGCGTCCCGCGCCCCTTCCGGACACGGTGACGGGACCGGCGAGGTCCGTGACGATCTGGGCGGTGTTCAAGGTGCCGGATATGCTGAGCGGGTGCCCCTTGGGGATCAGCCTGGGCCCGACCTCGAGCCTGCTGTCGCTCACCTCGCCTATGAGCCTTATGACCATGTTGCGGGAGGCTGCCATTGACACGGCCTCCTCGGTTATCGACGTTATGCCGGTGATCTTGATGTCATTGAAGGTGACGTTCCTGCCGAACACCGCGTTGGCTAGTATGGCGACCTTGCATGCGCTGTCGTAGCCCTCGATGTCGTTGGTCGGGTCGGTCTCGGCGTATCCCAGCTGCTGGGCCTCCTTCAGCGCCTGGTCGAAGGGCTGGCCCTTGTCCATCTTGCTGAGGATGTAGTTGCAGGTTCCGTTGAATATCCCGCGTATGGAGACTATCTTCTCCCCCATGAGGTTCTCGGCGCACAGGTTCAGTATGGGCATGGCGCCTCCCACCGAGCCTTCAAACCTTAGCATGCACCCGTTCTTCTGGGCGAGTTCCGTAAGCTCGGCGTACTTCAGCGCCAAGGGCCCCTTGTTCACGGTTATGACGTCCTTGCCGCGCTTCAAGGCGGAGATGATGTTGCCCAGCCCCGCGCCGCCGGTCTTGACGTCGGTCGGGCTGACCTCCACGAGCACGTCGTAGTCGGCCTTCGCCAGGACTTCGGCCGGATCGGTGTAGCCCTTGTCGCCGACGGTGCGCTTCTCCTTCTTCCTGGCCACGAGGGCGAGGGGGTCCAGGCCCGCGGGGTCGCACACGTACGTGCGGGAGTCCATCGCGCCGGTTATCGACACGTCCTGCCCGAACCTGTCCTTGATCATCTTCCCTTTGGACGCCAGAACCTCGGCGAACCCCTGGCCGACCGTGCCGAATCCGCATATGAAGACCTTCATCTCACACGCCCCTCACGTAGGTGATGCCGGATTCGCGGCACCTCTTGTCGAGGAATTGGTCCATCATGTCGAGGTCCTCCTCGCTGCGGGTCTTGACCGCCAGCATCGCGGTGCGTCCGGAGTCCGCGCCCTTGGAGGAGTACCTGACGTCCGTGGCCTCCAGGTTTATCATCCCTCCGGCCTCCTTCATCAGGTCCTCGATCATCCCTCCGTCGAAGTCCCCTATCAACATGTACTCCATCGTGTACGTCTGGTAGACGGAGCCCAGCCTTGCGATGATGATGTCCTTCGACCTCCAGACGTCCTTGAGCCTGCACAGCTGGTCCTTGCTCTCGACTTCGAAGGTCACGTTGATGCATATCCTGTGATTGACGATCTTCTCGCGGTTGTGGACGACCTCCAGGATATTCCCGTCCAGCAGGGATATGGGCTCCAGGGAGCCTACCAGCTGTCCGGGATGGTCTTTGACGAACAGTTCAGCGTTGACGATCATCTTCGCACCGAATGCGACCACATCGCCGAATCCTATAATAATCTGTACTATTAGGAACAGAGAAGCGCCGAGGGGGAGATTTGAACTCCCGAGGGAAAATTCCCACGAGCTTTCCAGGCTCGCGCCTTACCGGGCTGGACCACCTCGGCTTCGGACTGGGGAACTGGTGATTGAATTAATACTTTTCTCTAACCAGCCTCGATACCATTCCACGTCGCGGCGGAAGTCGTCGAGATGGCGCCTTTCCTTCCTGGACCGTTCCAGCTCGTCCGTGTCTATGGTCATCATCGCCGTCCCGACGCCGTCGCACTCCGCCACGGTGCGTCCGAACGGGTCCAATCCGCGGGAGCATCCATGCATCTCCAGCCCGGCCATCGGCCCGACGTTGTTGACGTAGGCGAGGTAGGTCACGTTCTCCAGCGCCCTGGCGGGGAGGACCTTGTCCACGAAGGGCTTGGACTGGACTCCGGACGCGGCGCAGCACAGGTTCACCGACGACCCGGCAAGGGAGCGGCCGTGGAGGACCTCCGGGAAGAACACGTCGTAGCAGATGCAGAGTCCGAACCTCACCCCGTGGTACGATCCCAGGGCGGGACGCATTCCGGGCGTGAAGCCGTCCTCGGAATAGGCGCCGAACCTGGCCAGATGGGCCTTGTCGTAGCGGGAGTCCCCGTCCGGCGACAGGAACAGGAGGCTGTTGGTCACGCCCTCGTCCGTCCATCCGGGCGATCCGACCGCCGCGGCCTTGTCCATGTCCCTGCAGGCGTCGGAGACGATCCCGACGGCCGTCTCCACCCTGTCCTCCAGCCCTTCCAGAGGGGCGCCGTATCCTGTCATGAACATCTCCGGGAGGACGACGACGTCCGCACGGCCCATGAGCTTCACCACTGTTTCAGCGTTCCTCTCCGGTTCGCCCATCTCCGGACGTATCTGGCAAAGGAGCAGTCCGACCTTCATGGGGGCGCCATGCGCCTCCGCGTATTTCATCGGACCGCCCGGCCTGCGGACATCTTATAAGATTGTACGCCGATGGGGTCGCGATGGCCGGAGTCAGCATACCCAACATCACCTCGGAGGACGTCCAGGGGCTCCTCGGATTCATTAGGAAGACCATAAAGGACATCGGGTGCGACGGTGTCGTGATAGGGATCAGCGGAGGAATCGACTCCGCCGTTGTCACGAAGCTGTGCGCGGACGCCATCGGGGCTGACAAGGTCCTCAACGTGTTCATGCCGTCCCGCGTGACTCCTGCGGAGGACTACAAGACCACCGCAGAGTTATGCGCGATGTTCGGCACCGAATACAAGGTCATCGACATCCAGCCCGCGGTTGACGCATTGGCCGCCGTCCTGCTCTCGGGCAAGGAGACACCCCTGGAGCGCGGGAACATATCCGCCAGGTGCAGGATGATCGTGCTCTACAACCTGGCGAAGAAGAGGAACAGCGTGGTGATGGGCACGTCCAACCAGAGCGAGCTCATGATGGGGTACTTCACCAAGTTCGGCGACGGCGCCTGCGACGTCACTCCGCTCGCGAACATGTACAAGACCGAGGTCAGGCAGATCGCAGCGATGATAGGGATCCCGGAGGCCATAATAGCCAAGCCGCCGTCGGCGGGACTCTGGGAGGGCCAGACCGACGAGTCCGAGATGGGCATAAAGTACGCCGATTTGGACAGGATCCTGTATTCCATGGAGCAGGACCGCACGGACGCCCAGATAGAGTCCGACACTGGGATACCCAGGGACGTCGTGGCGGGCATCCGCGCCCAGGTGGACTCCATGGAGCACAAGAGGCTTCCGCCCATCCGTCCCGACGATTTCTGAAGGAGAATCGCTGGATCCTCTTCACGTTCACGTCGCCCTGGGCCTTCTCCGCGCTTCTGACGACCTCCGAGGCCACGCTCTCCTCGCATCCGTCCTCGCAGTCTATTATGAAGCGCTTGGTCACGAACATGAGGCAGGCGCCTTTCACTCCCGGGAACCTCTGGATGTGGGCCTCGATCTTGTCGGCGCAATCCTGGCATTCCAGGCCGTCCATGTAGAACACCATCTTCATGCCGAAGTGCATGGGCGACGGGCGTATAGCCTTGTCGAAGGATGGATGAGGGGAAGAAATAGTGCTCACGACGGGATTCGAACCCGTGTTGAAGCCTCGAGAGGGCTTCATGATTGGCCACTACACCACATGAGCAGTAAACATCCGATATCATGGTTATATTTATGCTTTTTTGTCAATCGCCGATCATGTCAGTCCCAGGAGCCGTCCGATGGCTTGTTCTTGTGGAATCTGAGCGTGCCGCGGTCGCCGGCGGCCATCGCTACCAGCTCGGCTATGTGGACGGCGGGGACGCCCCCATCGCGGCCTTCGTACCTCACGAGGCACATCGGGCAGCCCACGACCGCGACGTCCGCCTTCGAGCATTCGGCCTCGCGCTCGTCCATGAGGGCCTCGGACACGGGCGAGTACTTCCCGCAGCATCCCATGGACGTGTTCACGACCTCGCATCCCAGGGCCTCCACGATCGCCCTCATCTCGCCTTTGAACTCCATCGCGGAGCATCCGGGCTCTATCGCCACCTTCGGAGGATCATCGAAGCGGGGGAGCTTGTCCAGCTTCTCGGCGAGGAACGGGATCACGTGCACCGCGTCCACTCCCGACTCCGTCAGCTCCTCGCTGCATCCTGCGCACAGGGTCACCAGGTCCTTTCCTCCGGCCCTCTCGCCCATGCCGCTCTTGTATCCGTACCGTTCGTGATCGGACATCTCGCGGAACTGGAGGGGATGCATGCAGCACGTGTTGCCAGGAAGCTCGGCGCACTTGACGCCTGCCGCCTTCATGCATGCCGCGGCGGCGTATTCGACGTACGGGACCTTGCACTTCACGACGCATCCGGGCATGATGTAGGTGTCGTCGCCCGTCCATTCCGGCACCAGCCCGCTTCCAGGCGGATCCGGCAGCGGCATGGCGTATCCCGTATCGCGGAAGTCCCTGGAGACATGGACCCCTTTCGCCAGACACAGCAGGTCCTGCATGACCCTGAACGGGTCGCTCCTTCTGCATGCTCTCGAGCAGTTCCCGCACGTTATGCATTGGAGGATGGCGTCGTCGTTGCCTATCATGATCTCCATGGGGTCGCAGCCGCCATGCTTAAAGGACGGACAGACTTTGGAGCATTTCCCGCAGCCTATGCACCTTCTGCGGAGGGCGTCGATCTCTTCCCGGAGGGGGTCCATGCCTCGGCATCCGCGAGACCGTATAAAGGCGTGGCGAGGGATGGTTAATAATCAATTAGCAAAATGTTATTAATTGACGAGGCATGACCGGGGCCATGGGCATAACGAGCGTGTCTCTTCCGGAGGAGAGCCTCAAGGATCTGGCGAGGATAGAGGAGGCGTACGGGCTCCGCGGGAGATCCGAGGCGGTCCGCGCATCCATTTCCGCGGCCATCGCGGAGATAAAGGAGGCTGAGGACCTCCAGGGCGCCGTGGAAGGCGTCCTGGTGA
The DNA here is from genome assembly GCA_017519045.1 of Candidatus Methanomethylophilaceae archaeon. Classification (GTDB taxonomy): domain Archaea; phylum Thermoplasmatota; class Thermoplasmata; order Methanomassiliicoccales; family Methanomethylophilaceae; genus Methanoprimaticola. The sequence goes on from JAFWTC010000022.1 coordinate 47,284, forward strand.
TAGTCCGCAGGAACCATGACGACCCCTGGATGATCCGTCTCCAGGCTCGCTATGAACAGGCTATAAAGACGCAGATGCATTCCCATCTGAGGGATCGCAAGTGCCTCGAGGTAATGGTCCTGTCATGCGACGCTTCGGATTTGTCTTCCATGATGCGCGACATAAGGTCCGAAGGCAAGGCCGATTATGTCAAGTTCGTCCGTAGCCGACGGCTGTGGCAGCATGGATGGAAATGCCTGCCTACACATCTTTATCTATGAGTAAAGCAATGGTCGTGCCAGAAGGGATTATATGAGTAACGGCTCACAAGGGGATGAAGGTGGCCGCTTAAAGAGTAAGATAGTGAACTTGTTTGGCGGCAAGCATGCCGGAGGCAACAATATCCTGGGTGGGGTCATGAGGATCGGAGGCGTGAAGAACAGCCTCCCGGCTCGTGAGTTGGATTCCTCCCAGTACGATATCGTTGGCAACGACGGCGCCGAGGTGTTTCTCAGCAAGGATGTTGTGCCTTACACCGAGGTCATATATAACAGAAAATGCGAGCTCGATCGCGACGAAGGCTACACCAAGGTCAGTTCGTCCTCCAACCGCAAAGGCGGCGAGAGCAAGAAGGTCACCGGCAGGACGATAGTCCAGGAGGATGGCGCCGGGACGGCTTCGGACGTTTTAGCCAAAGATCCCGGAGCATCGTCGGACGCGGTGTCCATCCGCATGGAGGACATCGCCCCGATGGTTGCGGACGATGCGTTAACGGAAGAAGCGACTCCGAAGGGTCCTTCGGACAGGCAGACCCGCGCCGAGATGTTCGGGGACGAGACGCCTGAGGAAGAACCAGAGGCCGTGTCCGACGTTCCGGACGCTCCCATAATAGAGACGTCGTCCGACGTCGTGGTCTACGTCCCGGCGAAATCCACCGGTCTAAGGTGCGTCGATCCGCTTCCGGTCTCGAAGGCCATGGCGGATGAAGCCCCGGCGGAGGGTTCGGAGGACATCGTCGACGGTTCCGATTCGTTGTTCGTGATATCCGAACCCGTTCCGGATTCGGGCACGGTCACCTCTGATGATACGGCCGGAGACGTTCCGGCAGCGGCCGATAAGGTCGCAGTGGATGCGCCTGCCGTTGAATCCACTGTCGAGGATGCCCCCGAGGAGGTTCCGGCGCAGGTCGTCGAAGTTGCTGCGGAAACAGTCCCTGACGAGGTCACTGCGAATAAGAACGTCGTTGGCGAGAAGCTTGCGGTCGAAGACGTCGTAAAAGAGATTCCTGCCGATACAGCGGAGGAATCAGAGACTACGGATCAGGATTACGTCAAAGACGTCATGAAGGAAATGACGGACGAGAAGTCTCTGGAGCAAGAGGCCGCGCTCATTGCCGCGATAGGCGACGTCATCAGCACCAGCCACAATGAGGATGCAGTCGTGAACAGCGAGGACAGCGTTCCCATCAAGATGGATGCAGTTCCCGTCCCTGACACGGCGCCCACTTCTGTGGAGTCGACGACCGTCGAGCCTGATTCGACCGTGGCCGCCGGTTCCGAAGTCTGTGCTGAAGAGAAGATCAAGCCTTTGATCAAAGGGGTCGAAGTCGATGATTACGTTCCGTGCGCCAACAGGTCCGATGTCACCAAGGCTGTCGTTCCTGGGAAGGAAACGATCATTCCCACCTCCGCCACCGTCAGCTGGGACAGCCTCAGCGGTATGTCCGATCCTGTGTTCACCAACCGTCGCCGCAGGGGGATGTCATATAAGGACGGGACTTTGGTGAGTTCCGAAGTGAAGGGCCCCTTGGACGACTTCGACAAGAGTCAGGCCGAGCGTGTCAGAAGGGCCACCGCGACGATTACCCGCACGGAGAAGAAGGCTGTCGAGGAGAAGAAGGAGCCGAAGATCTCAGAGCTGGTCCGTCCGTCCGCCCGCAAACCTATCATGGCTCCTCTTGAGATCAAGGACGAGGTCGTGGATGTAATGCGTCTGGCGGTTCCCAACATAGTCTCCGAGGAGTTCGGGGCGGAGGACCTGTCGGAGGCGCCAGACGACGGAATCGAGGCGCTTTGCGCCCAGGCCCTGAGCAACGTCTGCGCGGTTCCCTCTGACGGATGTCCGGCGGTGTTCTCCTTCGGAGGCTCAGAGTCCGCGTTCGGCGGCATAAGATTCCTCTTCTGATCCCTTTGAAACCCGAGCGGGACGTCATGTCCCGCCTTCTCCTTTTTCTTCCTTGCGATAGTGTTTTTTAAGAGAATAGGCTACGAGTGGCATGGAGTTCGTGCTGCAGCTGCTGCTTACCATGGCGGTGCTCTTCGTGGCCTCACGCATAGGGTCCATCGTAGTGAGCAGATTCGGTCTGCCTGGACTGATAGGCGAGATCGTGATGGGAATCGTCATCGCCAACATAACGATAGGCGATTGGTCCCTGTTCTCGTTCTTGGACATAACCATTCCCGGTCCCGGCCAGGAGTTTTCCGAAGGCAGTCACGTTTACACCGTGATCAGGGTGTTCGCAGAGCTCGGAGTGATATTCCTTCTGTTCACCGTGGGTTTGGAGACCAACGTCAAGGACCTTTTAGGTTCAGGCAAGGCGGCGCTATTGGCCGCAGTGCTTGGAGTGGTGCTCCCCTTCATCGCAGGGCTCGCCATAATCATGGCCTCCGACGGCGAGATGAGCCACGCCCTGTTCATGGGAGCGGCGATGGTTGCGACGTCCGTGGGGATAACGGCCCGCATCATCAAGGACATGAAGCTCATGGACACCCGCGAGGCCCGCATAATAATAGCCGCCGCGGTGATAGACGACGTGCTGGGAATGATCGTCCTGGCCATAGTCAAGGGCGTGGCCGATTCCGGGGAGGTGTCCATAGTTGACATCGCCTCCATCACGCTTCAGGCCGTCGCCTTCGTCATCGCCGTGATACTGGTCTGCAAGTACCTGATCCCCCGCATCTATGCCTTCTTCCAGAAGAGGCACGACGCGGCTGTCAACGCCGGGAAGGTCCCCCATTCCTCCAACAAGCTCGTCCTTGCGATCATCGTCTGCCTGCTCATGGCTGCGTTCGCCGAGTACATCGGACTGGCCGCGATCATCGGGTCGTTCCTTGCAGGCATGCTCTTCGCGGAGCATGCGTGGGAGTGGGACCTTGAGCGCAAGATGGAGTCGATCACCACCTTCTTCATCTCGTTCTTCTTCCTCAACGTCGGGTTCCAGGTGGACATTTCCACTCTGACGGACGGGTACATCATCGTTCTGACCCTGATCATCATCGTGGTCGCATTGGTGACCAAGTTCATCGGATGCGGATTCGGAGCCAAGATGGGGGACAAGAGCCTGGACAAAGCCGGAAGGAACATCATAGGGGTCGGAATGATGCCCAGGGGAGAGGTCGGAATAATCGTGGCTTCGATAGGGCTGTCGTCCGGAGCCATGTCCCCGGATCTTTACGCCGTGGTTGTTCTGATGTCCGTCATGACCACCATAATAGCTCCTCCGATACTCTCCAAGCTCTTCAGGAAGAAGTACAAGGAGGAGTACGTAATCCTCGGAGAAGACAGGATATGAAACCATGGGCCGGGCATCGGCCCTTTCCCTATTTGGTTTCGATATGTTGCTATGGGCTTCCAGCATTCGCTCGAATCGTTGCAGATACCAAGGCAGGATATCGGGTTTGAAAAAGGAGATTCCGGCCGAAGCCGGAGATCCAGCTCTCAGAGCGGGAACAGGGTGTTGGCGAGCAGGACCACGACGACGACAGCTATGGCTATCCCGATGACGGTCCTGGGGCTTATCTTGATTCCCTTGTCATCCTCCGTGTCGAAGTACCTCATGAGGCCTGCGGAGGACTGGAATCCCGTGTCGTTTTTCTTTGCCATGGAACCGCATTCGGGGATGCTTATATAATCTTTTTTCGGGGGAACGAAGATCGATTCCTGCTCGGTCCAAGCTCCGTACACCGAAAACGTCTTTTATAAGAGATAGATGAACGCCTTGATTAGAATGCACTGGGCAGATGTTGTGGCGCAGGAAATAATCGACAATTACGATCATCCGCTGATAGCGACCGGCATCAGCCCTACCGGCATCATACACGTCGGGAGCCTGAGGGAGGCCATCACCGGGGAGTCGGTCCGCAGCGCCGTCGAGTCCAAAGGCAAGGAGGCCAGGCTCATCTACCTCATCGACTCCTTCGATCCCCTCAGGAGAAGGTACGACTTCCTTCCGGAGGAGTTCGAGAAGTACGTCGGCAAGCCCATCTCCAGGATCCCTTGCCCGTGCGGCAAGCACAGGAACTACGCCCATCACTTCGTCCAGCCCTTCCTGGACGCCGTCAAGTCCCTGGACGTCAACTGCGAGATCATATGGACCCATGAGCTGTATGCAGCCGGGATGTTCACCGAGTGCATCGACAAGGCGTTCACCAAGAGGGAGGAGGTAATCAGGATACTCCACGAGGTCACCGGCAAGGAGGCCAAATCCGACTACGCCCCGTTCAATCCCGTCTGCGAGAACTGCGGAAGGTTCGCCAACCCGGTCTTCGACACCTACGAGTTCCCCTTCGTGGAGTATGACTGCCCCTGCGGCCATCACGGGACCTGCGACATCAGGTCCGGGGAGGGAAAGCTCACATGGAGGCTGGAGTGGCCGGCCAAGTGGACGATATTCGGCACCTCCGCCGAGCCCTTCGGCAAGGACCATGCCGCCGCAGGCGGATCCTACGACTCCGGAAAGAGGATAGTCTCCGAAATCTACGGCGGGAAGGCCCCGATACCGATCCCTTACGAGTTCGTCCAGCTGAAAGGCGTCGGTCAGATGCACAAGTCGCTGGGATGCCCCGTCACCGGCCTGGACGCCATCAACATGACTCCTCCGGAGGTCTTGAACTACATGTTCCTGAGGGTCATGCCCTCCAAGACCATCGACTACGATTCCGGCCTTGGCATCTTGGACATGGCGGACGAGTACGACAGGATGGAGGCCAAGTACTTCTCCGGGTCATGGACGGAGTCAGAGGAGAACTCCATCGACGCGTACGTCATCGCCCAGCACAACCACGTGCCCAAGTCCCTGCCCCTTCAGATACCCTATAGGCACCTGGTCAGCATCGTGCAGATGGCGTCCAATTTCAAGGAGGTCCTGGAAGTCCTATCGAGGACCGTCGACCTCTCCAAAGCCACCGACGAGGATCTCCACAGGCTCGCCCGCAGGTGCGAGTGCGTCAGATACTGGCTCAACGGGTTCGCCCCCGACAGCGTCAAGTTCTCCGTCCTCCAGTCCATTCCGGACACGATGCAGCTCTCCATCACGGAGAAGGTGTTCTTCCAGGCTCTCGTCAGGAGGATGAACGACTGCTCCTGGGACGCCGATGAGATCAACGGCATCGTGGCCCAGATAGCTAAGGAGAACCCTATCGGATCCAAGGGCGCATACAAGGCCCTGTATAAGATCTTCATAGGGAAGGAGGCCGGACCCAGGCTCGGATTCTTCCTCTCCAGCATGGACAAGAAGTTCGTCATAAACAGGCTGGTCCAGGCCAGCGTTTGAACTTTGCGGGGGAGCAATCCCCTGTTTTAAATCATAGTTAGTAGATTGGGCCGCATGCGCCCCATCATAATGTTCGCGGCCATGGCGCTGGCCGGATTCGTCGTCATGACCATAGCGGCGTGCGATTACATCGCTAACGTGGGCCCGTACGATACCGTGGCGTTCATCGCGGGAGCAGTCGTGACCGCGGTCGGGTATTACATGACGGTCAAGACAATGAGGGCGGAGAGTGAGCGATCGGATGCCAGCGCTGAACGCCGATTTCCTCTCCCTGTTCCTCGAAGCCGCCAACATGCACCGGTGGAACGACCACATACGTCCGCTAGATCTTACCGAGCTGGACAAGCAGGCGCACAAGGCGGCCATAGCCTGGATCCTCGGAAAGTACGAGGAGAGCGCCGGGAACCGCGTGGATTGGAGGAAGATCATCGAGCATACGCTGTTCTCGTTCGTCCAGAGGTCTGTGCTGACCGACCTCAAGCCGCAGGTGTTCTACAAGATCACTTCAGAGAGGGCAGAGCAGGTCAGCGCATTCGTGATATCCGAGGTGGAGCGCATCGTGCCTGGATTCGAACCGGGCCTGATGTCCCGTTTCAAGGAGTACCTGGCTTCTGATCTCGATTCGCCGGAGGACGACATCGTCCGCGCCGCGCATTACCTGGCCACCCGTTGGGAATTCGACCTAATCTACGAGTCCAACCGTTCGCTGTACGGGATAGACCGCACGCGCAGGGAGATCTCGGAGCAGATCGGCCAGTATATACACCTGGCCGGGGTGAGCGAGATCCTGACCGCGGGAGGCGCCTTCGACTTCCTTGACCTCGTGGGGCAGCTTCGCTTCCAGCAGCGCTGGGCGAGGACCCCTCGCGTACCCAAGACCACAGTGCTGGGGCATTCCCTCATGGTGGCCGACTCCGTCTATCTTCGCGACCTCGATGCGGGCGCCGACGACAGGACGGTCTACAACGACTTCTACACCGCCCTCTTCCACGACCTCCCGGAGGTCTTGACGAAGGACGTGATAAGCCCCATAAAGACGAGCATAGACGGTCTTGCTGACATTCTGGAGGAGTACGAGCACGAGCAGGTGGAGTCGACGATAATACCGCTTCTGAGACCGGAATGGCATGACGAGTTCCGCTTCATGGTTTTCGATCCGTTCTCCGACAGGAACGACGGGCGTTTCGGTCCCCGCAACGGATATTCGATAAAGACCTGCGACCTTCTGGCCGCATACATCGAGGCTCTGGTGTCCAGACGCTACGGCATCTCGTCCCAGTCGTTGAAGGTCGGCGAGAATCAGCTCCGTCAGAAATTGATGGGCAGAAAGGGTTTCGACGTAAAGGGTTTGGTCGAGGCCTTGGACCGCCTCGAGGTCTGATCAGCGTCTGCCGATGGTCTCCTGTCCCCTCATGTAGGGCCTCAGGACCTCGGGGACGGTCACGGTGCCGTCCTTGTTCTGATAGTTCTCCAGGATGGCGACCATGGTCCTCGGAAGGGCCAGGCCGGACCCGTTGAGGGTGTGGATGAACTCGCTCTTCAGGTGGGGCTCGGGCCTGTACTTTATCCTGGCCCTCCTGGCCTGGAAGTCCGTGAAGTTGGACACGGACGAGGCCTCGAGCCATGCGTCCTTGCCGGGGGCATAGAGTTCCAGGTCGTAGCATTTGGAGCAGGAGAAGCTCATGTCCCCGGTGCAGAGGAGCAGGACCCTGTAGGGGAGGTCGAGTCCGTTGATGATGTCCTCGGCGTTCTTCCTGAGCTCCTCCAGCCTCGCATAGGAGTTCTCGGGGAGAACGAAGTTGACCATCTCCACCTTGTTGAACTCGTGGACCCTGATGATCCCCTTGGTGTCAGCATGCTTGCCGACCTCGCGCCTGAACGAGGGCAGGTACGCGGTGTAGTATATGGGGAGCTGGGACTTGTCCAGGATCTCGTCCTGGAGGAGGTTCGTCACTGGGACCTCCGCGGTGGGGTTGAGGAACATGTCGTCCCTCTCGAGGTAGTACATGTCGTCCTTCAGGTTGGGGTACTGCCCGGTGCCTATCACCGCGTTCTTGTTGACCACGACCGGGGGGAATATCTCGGTGTAGCCCTGGTCCTGGTGCATGTCCAGGAAGTAGTTGACCAGCGCGCGCTCGAGCCTGGCTCCGTCTCCCTTGAGGCAATAGAATCCGCTTCCGGCGACCTTGGCGCCCCTCTCGAAGTCGATGATGTCCAGGTCCTCGGCGATCTCCCAGTGCTCCTTGGGCTTGAATCCGAAGGTCCTCCTCCTTCCGGCCTCGTAGACGACCACGTTGTCGTTCTCGTCCTTTCCGAGGGGGACGGACTCGTGGGGGATGTTCGGGATGTTCAGGACGCAGTCCTGCCTTATCTCTTCGAGCTCCGCCATGCGGTCGTCGTTCGCCTTAATCTTCTCGGAGACTTCGCGCATCTCGGCGATCTTGGCATCCTTCTCCGCCCCTTTGGGCATCTTGGAAATCTGCAGGGAGACCTCGTTCCTGACCTTCCTCAGGCGGTTGTTCTCCCCGGTGAGGCTCCTCCACTCACCGTCTGCGTCCAGGAACCTGTCCAATATGGCGGTGTCCTTGTTCCTGTTCTGAAGCATCGTCCTGATCATCTCAGGGTTCGACCTTATCACGTTGATGTCGAGCATTTGATCACTGTCGGAATTTCTTCTGCGAAAGCGAGGTCCAGGTCCTCTTGTCGGTCAGCACGAGTACGCCTCCGCGTACGTCCACGACCACGGACCCCGTCGCCTCTGCTATGGCCTCGGCCACGGTCTTCGCCCCGTCCTCGGAATTGGACAGGACCTTGACCTTGATCACCCTGTTCTTCTTGAGCTGGGTCGAGATTTCCTCGAACACCCCCTGGTCCAGCCCGTCCTTTCCCACGTGGACGGTGGGGCTGAGGTCCACGGCCCTCCTCATGAGTTCCTTTCTCGCGTCCTTCTCAGTCATTTTCTCTGCTCCTTGAGGTACGGCGTGCGACGGATCTCGCCGCACATCCCGCAGGTCGTGACCACCTTGTGTCCCGACAGCCTGACGGTGCAGTTCACGCCAGGCATCATGGGCGCCAGACAGCGTTTGCAGTAGCGCCTGTCCTTAGGCATCTTGACGCGGGTCTTCATGCCGATGCGCCTCGCGAGGTCCACGTATCTGCGGGCCCTGTCGGGACGGTCTGAGCGTATCGCCTCCTCGGACAGGTCCAGAAGACGCGATATGCGGGCGGACCCGATATCCTGCACGGTCCTTTGAGAGAGGTGCCTCCTCGACATGTGTCGTGCCGGCCCACGGTACCCATCTATAAAAGGGGTTCGATGTGCTCATTCTATGTTCGGGAGGGCCGACGGCATCGACAGGAGCAGGTCCCTGATGTCCTTCTCTTCGCCGGAGAACTCTGATTTGGCCTCCACGTACGTCTTCCAAAGGAACACGAAATAGTCATGGAATGCCATGACGCAGGAGTCCCAGGAGTCCTTCGTCACCCTGATCCCCAGGGGGTCGTACCTGAGCGTCCATGTGTTCCTGGAAGCGTCGTGGTACGGGACCGCGGCCACGGCGTTGAGGAGGGGTATGTCCCTGTCGGAGGAGATCATCCTCAGGAATTTCACGATGCTGAGCTCCTCGATCCAGTCGATTCCGTCGATCCCGGTGATCATGTCGTCGGAGTTGCGCCTGATGCTTCCGCGGACCAGCACGACCTTGTCCCCCGAGAGCCTGCGGGCGGTGTCCGTCGGCACGGCCTTGGACAGGGTTACCGGCACGGCCGTCATGGAGTTCCTGAAGAGCCAGCGGTTCTTCTTCGGGTCCTGGAAGAGGGAGCCTATCGCGAATCCCCTGAAGTTGTTCCCCTTCTTGACGTACTCCTGCAGCTTGTCGCGCTTGAGCTTCCTGAACTCCTCCATCTCGCCCTGCCCGTCCTTCCCGTATTTGAGGACGTGCCCGGCCAGATGGTCGTTCAGGGCTATGAGGTCGCGGGCCACGTTTCCGCGCTCGAAGGGATCGGTGAACTCGGTGTCCATCCAGGCGCCGGTGCCTCCCTGCCCGAAGAAGCTCAGCGTCTTGCAGAGCTTCGCCATGGCGTCGTCGATCAGCACGTCGGCGTGGTCGGCTGGCCTGGTTCCGATCCCGCCGGACGACTGGCCTCCGGTCTTGAGTATGAATTTGTCGAGGATGGAGTCGGGAATCCCGTTCTGCAGCCTGAGGTCGGTGCGGATCATGTCCCTTCCGATATCTGTCAGAAGGTTCTGTATGTCGACGATGGTCTGACCGGCAACGGCTATCGCTATTCCCTCGCTCTCGTCTTCCGCTACTACCTTGAAGTTGAACGGCTGCATCGTTGGGCGTATGCGTTCATCAGATAATAACGATTGGGAATGGTTCCCCTTTTCTACCAGTTATTATTATCGTATATGGGGCAGAATCCCGTGAAAGACGAAACCCTTATATCGGGGATGGTAATCAGACCCCAGTATAGCCGGGGTAGCAGTCCTGTCTTGACCGTTGCCCTAGACGCATTCCGATCAAGGTGGTATAAATGGTTAGAAAGCCCGCTTCCATGTACAGGCAGATCAAAGGACAGGCGTACACCCGCCGCGAATATATGGGTGGAGTCCCTGCGAGCAGGGTAAGCCAGTATGAGATGGGGAACCTCAAGGCCGACTTCCCCGTCGTTCTCACCCTCAGGGTCGAGAACCGCGTCCAGGTCAGGCACATCTCCATCGAGGCCGGCCGTATCGCGGCCAACAAGGTCCTCAACGGACAGATCGGGACGGCCAACTATCACATGACCGTCAGGGCGTTCCCCCATGTGGTCCTCAGGGAGAACAAGCTCGCCACCGGCGCAGGAGCGGACCGTGTGTCCAGCGGAATGCGTCAGGGGTTCGGCAAGACTGTAGGGACTGCGGCTAGGCTCGAGCGCAACCAGGCGATCCTGACCGTTCGCGTTCCCGCCGAGAAGGCCGTCATAGCCAAGGACGCCCTCTGGAGGGCCTCCATGAAGTTCCCTTCCCCCTGCTACATCGACGTGGAGAAGGGCGCCGAGCTCATAAGGTAAATGTTCGATTTCGAACTGGACCGCGCAGCAGCGTGGATAAGCGACGGGGGGTTTTCCTCCGTCGCGCTTCAATTTCCCGAAGGCCTCAAGGTAAGGGCCGAAGAGGTCGCCGGCATTCTCTCCGACAGGACCGGCGCCGAGATGATAATCGTCGGATACCAATGTTACGGGGCATGCGATCTTTTCGACTACAAGGGCGTCGCCGACGCCTTGATCCATTATGGACATTCTCCGATACCGTGCCTCGGCTCCGACCCCAATGTCCTCTACGTGGAGTCCCGCTCGGATGCGAGGATCGGCCCGGAGGTGATGGAATCGCTGAAGGCGCTTCCGGAGAGGGTCGGAATCCTGGCCGCGGTGCAGTACATCGGTCTGATCCCGGGGGCAAAAGCCATGCTGGAGGCGTCCGGCAGGAAGGTCCTCGTGGGGACCGGGGACGGCCGCATCTGCCATCCCGGGCAGGTCCTCGGATGCAACTGCACGGCCGCGGAGTCCGTGTCCTCGGATGTGGACGCCTTCCTTTTCATCGGGGAGGGCGACTTCCATCCTCTGGCCGCCGTCCTGGGGGCGGGGAGGGACGTCCTGGTCCTGAATCCCGTGAGCGGGGAGGTCCGGGACATGTCGCCGTTGAGGGACAGGATTCTCAGGAGAAGGTTCATGGCCATACAGTCGGCCAGGTCCGCCAGGAGCTTCCTGGTGATCGTCTGCACTAAGGCCGGCCAGAGGCGTGACGCGGAGGCCGACCGCATCGTCCGTCTGCTTCGCGCCGACGGGAGGAAGGCGTTCAAGGTCCTGATGGAGGAGGTCACGCCCGCCGCCCTCATGGCGTACAGGGCGGACGCCTACGTGAACACCGGATGTCCCCGCATCGCCATGGACGACTCCGCCACGTATTCCAAGCCCATGCTCACCGTGACGGAGGCTGAGATCCTCCTGGGGCAGAGGGATTGGGACGGATACGAGTTCGACCAGATAAGGTCGTGAACGGCAAATTGGCTTGTTTTTATATCTGAAACTGCATGGGCGGGACATGTTCACTACGGAGACTCTGCTCTCCTCGAACCTGCCGGACGTAGTCGTCGGCATAGGCCGCGGTACAGACAGCGGCAACGTCGAGAGGAGCGTCCTCGCAACGCGCGGGCACGACGTAAGGATATACGACGACCCGGAGGAGCTGGCGGGGGACCTCGCCTCAGGCGCCATAGACGCGGCGATTCGCGGGGACATGTCCTCGTCGGTCCTTCTTCCCATAGTCAAGAAGAAGCTCGGGCTTAAGGCTCTGGAGAGGGTGGTGTTTATGGAGCCGCCCAGCCAGAAGATGTTCATCCTCGCGCCGGTCGGAATCGACGAGGGATGGTCCAACGACCAGAGGTTCAAGCTCGCCGTCGGATCCGCGAAGCTCGCCAAGAGGGTGGGGATGGGCTCCAAGATCGCCGTGATGTCCGGAGGCAGATGCGAGGACGTCGGCAGATGCAAGGTCGTGGACAAGTCGATCGAGAGCGCCAGGACGATAGCCAAGAGGCTTTGCGAGGCCGGATACGAGGCCTATCATTCTCAGATTTTGATAGAGGACGCCGTGAGGGACGCGGACATAATAATCGCCCCGGAGGGGATCACCGGGAATATAATCTTCAGGTCCCTGCACTTCATCGGCGGGGTCCATGCGCTGGGAGCGCCCGTGGTGAACTCCGGCAAGGTCTTCATAGACACGTCCCGCGTGAAGGTCGACTACAGGGACTCCATCGCGTTGGCGATGAGGCTCACGGAGGAATGATCATGATACTAGAGATAGATGGGGGATATTCCGGAATAAAGTTCTCCGCATGCCATTTCATACCCAGGCACGAGAAGTGCTCCAGGCTGCACGGGCATTCCTACATAGTCCGTCTCCGCCTGGACGGCGACATCGGCGAGGACGGGATGATAATGGATTTCGTCATACTGAAGAGGAAGCTCAGGGAGATGATCGAGGAGTTCGACCACAGGACCCTGATCCCGTCCAAGTCCAAGGAGGTCTCGGTCTCGGTGACTGATTCGTCCGTGGAGGTCGTATCAGGATGCAAGAGGTACGTCTTCCCCAGGGAGGACGTCGCCCTCCTGGACGTTCCCACGACCACCGCGGAGGAGATGTGCAGGATGATGACCCTCCGCATGGCGTCTGAGATCGACTTCCCGCCCAACGTCAGGTCCGTGTCGGTCGGCCTCGACGAGGAGAGGGGCCAGACCGCATGGTACACGGAGGCCCTCCGATGAAGGCGGTGGTCCTCCTTTCCGGAGGGCTGGACTCCACCACCACTTTGGCCCAGGCGCTCGCGGACGGGTGCGAGGTCGTCGCCTTGAGCTTCAGGTACGGCCAGAGGCACACGAAGGAGCTGTCCTCTGCCGAGAACGTCTGCAGGCATTACGGGGTCCGCCACATAATCGTCGATCTGGACCTCAGCTCCTTCCGTTCGGCGCTCACCCGCCCCGACATAGACGTTCCCATGGACCGCGAGGGGAAGCTGGACGAGAGCATCCCCATCACCTACGTCCCTGCCAGGAACATAATCTTCCTCAGCGTGGCCGCGGGGCTCTGCGAGTCCGTGGACGCCGACAGGATATACATAGGCGCGAACGCCGTGGATTACTCCGGATACCCGGATTGCCGTCCCGAGTTCTTCGACGCGTACGAGAGGATGATAGCCGTGGGCACCAAGGCCGGGGTCGAGGGCCGTCCGATCAAGGTGATGACTCCGATAATGCATGATTCCAAGGCCGACATAGTGCGCCGCGGCAAGGAGTTGGGAGCGCCCTTGCATCTCACGTGGTCCTGCTACAACGGCGGGGAGAAGGCGTGCGGCCACTGTGACTCGTGCAGGCTGAGGCTCAAGGGCTTCGAAGAGGCCGGATACAAGGACGAGATAGAGTATGAGGATCTGCGAGTTGTTCCTTTCCATACAGGGCGAAGGCCTCATGATGGGGGTCCCGACGTTCTTCATAAGGTCCGTCGGATGCAACCTGTCCTGTTCCTGGTGCGACACCGGGTATTCCATGTCCGGCGGGGAGGAGATGTCCGTGGAGGAGATCATGCGCCGGGTCGGCGACTGCGCCCACGTGTGCGTCACCGGAGGCGAGCCCATGCTCCAGCCAGACATAACGGATCTGCTTGATGCGCTCGTCCGTGCGGGCAAGCACACGGTGCTGGAGACCAACGGGGCGACCGATCTGTCCAAGGTTCCCGACGACCGCCTGGTCATGATAAGCATGGACATCAAGTGCCCCTCGTCGGGTATGACCGACAGGATGCTGCTTTCCAATCTCGCGTATCTTTCCGGCAAGGACCAGCTGAAGTTCGTCATCGCCGACGACCGCGACTTCGACTTCGCGGTCGGATTCCTGAGGGACAATGAAGTGAAGGCCAATGTCGTCTTCACCCCGGTCGGAGGCGTGGACAGGCTGGAGTGGCTCGTTTCGCGCGTCCTGGAGTCCAAGGCCGACGTACGCGTCCTGCCTCAGCTCCATAAGGTGATATGGGGCGACCGCAGAGCGGTGCGACCCCGTTCAAGCGTTCGTCTCGAAGGACCTTCTGCGTTCGAGCCTTCTCATGAAGTCCTTGACGCAGTCCTCCACGGTGCCGTCCTCGTCAGGCGACACCCGGATTCCCGCCTTCTCAAGGATTTCGGCTCCGTGCATCCCGATCCCTCCGGTGAGGACCGCCTCGACGTTCCCGAGGGAGACTATGGCTTCAGCCACAGCCACTCCCGCGCCGGAAAGCGAATCCTTGAACTCGTTCACTATGACGCGGTAGTCCAGGGTGTCCGAGTCGACCAGCAGGAAGAAGGGGGCGTGGCCGAAGTCGTCGGCCACATAGGAGTCCAGGGACTCCCCTTCGGATACCGCCAGGATCATCATCGGTGATCGACCGTCTTGATGATCTTCTCGGCGATGTCCTTGAACGCCTTGGCGGACGCCGAGTCGGGGCGGTCGAGCACTATCGGGACCCCCCTGTCCCCGCAGTCCACGACTCCGGGCTCTATGGGGACGCGTCCGAGGAACTGGACGTTCATCTCCTTGGCGGTGGCCTCTCCGCCTCCGCTCTTGAATATGTCGGTGATCTCGCCGCAGTGGGGGCATACGAAGCCGCTCATGTTCTCGATGATTCCGATGATGGGGATGTGGGCCTCCGCTCCGAACACCAGGGACTTCCTGCTGTCCAGGAGGGCCACGTCCTGAGGCGTGGTGACGATGACCATCCCGTCGGCCTTGGGGATGAGCTGCACGATGGAGAGGGCCTCGTCCCCGGTTCCAGGAGGCATGTCGATCACCAGGTAGTCCAGCTCGCCCCAGTTCACGTCCTCTATGAACTGCTTGATGGCGCTCATCTTCACGGGTCCGCGCCACATTACAGGGGTGTCCTTGCTCTGGAGGAGGAACGCCATGGACATGAGCTTCAGGGAAGGGGGGACGTCCACGGGAATCAGCTTCTCGTTCTCCACCATGAGGCCCTGGTCCTCGACTCCGAACATCTTGGGGATGTTGGGCCCGGTGATGTCTATGTCCATCACGCCGGTCTTGTATCCCTTCATGGAGAGTGAGAGCGCGAGGTTCGAGGATACGGTGCTCTTCCCGACGCCTCCTTTTCCGCTCATGACGATGACGACGTGCTTGATGCCCTTCAGCGTGTCCTGGATCTTGGTCTCTTCCTGGATGCTCTCTTCGGTGAGTAACGGTGACATTTGCGAATCCTCTGCCTTCGGTATCCTCCATCGCACTTTTAATGTTGTCATATGGCCCCTTCATTGCGAGGCTTTCGACGGGCCGTTCTGAATGTAGGCTGCGACGTGCCGTATCTGGCCGACATAATGTTTAATTCGGCTGGCTCCCATCCAGGACCGATGGCTGACACTGTAAAGGACTACATGGTTCCGAGGGAGAAGGTCCGTTTCGTGACTCCGGATATGACTGTGGAGGACGTCAGGCAGGCGCTGATGAACTCCAGCTTCCACGGGTTCCCGATAGTCGAGAACGACTATCTCCTGGGATTCGTCACGGCCAAGGACCTCCTACGGTGCATCGACAGGCCCAACGAGAGGATCAGGAACGTGATCAGGTCCGGGTCGTTCTGCGCCACGCCTTCGATGTCGATCAGCGACGCCACCCGCATCCTCTTCCGCTACGGGATCAGGAACCTCCCGGTGGTCGACGAGAACACGAAGAAGGTCGTCGGCATCATCTCCAACATAGACGTCGTCAGGTCCCACATCGAGAAGACCCGCCAGAGCAAGGTGGAGTCCGTCAAGGCCTTCCTGGAGAAGTACAACGACGTGAAGATAAGGGTCATGCCGGGGATAGTCAAGGTTCCGATTGAGGAGGTGATACCCACTCAGAAGGAGGTCTACCTCGACGAGCTCGCCGGGAGGCAGTACGAGCTGAAGAGGGGCCTAAACGAGCCTCTGATCATGATAAAGAGGCGCAACGGGTACCTTCTCGTGGACGGCCACCACCGCGTCATGGCGGCCAAGGAGCTGGGCTACAAGGAGCTCAGGGCGACGGTACTGGTCCCGAACGACCTTGACGTGAAGTTGGGCCTGGAGAAGACCGCCGAGCGCTGGGGCCTGAAGTCGCTGGACGACGTTGTCATAAAGAACGATGCGAAGCACCCGTTCATGGAGGCCGCCACGATGCTCCTGCCCAGCGAGCAGGCGGACGGGATAAACCAGAGGCTGATGAAGAGCGAGAACAGCCGAAGGCCCTTCGGCGCTCCTCTCCGGGGCTGCATCGGCCGTCGACGTCCTTTCCAATTCAGGCGCATCGAATCCGACAACAATTCTCGGCCATCGTCGGTGAAATAGAAAAAAGAGGGGTCTCCCCCTCGATGTTTGCTCAGAGCCTGTTCCTGAGGTTCCTAAGGTCCCTGAGGATGATCTTCTGCTCGGCGGAGGCGATTATCCTCTTGGTCTTGATGAACGTGTCAGGGTTCAGGGAGATGCAGTCGATCCCCTGCTCCACCAGAAACTCGGTGAATTCGGGGTATACCGAGGGACCCTGGCCGCAGATGCTCACGAACTTGCCGTTCTCGTGGGCGACCTTGATGAGGTGCGCTATGGCCCTCTTGACCCCCTCGTTCCTTTCGTCGAAGTATCCCATGCGGCCGAGGATGTCCGAGTCCCTGTCGCAGCCCATGGTGAGCTGGGTCAGGTCGTTGGAGCCTATGGAGAACGCGTCGCAGTACTTGCAGAACTCGTCCGCCATGAAGATGTTGACCGGGACCTCCGCCATGAAGTAGAGCTTGAAGTCCTTGCCCCTCCTGAGTCCGACGGACCTCATCATGTCGGTGATGTCCTCGACCTCCTCGATGGTCCTGACGAACGGCAGCATCATGTTCAGGTTCTTGAACCCGAGCTCATCCCTGACCTTCTTGATGGCCTTCAGCTCGCACATGAACGCCTCGCGGTAGCTCTCGGAGACGTACCTGGAGCATCCCCTCCATCCGATCATGGGGTTGTCCTCGGCGGGCTCGTAGTCGGCTCCGCCCTTCATGTCGTGGTACTCGTTGGTCTTGAAGTCCGAGGTCCTGAGGGTGATGGGCCTGGGGTAGAACGCCTTGGCGACGGTGGAGATCCCGTCCACGAGCTTGTCGATGAGCTCCTGGGTCCTCCCGCCCTCGATGACGGCGCAGGGGTGCTCTCCGATGTAGTTGGTGAAGAGGAACTCGATCCTCATGAGCCCTACTCCGTCGCAGGGGAGCGCGGCTATCTCCTCGGCCTTCGACGGCATGGACATGTTGACCATGACCTTGGTCCCGGTGACGGGTACGTACTCTCCGACGGGCGCGGCCGCGACCGGCTGGGACTCGCTCTTCTTCTTGATTATTCCCTTGTAGACGGTCCCGGTGGTGCCGTCCACGGTGACCTCCATCCCGTCCTTGAGTATCTCGGTCGCATTCCCGGTGCCGACGACGCAGGGGGTCCCGAGCTCCCTGGAGATGATCGCGGCGTGGCAGGTCATCCCGCCCTCGTCGGTGACGATTCCGGCGGCCCTGCTCATGGCGGGGACCATGTCGGGCATGGTCATCTCGGTGACGAGGATGTCCCCGTCCTTTATGACGTCCAGGCTCATGCCGACGTCGTAGATGACGACCTTCCCCATGGCCAGTCCGGGGCTCGCCCCCAGGCCGGAGGTGATGACGTCAGCGCTGGAGCCGACGGATTCCACGGACTCGTTGGTGGCCGAGTTCCCGGTGACGGTGATCGGCCTGGCCTGGACGATGTAGACCTTGTCGTCCTCTATGCACCACTCCATGTCCATGGGCTTGTCGTAGTGAATCTCGATCTGGCGTCCGATCCCGGCGATCTCCTGGATGCGGGCGTCGGGTATCTTCTGGGAATCCACCTTGGACTTGGCGACGTTCTGCTTCTTGACCCCTCCTTTGGGGCCGCGGACGTACTTCCAGCTCTGGGATGACACGATCTTCTTCATCACGTTGATCTTCTGCTTGTCGACGACGTAGGTGTCGGGGGTGACCTCCCCTCCCACAATCGCCTCTCCGAGGCCGTATCCGGCCTCGACGATGATCTCGTCCGCCCCGTTGTTGGGGTTCTTGGTGAACATGATTCCGGAGAACTCGGAGTTGACCATCCTCTGGACGACGACCGCGAGCTTCACCTCGCTGTGGGCGTATCCCTGCTTCTCGCGGTAGGCGATGGCCCTGGCGGTGAAGAGGGAGGACCAGCACTTCCTGATCTTGTCGAAGAGGTCGGCCTCGTCCTTGACGTTAAGGTACGTCTCCTGCTGGCCGGCGAAGCTGGCGTCGGGGAGGTCCTCGGCGGTGGCGCTGGACCTGACGGCGACGAACCCCTTCTTCCCGGAGGGGAACAGCATCTTGTACTTGGAGACGACCTCGTCCTTCAGGTCCTTGGGGATCTCGTACTCTTCGAAAAGCCCCCTTATCTTCTCGGAGGCCTTGGCGAGGCTATCGTCGGAGTCGCGGTCGATGGCGTCGAGCTCCTTGTTGATGGCGTCGAAGATCTTGCTGGAATCGATAAAGTAGTCGTAGGCGACAGTGGTCAGGACGAACGCTTCTGGGACAGGGAACCCGGCGTTCGTGAGCTCGCCGAGGTTAGCTCCTTTTCCTCCCACGAAAGGCACATCTTCAACATGTAACTCGTTAACGTCAACGATTTTCTTATCCATTGGGAAACCCCGCAGCTTGGAAGACGTTTTGTCTGAGGGAACGTTCCGCCGTCCCTGCCCTGGCTAATCGGTTCACCGTTTATATTAGTTGAGCCTGTTTCGAAAGCGAGGGTCCGGGCCCTGGCGTTGGCCGGTGAGGGGGCGGACATCTGATTGTTACGAAATACCTTAAACTTTATTCGAAAATCGTATTATTAGAAACTTTTAGACTCTAATTCCGTCGCTGATTTCAACGCATATAGAAGATTTTCCAATCTCATACGCAAAGAGTTTAAAACTTATCCTCTATATCCGGTCGACAAGAGTGGTATCCATGGACATAGAGATATGTTGGCATGGCAGGGGAGGGCAGGGGCTCGTCACAGCTAACGAGATCCTGGCCGAGACCGCCATCGCGGCCGGAAAGTACGTCAAGGCGTTCCCGGAGTTCGGACCCGAGAGGATGGGGGCCCCCATCAGGGGCTTCACGAGGATCTCCGAGAAGCCCATCAGGATTCACAGCCAGGTCTACGAGCCCGACATCGTGGTAATAATGGACGGGACCCTGGTGGGGAAGGTCGACGTCACGAGGGGCATAAAGAAGGACTCCGTCATCCTCGCCAACTACGCCGGCTCTCCCAAGGAGCTTCAGAACGCGCTGGGAGCGGACGCGGAATGCCACACCCTCGACGCCATCAAGATCTCAATCGAGGAGATCGGCAAGCCGATGGTCAACACCGTCATGCTCGGCGCGCTGGCCAAGGTCCGCCCGCTGGTCCCTTACGACATGCTCGAAGACCAGATAACCACCAAGTTCACCGGGAAGCTCTCGGACAAGGTGATAGTCAAGAACCTCTCCGCTTTGAAGAGAGGGTTCGCGGAGGTGCAGTGACATGGTTATGGCAAATCCCAACGACCTGGTGGTCGGCGGACGCATCATAAACCCCGGCTCTTCGGAGCAATTCAACACCGGGGACTGGAGGAGCTTCGTCCCCGTCGTGGACCAGGACAAGTGCATCGACTGCATGACCTGCTGGATATACTGCCCCGACAACAGCATCGTGTTCAGAGACAACAAGATGTCCGGAATCAAGCTCACCCACTGCAAGGGGTGCGGAATCTGTTCCAAGGTCTGCCCCAAGAAGGCGATCACGATGAAGGAGGAGTAAGATGGCAATGGACATCGCAATCAACGGCGACAACGCTGTCGCCCTCGCTTGGAAGCAGATCGACCCCGACGTGTGCGCGGCATACCCGATCACTCCCCAGACAATCATAGTCGAGAAGTTCGCGGAGTACGTCGCCAACGGCGAGGTCACCACGGAGTTCGTGTGCGTCGAGTCGGAGCATTCCGCCCTGACCCTGTGCACGTCCTCCGAGTCCGCCGGAGCCAGGACGTTCACCGCCACCGCCTCCCAGGGACTCGCCTACATGTGGGAGATGCTTCCGATCACGGCCGCCATGAGGACGCCCCTGATAATGGCCGTCGCCAACAGGGCCGTCAGCGGACCGATCAACATCAACAACGACCACGGAGACGCGATGTCCGCCCGCGACTGCGGATGGCTCATGCTCTTCGCGGAGAACGTCCAGCAGGCCTACGACATCTCCATAATGGCCCCCAGGATCGCCGAGCACCACGACATCCAGCTGCCCTGCATGGTCAACCTGGACGGATTCATCCTCACCCACGCCATCGAGAGGATGACCATGGTGGACACCGCGGACGTCAAGAAGTTCGTCGGGGACTTCAAGCCCCTGTACCCCCTTCTGGACGTCAAGCATCCCGTGTCACACGGAAACATGGACGGGCCCGACTTCTACTACCCGCACAAGTGCCAGTCCGCAATGGCCATGCAGAAGGCCATAGACGTCTGCGAGGAGGTCTTCGCCGACTTCGCCAAGCTGACCGGGCGCGAGTACCACCTGCTCGACGAGTACCGCTGCGACGACGCCGATTTCGTCGCCGTCATCCTCGGTTCCTCGATGGGTACCATGAAGGCCACCGTCGACATCCTCCGCGAGAACGGCATCAAGGCGGGCTGCCTCATGCCGCGCGTCTTCAGACCCTGGCCCGAGGCCGCCATCGCCAAGGCCCTCGCCGGAAAGAAGGCCGTAGCGGTCTTCGACAAGCACCTGAGCATCGGAGCCTACGGACCCATGTTCCCCGAGATCGTGGCGGCCTGCTCCGAGCTGGATAAGCTTCCGAAGATGTACAACGTCATCTACGGTCTCGGAGGAGCCGACGCCACCGTGGCCGGTTTCAAGAAGATGATGGAGGAGGTGGCCGCAGGCGGCGCCTCCAAGATCACTTACCTGGGGGTGAAGATGTGACTTCCCTTTCTCTCAAGGACCTGACCAAGATGCCCGTGAGGCTCGCCAGCGGGCACAGGCTCTGCGCCGGATGCGCCGAGTCGATAATCGCCAAGCAGATACTCATGGGCACGGAGGACCATGTCATAGTGTCCGGATCCACCGGATGCTTCGAGGTGTCCACCACGATCTTCCCGTACACCTCCTGGAATACTCCGTACATCCACACCGCCTTCGGAAACGGGGCGGCCACCTGCGCCGGGGTCGAGACGGCCTACGCCGCGCTGAAGAGGAAGGGCAAGATCAGCGACACCATCAAGTTCGTCAACTTCGCCGGAGACGGAGCGACCTACGACATAGGCCTCCAGGCCCTGTCCGGAGCGATGGAGAGGGGGCACAAGATGATGTACGTCTGTCTCAACAACGAGGCGTACATGAACACCGGCATCCAGAGGTCCTCGGCCACCGGGATGGGGGCCTCGACCACCACCTCGTGGGCGGGCTCCATGGCCTCCGGAAAGAAGGAGTTCCCCAAGGACCTGACCGCCATCATGGTCGCCCACAACATCCCCTATGTCGCGCAGGTGTCCCCGCACAACTGGAGGGACACCGTCACCAAGGCCTCCAAGGGATTCGCCGCGGACGGCCCGAGCTTCATCAACGCCGTGTCCCCTTGCCCCAGGGGCTGGAGGTTCGCGTCCGAGGACACCATCTCCATGGCCAGGCTGGCCGTGGAGACCTGCATCTGGCCTCTGTACGAGGTCGTGGACGGGCAGTACAACCTCACCGCCGAGTCCGCCAGGATCGCCGACGGCAAGGCCGAGAAGAAGCCCGTCCTCGAGTGGATAAAGGCCCAGGGCAGGTTCAAGCACCTTCTGCAGGACAGGTGGGAGCCCGTCGTCGAGTCGATCCAGGACGAGGTCGACAAGAGATGGGACAAGCTCATCAGGCTCTCCAAGTTCTGAAACCATAAGCGGACGGGGCAGGTCCCCTCCGCATTTTTTATTATTTTTTTTTAGATAATCCGTTTGATTGGAACCGACGGCCTCTCGGCCACATGATGGCGGAGAAGAAGCGGTAGACAGCGTGCCTGAGTTCCCGTACGCTTGCGCAGTACAGTACAGACAGGTACGTGGGCGGACTTTACTGCCGGGTTCGGGATGGGACCGGGTGTTTCCCCGCCGCTATGGCCGTCTTACCAACCACGCCAACTATAGACCACTATATATAGATTTCTTAGATGGGACCTCTATCCGGAATGAACGGCGGCAAGGTTCTGATGAACCGGCAGAATCGTCCGACTTTTATCAGAGATTACCCGTCACCCATCATTCACGAATTCTCTATTTCTAACATCCGAGGTCCTGGGAAACTCGAACCGGGGATTCAAAAACGGGAATGACTGGCTGATCGTGCGCGGCAGGACGTTCCACGTATACTCGTCCGCTCGGATCGGCCTCAAATGATGCCTGCGGGGTCTTCGGACCCCTCAAAACCTTTGGCCCCTCATCACGGCCAGGGCACGGCCACGCCGAGTATGAACGCCACCAGCGCGATCATCATCGCCTTCTTGGCCAGGCTCTGGGCCTTGTGCGGGTCCTTGGACGCCACGAATGCGCAGTACAGGAAGATGGCGTCGGCCGCGATCACCAGGTAGTACAGCGGACCGTAGGTCCCCAATACCATCGGGACGACGCTCAGGACCGGCCCGGCCACGAAGAACACGGACGCCACCGCGGCGGCCTTCTCGGCTCCTATCCTCATGGGAAGGGTGAGCCTCCCCTCGTCTCCCTCCATGTCCTCGATGTCCTTGGCGATCTCCCTGCCGACGGACACGAGCGCCGCCATTAGCGCCACTATGGCGTTGCCCTCCGCGTTGTGCACGGCCGCCCCTCCCATCAGGAAGGTCATGCCGGTGAGCGCGGCGATGGTGAGGTTCCCCACGAACCCCCTCTGCTTCAGGCGGAGCTCGTAGGCGACCATCATCGCGCAGGCTATCGCGACGATGGCTATGCAGACGGGATCGAAGGTCAGAACGGATACGGCCACGGAGCCGGCCAGCATGGCCATCCCGACGCGGCCGGCCTCCTTGGCGGTCATCCTTCCGGAAGGCACTGGGCGCTCGGGATGGGCGGTCTTGTCTATCTCGGCGTCGATGCTGTCGTTCAGGGAGTTGCCGCCTGCGATGAACATGAACACGACCACAGCGGAGACGAGCAGGCTGGTCCAGTGCTCGGCTATACCGGTTCCGGAGGCCATGAACGAGGCCACGGTAACGCCTATGATGCCCATGAAGGCGTTTCCGATGCGGAACAGCTGCAGGTACTTGTTCATGTATGCCCCACCATTGCCCATTTATAAAATATGTTTTATCCAGCATGGTTTCGACTCCAGCGTCCGTTTTCTGCGTGAGTTTTATCATCAATGAGCGTCAATATGCGGTACCAGGCAGGGTAACGGATGGAAACGCAGGATTGTGTGGCGTTGGTGCTGGTCTACCTGATCATCGCGGCGTCCCTCGGCATCTCCATGTATCTGGAGAAGAAAGGATCCGCGGTGGACACCCGCAAGGTCGTCCATATCGGCGTCGGCAACTTCGTGTTCGTCTGGTGGATGTTCACCGAGAACTGGATAATGCTGGCGTTCTTCACCGTGCCGTTCGCGATAGTCCTGTTCCTCGCCATGCTCAAGGACAATGCGATATCCAGGTCCAAGCTGGGCACGCTTTCCAACCAGGGCCACAAGACCGGCCTGTTCTTCTACGCCGTCACGATAACGATCCTGGTCATAGCCTGCCCCGACCATTGGACGGCCGCATCGATAGGCGTGGTCGCCATGACCTACGGCGACGGCTTCGGGAGCGTCATAGGGAGGAGATTCGGGAAGCACAAGACCTTCAACGGGAAGTCTTTCGAAGGCTCGCTGGGGGTGTTCGCGCTCACCGCCGTCATGGCGGCCGTGGTGATACTGTTCTACGGGTTCCTGGCGTCCGCGGGGCTCTATCCCGCCGGGGCTTACGGAGGAATGGTCCCGATATGGGCCGCATGTCTGATCGCCGGTGCCCTGGCTTCGGTCATTGAGATGGTCAGCAAAGGGTTCTTCGACAACCTTGCCGTGCCTCTCATCGTGACTCTGGCCATGGCCTTGCTGGGGTTGTGAAATGACTTGGTACGTCGTCGACGGCATGGACGGGTGCGGCAAGACCACATGCGCCGACATAATCAAGAGGAAGCTCGAGTCCGAAGGGCGCAGGGTGTTCCTGGTCACGCATCCCGACACCAGGTGCCTGGCCGGAAGGCTGGAGAACGCGTACCTGCACAAGGAGGGCAAGCTGTTCAAGCTGCTGTCCACCTTGTTCTACATCATCGACGTCCTGGAGTCCCTGGCCCACATGGCCGTGCATCGCAAGGACTACGACGACTTCATCTTCGTCAGATATCTGATGGCCGTCGCGTATCTTCCGGAGAGGCTCCAGAAGAAGGCGCATCGCATCATAAGCGGAATACTCCCCATGCCGGACGAGGCCATTCTTGTGGACGTCGACGCCGAGACCTCCATGAGGCGCATCCTGGAACGCGGGGAGGACCTGGAGGCGTTCGAGAACATGGAGGACCTCACGCGCGTCCGCAACAGCATGCTGTCCCTCTCGGAAGGATGGACGGTGGTGGACAACTCCAGCCCCATGGATGATGTGAAGGCGCAGCTGGAGGAACACGTGGACGGCGTCCTCAGGGGTCTTTCCAGATGATCCGGGATCCCACGTCCTTGTATGACGGGGAGCCGTCCCCGGGCGTCAGGAAGGCAGCCAGGATCATCAGCCATCTGGGGTCGCCCTTCGTCCTGTCGGTGTTCTGCTTCATAGCCCTGGGGATCAGGGTGGGGGACGCGGCGAGATGCGCGGAGACGATAGCCGTGTGCCTCCTGTTCGCCGTCATCCTGCCGCTGGCCATAGTGACCCGCTATTCCTTGAAGTTCAGCAACAAGGACGGCGACATCGAGCGCAGGGAGGACCGCAAGAGGCCTCTGCTGGCAGGAATCCTCTGCTATCTGGTCTGCCTGGCCCTGCTCTACGCTCTGAACGGGATGGACCTGCTCACGGTGATGCTACTATGCTACATGGTTAGCACCGTGCTCGTCGGAATCGTCAGCCTCAGATGGAAGATCAGCGTCCACGCCACCGGCGTGGTGGGCCCGTCCATAGGCCTGGCCGTGGCCTATCCGCCTTACGGGGGGCTTCTGATATTGTTGCTGCCGATAGTCGCATGGTCGCGCTATGTGCAGAAGAAGCACACGCCTATGCAGCTGCTCGCCGGCGCGGTTCTGGGCGCCGTCGTCACTTTGACTCTGTTCTGGCTGCTTCTGTGATCGGACCGGTCGTCATGATGCGATGTATATCCCCGCTCCGAAGACCGCTCCGAGGACGGCGGTCAATCCGTTGTTGAAATACTTGGAGATATAGCCGCGGTCCTCCAGAAGGGTTCCGAAAAGGCTGTCCAGGAGGTTTCCGACGACGCCTGCGACGAAGGGGATCAGGAGCAGCGGATCCGCCGCCCCGGTCATCACCAGCCATCCTATTATCGCTATCCCCAGCGCGGCGATAGTGGATACGGCGGTGCCTATCAGGGAAACGCCGCCGTTGGTTCCAGGGGGCACCCTTTTGAACGTGGTGATGAGATAGGCCTTCGGGTCCTTGACGCCTATCTCGGATGCGATGGTGTCCGCTCCGGCGACGGTCATGGTGGATATGAACATGACGTCGAACAGCAGCGGTTCCATGGGGAAGAGCGCGTTCAAGGCGACGATGATGCATGGCGGAATCCCGACTCCGGCGACGTTCTTCCAGTTGCGCTCCCCGTCGTTCCCTTCCTGCAGCCCGGCTTTCTTCTTCTTCGCGAAGCCTATGCGGGTGGCGACGAATCCGGACACGGTGAAGATCGTCAGAAGCACGAACGCGCTCACCGAGCCTGCGATCCCGGTGAACGCCCCGACCAGGAACGACGCGGCCGCGCCGTCGCGGGTGAGGCATCCCGTCTTGTACGCGATGTACGACATCAGGGCGGACAGCGCCGCTGCGAGCATCGCGGTAGTCAGTGCATCCATGCCTGCCCATCGGGTCATTGTAATTAAAGCAATGTACGGCTCGCAGGGAGCCGAGGGCCTCGGTGGCGTACTTGATGCATGACGCCCTGTCCTCCAGGGGGAAGAACATCATCTTCCCCTGGGGATACAGCGTCACGTCCATGCCGTTCCATTTGAAGACGGCCATCATCTCGTCCATCTGGGACAGGGTCCAGCCCTTGGAGGACAAGGTCTCCGCGGCCTTCCCGAGGTCTATGTCCATCGGATCCGCCGGGATGGCCATGATGGACTATCCTCCGCAGAGGCGCGCGGTTGTGAACCTCATCCGAGCCTCCCCAGAAGATCTTTGGAACGGCGCCTGAACGACTCCAGGTCGGCGTCGTTCACTATCATGTGCTCGGACAGGGCTATGACCTCCGCTATGCCCCATCCGATCTCCCTCATGTCCCTGGCGTCGAACTCCTCCTCGTTCTTGGGGGCGTCCTCCCTGTTCCTGGAGACCAGCCTTCTGAACCTCTCGGAGCGGGGCGCGTGGATCGCTATGATCTCCACGTCCGCGAAGCGGCGGAAGGAGCGGACCTCGTCCATGCTCCTGCATCCGTCCACTAGGAACAGGTCTCCGCTCATGCGCTCAATGGTCCTCCTCGCCCAGACGTCCGGCCCGTGGATCTTCCTCTCCTTGGAGGCGAACTCCCCTACGGACAGGCCTTCGGCGGCGGCGCCGGAGGATTCGTGGAAGTCCCTGACGACGTCCCCCATCCTGGCGAACCCTATCCCCATATCGC
>JAFWTC010000023.1 GCA_017519045.1 Candidatus Methanomethylophilaceae archaeon
GCCTGCCTGGCCTTCCTGAACGTCTCCCTCACGGCCTTCTCGGACTCCCCGACCCACTTGTTGAGGAACTCCGGGCCCTTCACCGCGATGAAGTTGGCCTCCGACTCCGTCGCCACGGCCTTGGCCAGCAGGGTCTTCCCGGTTCCGGGCGGGCCGTACAGCAGGATCCCCTTCGGCGGCTTGGCGTTCATATGGTCGAAGACCTTGCCGAACTTCAGCGGCCACTCCACGGCCTCCTTCAGCTCCTGCTTGGCCTCCTCCAGGGCCCCGATGTCCTCCCACTTCACGTTGGGCTTCTCGATCAGGACCTCCCTCGTGGTGGACGGCTGCATGTCTTTCAGCGCGTTCTTGAAGTCGTCCTTGGTGACCAGGATGTTGTTGAGCACCTCCCTGGGAATCTCCTCGGCCTCCAGGTCCACGTCCGGCAGCACCCTCCTGAGAGCGGCCATGGCCGCCTCCTTCGTCAAGGCGGAGATGTCCGCCCCGGCGTATCCATGGGTCTTGTCGGCGAGCCATTTCAGGTCGACGTCCTCGTCCAGCGGCATTCCGCGGGTGTGGATCTGCAGGATCTCCAGCCTTCCGTCCCTGTCGGGGATTCCGATCCCGATCTCCCTGTCGAACCTGCCGGGCCTCCTGAGGGCCTCGTCTATCGAGTTGGGCCTGTTGGTGGCTCCGATGACCACGACCTTCCCCCTGGAGTTCAGGCCGTCCATCAGCGAGAGCAGCTGGGCGACTATGCGCCTCTCCTCCTCGCCGTTGACCTCGTCCCTCTTCGGGGCGATCGAGTCTATCTCGTCGATGAAGATGATGCTCGGCGCGTTCTCCTCGGCCTCCTTGAAGATTTCCCTGAGCTTGCCCTCGGACTCGCCGTAGAACTTGCTCACGATCTCCGGACCTCCGATCGAGATGAAGTTGCTGCTCGTCTCCCCGGCGACCGCCTTGGCCAGCATGGTCTTCCCGGTTCCCGGGGGTCCGTGCAGGAGCACGCCCTTGGGGGCCTCGACGCCCAGCCTCTTGAAGAGCTCGGGGTGCCTCAGCGGAAGCTCCACCATCTCCCTGATCTTCCTGACCGCGTCGCCGAGTCCTCCGATGTCGTCGTAGGACACCTTGGGCACGTCGCCCTTGTCCGCGGCGGGCTTGTCGGAGATCTTGACCTGGGTGGTGTTGCACATGATCACGGCGTCTCCGGACGGGGAGAACGACGTCACCACCAGCTCGATCCTGTTGCCCATGACGTTCAGCGTTATGGTGTCCCCTTTGGATATCGCGCGGCCCTCGAAGTTCTGCCTCAGGAAGTCCTCTCCTCCCTGCAGCCTCAGCTGGTCCGTGGGGGCGAAGGTTATCTTCTCGGCGTTCTTCGCCGCGACCTTCTTTATCGACACCCTTTCGTCTATGGACACCCCGGCGTTGCGTCTGGTCGCGCCGTCTATCCTTATTATGCCGCGGTTGGCGTCCTCCGGGCCTCCCCTGAGGACCTTCACGACGGTCTTCTTGTTCCCGTCTATCTGGATTATGTCCCCGAATTTTATGTCGAGGACGTCCATCAGGGCGGGGTCGAGCCTCGCAACGCCCCTTCCGGTCTCTCCCGGTTTCAGCTCCGCGACTTTGATCGCCTTCTCGTTTGCCATCGAAATCACTTCCTTTTACCTTCTCAGAGGGATTTCCGCCCTCTCCGTCTTATCTTCGGCGCCTCCGACGATGCTCAGAAGCCTTCCGCGCTCGTGGATCAGCTCGGATCTCCGGCGTTCCAGCTCCCTTATCTCGTCGTCTATCTCGGTTATGCGTTCCATGGCCTCCTCCGCCCTCATGGGCGCGGGCTCTTCCGGATCCTCGTCGGATGGGGGAAGGAGCCTCACCGAGAACATCCCGCCCTGCATGTCCACCACGAGGGTGAACGCCGCGCTCGGGACGTACACGGTCCGGTCCGGCCCCATGCTGCTGCTCTCGCGGTAGCTCGCGACCATTCCGTTGCGCTCCATCAGGACCAGATTCTTCATCACGGCCTGCTGGCTCACTCCGAGCTCCTTCGACAGCCTCAGTGGGTAGCTGGGGCCGTTCACGAGGGCCTCCAGTATCCGCCTGCGGGTCGGGTTCTCGACCATTGCCAGCAGATCGTCGATGTCCATCTATTCACCTCTTAGTTGTTAACCATCGGTTGACTACTGATGTATATGTTTGATTTTCTATATAAATTTATCTATTTAGGGCAGCCGATCCGGAAGTCTAGAATGAGAAATCCCTTCTTATCAGCCGCCGGTTTTTCCAGAAACCAGCATATACGGTCGGCGAGGATTGGGTGGCATGCCGACGGATGAGGAGATGCTCGACATGGCGATAGACGAGGCTTTGCTCGGCATTCGCTCCGGCCACGGCGGCCCCTTCGGATGCGTGATAGCGAAAGACGGGGAGGTCGTCGCCCTCGGGCACAACAGGGTCCTGGCGGACAACGATCCGACCGCCCACGGGGAGGTAAGCGCGATACGTCGCGCATGCGGCATCCTGGGGACGATAGACCTGTCCGGATGCACCCTGTACACCAACTCCGAGCCGTGCCCGATGTGCAAGGCCGCTATAAGCTGGGCGAAGGTCGGGAAGGTGGTGTATGCCGTGACCATGCGCGACGCGAACGACGTCCTCGGGTTCAAGGATCTGAGGATGTCCGAGGCGATGGCGAAAAGGGAGGACCTCACGCCTTCGAAGCGCATACCCATGGAGAGGGGGCTGGAGCCCTTCGAGGAGTACAGGGATTCGCAGGGTCACATCTACTGAAGTCCGGATTTTTTCGAAATGCCAATAGCCTGGACCAATGCAATGCTATCATGGCCATCGGCGCTAGCATCATCGCATTCATGATGATGACCATCCATTTATATCCGCGATTGCTGGTGACAAGATCGAACCCGACAGCGCGTTCTATAACGCTGAGCAATAGGAGAATCAAATTGTAAAGTATGAATCCGCATAGCAGTATGAAGAATGTCAGTTTGAGAACATCTACATCCTGTATTCCAGAAAGTGATCCGGATAGGAAGGCCATGCCTCCAGTGAAAGTGAGCACGATTGCAGAGAACATGCCGAGGACGGTGACGAGTCTGATGTTGTTTTTGGACGATTCTGATTTGATATCCTCCAAGTCTTCGGTGACTTTGCTTATGTTTTCATGAATTTCATTCAAGTCGCCATCTGCTTTGGATATTCTAGAACCTACCGTATCCAGACCATTTTTCAGCTCGATTGCGGTGTTGCGACTTTCTTCCAACTGCTTATAAGAGGCGATTCTGGAGATTTCCAAGGACAAGTGGTCCTCGAGTTTCAGCAGTTTCTCTATCAAGGCTTCGTCATCGCATCTTTTCATCACGATGCGAAGATTCGTCATCAAGACGTCAAGGTCCTCGTCTCTCTGCTTCCTCACATATTCTGTCAGGGTGCTGTACTTATGTCTGAAATTCAGACCTTCGTATTTCTCAAGATACAATGATTTGAATCCGTCCTTTACGCTGTCTAAGCCATTTTCGTCGGATTCTACGCCTGCGTTGATGAGTTCGTCCAAAAGAGATTTGAGATGGTTTTGTCTGTTTTCATTCCATTCGAGATAGCCGTCGCTCATAGCTATCAGCGTAGTCCCTGATCATGTCGTACGGTATTGTGCCGCTCATTCCTTTTCCATCATTGTAAATCGTTTTCCAGGGCCCTTTTGCATGCGTCTCGCCGACCAGTGATCCAACATCCCTCTTGTTGTATGTCATCACGAGCGGGGATAGGATGCTTGAATCATTTTGGGAGACGGTATTGGGTTCGGTGAGGCAAATAGGATCTGCGATGAATGTCCTGTACTTCCAGTATACGGCTGGAATCACAGGGCCGTATTTCCATGCTTGAATCTCATCGTTGAAAAGGTTCTTCCCGGTCTGCCTGTAGTAATCGATCCAAAGGAAGTAGAGCATCTTCTGTAACTTCATGTTGTCAACAGGCTTTCCAGCCTTAGTGCATTCGCCAATGACGTATTTGGCGACTTCTTGCGCCCTGTACATTGCCTCCTCCGTCATGTCATCGCCGTGGATCCTTTCAATCTACTGGAGAGGTTCGGCTAAACTTATTTTTGTTGAAAAACCAGCTTGTCTACGGATCGTGCCATGTTTGTAAATATGTACGCTCGGAATGTTGTGTAAGGGCTCAGAACCATGCGAGGCTCTCCCCAACCAGGTTCCAATCGTTTTTCACGGCATATCGTTTAGAGAATGAGGTGAAGCGGTTTGCAGGCATCCGGCCGGGTCAGTCGGCGGCCGGAGCGCCTATGGTGAGGAACCATACGACCAGCAGTATTGCTATGACGCCGATGACGGCGGCCACCTTCACGACGGATTTGGTGTCTTCAGTCATTGTATCCGGCGGATGAAAGGGCATCGGGGTATAATAATTTTTAGAATATCCTAAAAATATTATGGAATAATTAAAAGACTCAGGCGGTCAATTTACATATCCTGTCGGGCATGGGCGGGCGATGACCGGCATTCTTGTGGACGACATGGTCGAGGTCCGCGACCAGAGCGAGGGGAGCCGCCTGTACACCCGCGGGAACTACGGATACCCCCGCAGCGGCGGAGGCGTCGACCTGGACCTGGTGGAGGCCACATACCTGTCGGAATGCGGAAGGCTGGATGTCGAGTTCGAGGGCGAGAGCGTGGCCTTCGAAGACCTTTTCATGCACTCCGCCTCCGTCTACGACGATTTCGACATCAGATACCTGGTCTACAGGGACCTGAGGCAGAGGGGGTTCGTGGTCAAGGCCGAGTCAGGCGACTTCGACCTCTCCGTGTTCCCCAGGGGGAAGACCCTCAGCGACTCCCGTCCCGAGTACTACGTCAAGGCGGTCTCGGAGAACTCCCCCCTCGAGATCCACGGCCTCATATCCCAGGTCATGGACGCCGACGCGCGCGGCAGGAGGGTCCTGTACGGCGTGGCCGACGAGGAGGGCGACGTCACGTATTACAGGATGTACCTCCGCGACCCGTCCGGCACCGTGTTCCCGGACGACTCCGGAAGCGTCCCGGAAGGCTGGCTGGTCCGCGACAGGATATTCGTCTACGGGCAGGAGGACGCCGAGGCCCTCCGCTCCGCCGGCTTCTTCGGAAAAACGGTGGGGAAATTCATGCAGCTCTCGCTGACCGAGGGGTGCTTCCTCCTCTCCAGGGGGAGGATGTCCGTCCTGGCCCCGGACGGCGGACAGGTGTCCTTCGACGAGCTCAAGAGGTTCAGCGCCTCTGTCCAGGACAACTTCGCCTCCCGCCTGAGGGTCTATTCCGACCTCCGGGACAGGGGCATGGTGGTGAAGTCCGGATTCAAGTACGGCAACCATTTCCGCGTGTACGTCTCGTCTCCCGACGACTGCCATGCCAGATACCTGGTCCACGCCATAGACGACGGCTCGATACGCACGTGGTCCGAGGTCTCCAAGACCGTCAGGCTCTCAGGCGGGGTGAAGAAGGAGATCCTGTTCGGAAGGGCCGTCCGCAAAGGGATCCAGTACCTGGAGTTCCAGTGGTTCAGGCCTTGAGAGAAAACGCCCGGGAGGCCCCGGGCAATGGTTTCAGAGCTGGATGTCGATTCCGAGCTTGTCGGTGAGCTCCTTGTAGCGGTTGCGTATGGTGACCTCGGTGACCCCGGCCACGTCCGCGACCTCCCTCTGGGTCCTCCTCTCGCTGCAGAGGATGGAGGAGATGTAGATCGCGGCGGCGGCGACTCCAGTGGGGCCCCTCCCGGAGGTGAGCTCCTTCTCGGACGCGTCCTTGAGGATCTCGGCGGCCTTGTTCTGGACCTCCCCGGTGAGCTTGAGCTCGGAGCAGAACCTCTGGACGTAGTCCTGGGGCTTGGTGGGCATCAGCTTCAGCTTGAGCTCGCGGGTCATGAACCTGTAGGTCCTCCCGATCTCCTTCCTGCCCACGCGGCTGGACCCGGCGACCTCGTCGAGCGTCCTGGGGACCCCGCACTGCCTGCACGCGGCGTATAGGGAGGCGGCGACGACGCCCTCTATGGACCTTCCCCTGATCAGGTTCTTGTTGACCGCCTTCCTGTAGATCATGGCGGCGGTCTCCCTCACGTTCCTGGGCAGGCCCATCGCGGAGGCCATCCTGTCCAGCTCTGACAGGGCGAACGCCAGGTTCCTTTCCGTGGCGTTGGAGACACGGATCCTCCTCTGCCATTTCCTGAGCCTGTACAGCTGGGCCCTGTTCCTCGTGGGGATGCTCTTCCCGTAGCTGTCCTTGTTCTTCCAGGAGATCTCCGTGGACAGTCCCTTGTCATGAATGGTATACGTCATGGGGGCGCCGGTGCGCGCTCTTTTCTCTCCCTGTTCGACGTCGAAGGCGCGCCACTCGGGACCCTGGTCGATGAACTGGTCGTCCAGGACGAGTCCGCAGTCCTCGCAAAGAAGCTCTCCGCGTTCGTAGTCGCGAACGAGATGGCGGCTGCCGCACTCGGGGCAGACCTCGATCTCTTCTGTTCCTTCTCTTGTTTTTGCCATTCTGCTGCCTCTCTTTGTAGAAAGCTTCCATCCCTTTCAGTCCGGACGCGTCCCTGTCGGCGTCAGGGGTCACGGACGCGTAGGGCGCGTCGACCGGGCCGAAGACCCTTCCGACGGACCCTATCCTTTTGAGTTTACGGTCGAATACGGCGTCTCCGATGTCAGGCAGCGCATCGCATCTGACTATCACCCTCCCGTCGGCGGTGACCTCCTCTATAAGGCCGAGGCGTTCCATTTGACCACATCAAGCACTATATGTACGTATGTACTGTGCGTTAAACCACAATAATGATGATATTATATTTAAAACTATGTGAATATTTATAAACGATGAACAATAATCGGCTGGCAATTCTATAAATCGGTTGCTGGATGGAGCCCGTTTTTTTGGATATATGGTCTCTCCATCACACTTAATGGTCGTTTGTGATGAATTATTGCAAATATTGCACGATGGTGCTGTCGTACGATTCCAGACAGGCCGCCGTCACGCGAAGGTCTGGAACGGACGTCGTCGTCTGTCTCGGTACAAGATAGTTTTAACTACGGTCAATGTTTTATGCCGGTCAGTTACCGCATTAGCGGGCGGAAAACGGAGGCAAAAAAATGGATCTCATGACATTCGTGACCCTGATAGTCCTCGCATTCGCGCTGGTCATGCTCGTGGCCGGCGTGCTCGCCGCTGCGCTCGGCTCTGGAAAGAGCAGGGCCTTCGGCGTGGTGATGGCGATCATCGGTCTCATCGTCGGTGTCGTCTGGGCCTATCTCACCGGATGGAGCGACATATCCCCGTTCAGCGAGGTCGCGCTCTATGACGCCGTCTACAGCGCCGTCGTCGATCTCATCGGCGTCCTCATCGGGGCTCTCGTCGCTGTCGGAATATTCCTCGTCGTCGTTCTCAAGAGCTGAACGGGGATTCCGGAAACCTTTTCCTTTTTCCTTCATCCACATTTCTGACCGCTAAGGTTATTATCGTCCGGGACGGTCGCCGTCCCGATGTCCAAGGTATCCATCATAATGGGAAGCAAGAGCGACCTGCCGGTGGCCGAGAAGGCTATCGGCATTCTGAAGAAATTCGGGATACCGTACGACATAGCCGTCGCATCGGCCCACAGGACCCCAGGCAGGGTCGAGGAGCTGGTCAAGGGCAGTGATGCCGACGTGTTCATAGCGATAGCGGGCCTCTCCGCCGCCCTTCCTGGCGTCATAGCGTCCTTCACCGTCAAGCCCGTGATCGGCGTCCCGGTAAGCGGCGCGGTCAACATGGACGCGATACTCTCGATAGTGCAGATGCCCCCGGGGATACCCGTCGCGGCGGTGGGTCTGGACCGCGGCGACAACGCCGCCGTGCTGGCGGCCGAGATGCTGGCGATCTTCGATGAAGGGATAAGGTCGGAGCTCTGCAAGCACAGGAAGGAGCAGGCCGACAAGGTCGTAGCGGATTCCGAGAAGGTGGTCGTCGATGCTGGGTGCCGAGGACTTCATAGACGACGCGATGGCCGCCGCCAGGGAGAAGATACCCGGGAAGGCCGTCATAGCGTGCTCCGGCGGCGTGGACAGCATGGTCGCGGCCGTCCTGGTCAGCAAGGCCATAGGGGACAGGCTCCTGGCCGTGTACGTGGACAACGGGCTGATGAGGAAGGGCGAGACCGACGAGGTCCGCGGGATGCTCTCGGACATGGGCATCAACTACAGGATAGTGGACGCCGGGGACGAGTTCTTCAAGGCCCTGAAGGGCGTCACCGACCCCGAGGAGAAGAGGAAGGTCATCGGAGAGAAGTTCATCAGGGTCTTCGAGAGGGAAGCCAAGGACTTCGGCGCCGACGTGCTGGTCCAGGGGACCATCGCCCCCGATTGGATAGAGAGCGGCGACGGCGTCCGCGACACGATCAAGTCCCATCACAACGTGGGCGGCCTTCCCAAGGACATGGGAATGGAGCTCTTTGAGCCGCTCAGGGACCTGTACAAGGACGAGGTCCGCGACCTGGCCAGGATGCTGGGCGTCAAGGCGTCCGAGAGGCAGCCGTTCCCCGGCCCCGCCCTCGCCGTCAGATGCCTGGGCGAGGTGACCCCGGAGAACATAGCCATCGTGCGCGAGGCCTGCTTCATCGTGGAGGACGAGATCATGACAGCCTCCGTCGCAGGCAGGATGGAGATGCCGTGGCAGTACTTCGCGGTGCTTCTGCCGTCCAGATCCGTGGGAGTCCAGGGGGACAGGAGGGCGTACGGCCGCACCATAGCCATCCGCGCCGTCTCCTCCGTCGACGGGATGACCGCGACCTATTCCAAGATCCCGCTGGAGGTCCTCGACTCGATATCCACCCGTATCACTAACACGATGAAGGACTCGGTGAACCGCGTGGTGTTCGACATCACGAACAAGCCTCCCGCGACCATCGAATGGGAGTGACCTCATCAGCTTTTTATCGTATGCGCCGATGGAGAGCCGATGAAGATATACGTCGTCGACAACGGCGGCCAATGGACGCATAGGGAATGGCGCGTGCTGAGATACCTCAAGGTGGACACCCGCATCGTCCCCAACACGACTCCTTTCGAGGACATATCGGACGCCGACGGCCTGGTGCTGTCCGGAGGCGCCCCCAGCGTGGCTTCCGACACCGGGCGCATGGGGAACAACGGGGAATACCTGGACAGGGCGGACTTCCCGGTTCTAGGCATATGCGCCGGGATGCAGTTCATGTGCGGCCATTTCGGCGGGACGCTCGGCCCCGGCTCAACCCCCGAGTTCGGAGGGGTCGAGATCGAGGTCAGGTCCCACGACGATCTTTTCAAAGGGCTTCCTGACGCGTTCAAGGTCTGGGCCTCCCATAACGACGAGGTCAAGACGATCCCCGACGGGTTCGAGGTCACCGCCTCGTCCGCAGGATGCCCCCACGAGGCCGTCGCCTGTCCGGATAGGATGATGTACGGGGTGCAGTTCCATCCGGAGGTCGAGGACTCCGAGCACGGGGTCGACCTGTTCAAGAACTTCCTCGGAATCGTCGATTCCGCAAGGAAAAGATGAGAGTCGGGAGGACGCCTCCCGGCTGTTTCAAAAGGAAAGGAAGATCAGTTCTGCTGGCTCATCGTCTCGAGCTGGCTGATGACCTGCCAGATTATGGTCCTGCCGTGAAGCGGGATGTTGGGGTCGTTGGCCAGGTCGTCGAGGATGACTATGGCGCTGGTGGCGCGCACGTCCATGGCCTCCTTGGGGTCCATGAGCCTGGACTTGGCGTCGGTGGCGCCCTTCCTTATGTTCCTGGGAATCGACGTATCCTCCGCCAGCATGTCCAGGATGTCCGTTATTTGTTTGACTTTGTCTGCTGCCATGGAACCACTCCTCAGAAGGTCTCGAACTCTTCCTGAAGGTCCTGAACGAGCTGCTCGAGGACCTCCTCGAACTGGGAGGACTTGTATTCCCTGATCCCGCCGAGATCGCTCTGAATCTTCACGACGAAATCGTTGTTCTCCTTCACGAGTTCTACGTTGCAAAGAACCTCTTCCATTTTGGTTTCCCCCTACTATGACCCACGTTATCTGGGACTCTTATTTATAACTAACACCAGCGCGCCGGCTTTCTTTCCGACCTTCCGGGCAGGACGGCGGGGCGCACAAGACCTCGATTCCAAGCCTTCTTCAGAATCCGTACGGGGGGAGGCTTCTGTTGCGAGGCCTTGAATCTGACGAAACTTTTAAAATAGGGATATGATTAAGGGGCATTTCCGTTGATTGTTGTTTCAGTGGTAACGAGAAACGGACATTGACCGTCGGGAGACCGCCGGTGGAGAACGATACAATGGCTGAAGAAGAGTCTGCATCCCGCGGGTTCCAGGACGAGTTCGAGTCCAAGGCCCGCGGCCTCGGCAAGGGGAAGTACGGGAAGATCCTCAAGACCGCGCACACCCCTTCCAGAG
Organism: Candidatus Methanomethylophilaceae archaeon; assembly: GCA_017519045.1. Classification (GTDB taxonomy): domain Archaea; phylum Thermoplasmatota; class Thermoplasmata; order Methanomassiliicoccales; family Methanomethylophilaceae; genus Methanoprimaticola. The sequence continues at coordinate 10,438 of JAFWTC010000023.1, forward strand.
AGGAGCATAAGAAGACCATGTACGTGACCGGGCTCGGCATCATACTCATCGGTGCCGTCGGGTTCGCTATATGGTGGATTATGACCTATCTGCCCACGTACTTCTGAACGGAGGCATGAGATTGCGCGAATTCGTTCCCGACGATTCGAAGGACGACCTCGATGACGGTCTCGACTACTTCGAGGACGACCTCGAATCGGACGAGGAGAAGGCCCCCGCCAAGGCGACGGAGCCGAACTGCGACATGTTCTTCATCAAGGAGGAGACCATAAAGAAGGTCTCGGCAGGGGCCATCGCAGAATGGTCATTCTCCGTGTCTTCGAAAGCGTCCTCGGCGACTCTGTCGTTCTCGGTCGAGCCTGGACGTGACGACGCCCCCGAGTGGGAGATATCCCTCGCGGACGCGTCTTCCGAGGTCTGGAACAGCGCCGTCCCCGCGGAATCCGTGGAGATCTCGGTTCCCAAGGAGTTCGTGCTCAGGGCGGAGTGCCCCAGCGGAGTCAGGTACGGGGATTCGGTACGCATAACCCTGAAGGCGCAGTCCGGCTCTTATTCGGACTCGCTGTCCTTCGAGGCCGTCGCCAAGCAGTCCATAATGATCCTCAAGACCCAGATAGACCAGGAGAAGAGCGTCGCGGACACCCTCAGCGCCAAGGCACACCTCGGCGAGAAGGACGTGTATGCCATCCTGAGCCCCCAGGGCCTCAGAGGATACGTGTTCGTCGAAGGGATGAACACCGAGCGCCTGCTCGAGAAGACCAGGGACATCAAGAAGGCCAGGAAGTTCATCGAGGGGGAGGCGTCCATCGCGGACATCGAGCCCTATCTGACCCCGACCTCGCCCGTCGTCGGAATCGTCGAGGGCGACATCGTGGAGCTGGTCAACGGTCCCTTCAAGGGCGAGAAGGCCAGGGTGCAGAAGATAGACCAGGTCAAGGAGGAGATCACCGTCGAGCTCATCGAGGCGATGGTCCCCATCCCCGTCACTGTCAAAGGAGACAGCGTCAGAGTAATTGAAAAGGAGAAATGAGCAATGGTAGATACTGTAGAGGTAATGGTTGATGGAGGCAAGGCCACCGCAGGCCCGCCTCTCGGTCCCGCTCTGGGTCCCAAAGGAGTCAACACCGGTCAGGTCGTCGCCAAGATCAACGAGAAGACCAAGGCGTTCACCGGAATGAAGGTCCCCGTCAAGGTCATCATCAACGACGACAAGACCTTCGACATAAAGGTCGGGACCCCTCCCATGTCCGCTCTCATCAAGAGCGAGCTCGGGGTCGCCTCCGGAGCCCACAACGCCAAGACCGAGAAGGTCGGAAACCTCACCCTCGACCAGGCCAAGAAGCTCGCTGAGATGAAGCAGGACGACCTCCTCGGGGCCGACGTCAAGGCCAGGGTCCTCGAGGTCGCCGGGAACTGCGTCTCCGTCGGAGTCACCATCGACGGCAAGGATCCCCGCGAGTTCACCAAGGCCGTCAAGGCCGGCGAGTACGACGGAAAGTTCTGAAAACACCGGGGCCTAGGCCCCTTCTTATCTTTTATACCCCTTTGACGCACATTTAAATATGAGTCATGTTTAGGGCGGTTCACTTGTAGGAGAGTCCCTCGTGGCTCGTTCGTACTACGAGGAGGAATTGTATTGGCAGAAAAACCAACCGTAATGGCTGTGCAGAAGGCACTGGATAGTGCGAAGAAGCGCAATTTTACTGAGACGGTTGAGTTGGCTATCAATCTCACCGACGTTGATCTGACCGTTCCGAAGAACCGTATCACGGAGGACATCGTTCTCCCCAACGGACGCGGAAAGGCGGTCAAGGTCTGTGTGATTGGTGGTGGCGAACTAGCCTTGAAAGCCAAAGACGTGGCCGATCGCGTCATCACCCCCGAGGAGCTCGGAGAGATCGCGAACGACAAGAAGCAGGCTAAGAAGATCGCGAACGAGATCGATTACTTCATCGCCGAGGCGCCCCTGATGGCCGTCGTCGGTAAGAGGCTCGGTACCGTTCTCGGTCCTCGCGGAAAAATGCCTAAGCCCATCGCCCCCGGAGCCGATCCTGCGGCGATGATCGAGGGTCTCCGCAAGTCTGTGACCATCAGGACTAAGGACAGGAAGACCTTCCACGCGCCCGTGGGAACGGTCGAGATGAGCGCGGAGGAGATCGCGGACAACATCGATCTCATCATCAAGCGTGTTGAGGCCCACCTCGAGAAGGGAAAGCACAACATCGCTTCCGCCTACGTCAAGACCACCATGGGACCATCGGAGAAGGTCGCTTTGTGAGGAGGTTCAAAGATGGCACACGTTGCAGCTTGGAAGAAGGACATGGTAAGCGAGCTGGTACAGGATATGCGCGAATACCCCGTCATCGCCATCGTCGACATGGCGGGTATTCCCGGACAGCAGATCCAGGCCATGAGGGCCGGACTCAGGTCCCACGCGAAACTCAAGATGACCAAGGACAAGCTGATGCTCCTTGCTCTCGACGAGATCGTGAAGGAGAAGCCCGGAGTCGCTCCCCTCAAGGAGGCTGTCCACGGACAGTGTGCGATCGTCACCACCGACATCGACCCCTTCAAGCTTTTCAAGAAGCTCGAGGCGACGAAGACGGCCGCCCCCGCAAAGGAGGGGCAGATCGCACCGTACGATATCGTTGTACACAAAGGACCGACCCCGTTCGGCCCCGGCCCGATTATCGGTGAACTTCAGAAAATAGGCATTCCTGCGGCAATCGAGGCAGGAAAGATCGCAGTCAAGAAGGATACGACGCTGGTCAAGGCCGGAGAGCCCATCCCCGGCCCCGTCGCAGCGATGCTCCCGAAGCTGGAGATTCTCCCCATGATCGTGGGAATGGACCTTAGGGCCGCCTACGAGGACGGAGTGATCTACAAGAGGGACGTGCTCAATATCCCGGAGGACTACTATCCCACAATGTTCGCTACGGCTGCTCACGACGCGCTTGCGCTCGGCGTCTCGATCGCGTTCCCGACCAAGGATACGATCGTTCCGCTCATCGCTAAGGCGTTCAGGGAGACCATGGGCCTCTCGCTCGCGGCCGCGATACCGACCAAAGATAATATCGACATGCTCCTGGCGAAGGCAGATGCTCAGATGCTGTCCGTCGCCGCGGCCTGCGGATACACGAACGATTCGATAGCGGCGAGGCTCAGCTCTGCCGCAGCGGCATCCGTCGCACCCGTCGAATCGGCTCCCGCGAAGACCGAGAGCGTGGAAGAGGAAGAAGAAGAGGTCAGCGAAGAGGAAGCAGCCGCTGGCCTTAGTGCATTATTCGGCTAAATAAAAGGAGTTGAAACAAATGGAGTATATCTACAGTGCAATGGTGCTCTACTCTGCTGGCAAGGACATCACCGAGGACGGAATCAAAGCCATCCTCACCGCCGCCGGAGTCGATGCTGACGCAGCCAAGATCAAAGCACTGATTGCTTCTCTCGAGGGAGTCGACATCAAAGAGGCTATCGCAAGCGCAGCTTTCGCCGCACCTGCAGCCGCTGCCGCCCC
>JAFWTC010000024.1 GCA_017519045.1 Candidatus Methanomethylophilaceae archaeon
ATCCTTATGTACGTCCAATCCAATGTATTGCATGCGACATCAGCTCCTTTTTCTTAGGCGATTAATGAACCGATGTCGCAATTCTAAATCCATCGGACCATCAACCGGGATGTCGCTGTTTTCTTTTGCTGGTCATTTCAAGGAGTAGGGCCTTCGCCGTGCATCTCCTTGGCTATTTCGCCGGACTATCCGGCCTATTGACGGACCCTGAGTGGGGCAAGGGGACGTCATCCGTGCATACCCTTGACTTCTGCCACAAGAGGTCGCATGGATACGACTTTCTTGTCAGCAGCAATGCGACACTTTCCGGGCAGGCAGGCTGCCGTTTTCATCGGGCGCTCAGGACAAATACCGCCTTTCGCATATTATGGGCCATGAAGTGTCCGGTGTGCGGGAGCGACATCAGCCTCAACCCCTTCTCAATCTGCCAGGTGTGCGGAAGCGTCATCCCAGAGGAGGAGCATGCGGAGACGGTCGAGCCCGGGGATGCGAAGAGGAACGGCGCCTCCGATGACCGACCGCTGTCGGCAATCGCCAGCGATGGATCTTGCTCTTCCGTTCATCTTTTTCGCTTCCTTTGGACTTCGTCGATCGTGCTGTCTCCCGCATGTTTCAAAGGGTTCATCGTCCTAGCATCACCACAAGTCCCCTTCCACGGGGGACGTCCGAAGCATGCAGGGCAGAACGCGCGGGAGGAGACGGTCCATCCCCGGAATCCGGACGGAGTCCCCCTGGCGGATTATGTCCCCGCGATCGTCCGGGACGAGCTCCAGGCGGGTCCCGTCCAGGCTGCGGTACGCGGCGTATCTGTCGGAGTCGAACCGCTTGCACCGGAGCGTGTCGCCGCCCACGGCCGACGCCACTCCGGAGTCGTCAGCCGGGACCGCAGGCCGCCCCTCGGATCTGGAGACTGGCCACGCCAAGTAATACCTGCCGTCCAACGATAGGAGCAGCCTGCAGTCCCATGCCTCCCTGATCCTGACGTCCGCGTGGCTGTAGCGGTCGACGAGGACGATCCTCCCGTCGTCGGCCCTCCCGGCGGGCCCTTCCTTGCCGGCCATATCGAACGTTATCGTCATGGTCTCTTCGGGATACCGGCATTCCTTGCACATTCACTCCGCCCCCGGGGTTTCGGCCCCCATCCTGACCAGTGGCATCCTGTCCATGATCCTCACCCGGTCCGCGGAGCGGCCCAGGCGGTCGCTGAGGCTGCCGTATAACGACGTGACGTTCACGCTGACGCCCCTCTGCTGCAGCCTCCTGACCAGGACGGAGAAGTCCCCGTCGCCGGTGATCAGCTCCACGACGTCGCACCTACCGGCGTAGTCGTACGCGGTGAGCGCGATCTCGACGTCGGCGCCCTCCTGCTTGCCGCACCCGTTGGTCGCCTCGACCAGGTCCACCCTGAAGCCGCTCCTCCTGAGCTCGTCGTGGAAGAGGCGAGACGCGTCCCTCCCCCTCTCGTCGTAGAACACGCCGTCGACCGCGACCGACAGGACGCACCTCCTCCCCTCCAGCACGTCCTGGAGCAGCTTCCCGAAGTCCATCGCGGTGTTGCTGTACTCCTGGCTCTGCCCGCATACGATGTTCCTAACGTCGAGGACCACGGCGACGCGGTCCGATACGTTGTCTTCCTCGGTGCCCGATCCGTCCGTCATACTCCCGTCTTTGCAATCCATGTCTCCGACCCCCCTGGGTAAAAACGGTTCGATCCAGGTCACTTCTTCTGCTTCAGCTCGCACATTCCCGTGGAGTAGCTGATGTCGGTCGTGTACTCGCCGGCCTCGAAGTCCGAATCGTCGTAGATGCCGTCCAGCCTCGTTATCGTATAGTACAGCGGCGCGGAGAGCAGGACGTCGTCGATCATGAAGTAATCGCGGTCCTTCGGATGCTCGTACGTCCCTATGCGGACGAATTCCGAGTTGATCACGGTGTAGAGATGGAGGACGAACTTGCATGCCAACGCGCTCCCGTACATCGGATTGTAGTACCCGCCGTCGTGGACCACCATGCATCTGCCCCCTTCCATGTAGCACCTGCTCTGTATCTTGTAGGCGCTCTTGAAGTGCAGGGCCGGGGACCCGACCCTTTCGGACCGGGCGATGACGTCCGACAGGTCGGCGATGACTTCCTCGTCTTTCACAATGCGGACGTCGATGTTCCTCAGACGCTCCCTCAGGGTGTCGAGCTCGTTTTCGTCCTTGAAGTCAAATCCGCCGGCGTAATACTTCTTTTCCAATGCTACGCACCGGCCGATGAGGTCCAACTGCTCCTTGGTGTACTCCTCCAGCCTTTCCCTCGTCTCCGCCAACCTGTCCTTCAACCTCAGCAGCTCTTCGGTGCCGGCCCCGACGTCCTGGGACAGCAGCTCGTCGAAGTATTCCAGGACGTCCTCCGGGATGGACCCGGTGAGTCCGCTGTCGTAGTCCTTGACGTACTTGTAGGCAGTGGGGCGCGTCACCCCCAGATCCTTGGATACCTTCGTCATGTTAGAGTTTGTCTTGATCCAATCCGCCAGCCTTATGGTGCCTTCTGCGTCCATGGTTTGTAATACTAATTTTTATTATTTAAAATTAATCTGTAAAAATACACTTTACACATGTACGTGAAATCAAAAACCGACCTCCTGGCATGCATTCGCGATGAGGTCCGACACCTCAGGCCGTGTGAAGCCATCGCTTCGGACGGCGGCCTTTATGGAGGATGCGCGCGATCGTGCGCGGCCGTCGGCGGCGCGGGGCTCATGGTGTCCGGGACTCGGCCCTATGCCGATTGGAGCCCTGCGGGGGCCGTCTTCGGGGGACGGGAGACGAGTCAGCAGGGCGCCCCGTTCCTCCTACGGGGCCCACTTCGTCCGTGAAGAAGGACAGGGCGTCTACGGAGTCGCTGGGCTCTTGAAAATGAATACGATCCGCGGACGGACAACGGCCTTTCGGTGATCTGGCCAACAGCCTACCATGGACATAATATCGAACGGAATAACAGTGTTCCAGGCGACCCGACTTACAGGGTATGGCTCAAAACCACGACCTCGCTTCTCGTTATTCCGTCCAGCTCATAGTGCACTATGCGACCGTCCACGCCGAAGAACTCCCTGATGACGTCCTCGTCTATGACTTCGGAGGGCCTTCCGGATACGTATGCGTCCTTCCCTATTATCAGGCAGCTGTCTGCTATCTTCAACGTGGAATTGACGTGATGCGTGTTGATCACGCATGCGATGCTCCTCTCCTTCACGACGTGCCTCAGCACGTCCAGTATCATCATCTCGTTATGGAGGTCCAGGTGGGATTCGGGCTCGTCCAGCACGAGAAGCGTCGGCTCGTTGACGAGGGCTTTCGCCAGGTACGCCAGCTGAAGCTGTCCTCCGCTGAGCCGGTCTATCGGGCGGTCCTTGAATTCCGAAAGCCCGACGTCGGCCAGGCATTCGTCGGCCCTCGCGTAGTCCTCGTCGCTGGGCGACGCGAAGATGGAGCCTGATCCCAGCCTTCCGAACATGACGAAGTCGCGGACGGCGTACGGGAACACCAGCGACCTGGCCTGCGGCACGTAGCCGATGCCGTCCAGCGTCATGTTCCTGCTGACGGTGCGCCCGGATACGGTGCAATGCCCGCTGGTCGGCTCCTTCATCCCCAGGATGCAGCGTATGAGCGTGGTCTTGCCCACCCCGTTGCGTCCCATGACGGCCAGGATCTCCCCCGGGCCGACCTCGAACGTTAGGTCCTTCACGAGCGTGCCCCCGTCGTATCCGAACGTGAGCGATTCGACCCTCAGGACCGGGGTCATGCGGACGGCCCCCTCATCCTGTTGTAGACCACGATGAAGAACGGAGCCCCTATCAGGGCCGTCAGTATTCCCACGGGTATCTCGGAGGCGGTCGCGTTGCGGGCCACCGTGTCGATGGCGAGCATGAAGATCGCGCCTATGATGCAGGCCGCGGGCATGCTGTGCCCATGGTTCGGCCCGACCAGCGAACGGCTGATGTGGGGTATGACCAGGCCGACCCATCCTATTATGCCGGACTCCACCACGCATCCAGCGGCGCATAGGGCGCTCATGGCTATGACTGTCCAGCGTATCCTCGAGGGATCCGCCCCCGAGGCCCTGCAGTCCTCGTCGCCCAAGGACAGCATGTTTATCTTCCATCTGACGGAAAGGAGCATGATCGTCCCCACCAGTATGGGCACCGCGCCGTAGACCATGGTGCTGAAGCTGGCGTTCGTGAAGCTGCCCATCAGCCAGTAGGTTATAGCGGGCAGCTGGTCGGAGGTGTCGGCCACGTATTTCACCAGGCTGATGAGGGCGGTGAAGATGGCCGACGCTATGATCCCGCTGAGGACGATCGAGAGCATGTCGCTCTGCCTCTTGGCGCCGCTGAGGAAGAACACGAGGACTATGCTCCCAATCCCAAATATGAAGGAAAGGACGGCGGCGGGAACGCCGATCTCGTTGAACAGCAGTATGCCGAGGGCGCAGCCGAATCCGGCCCCCGAGCACACGCCGAGCAGGTCCGGGCTGACGAGCGGGTTCTGGAAGGCGCCCTGCAGCGACGCTCCGCAGACCGCCAACCCCGCGCCCACGAGCGCCGCGAGCATTATCCTGGGGAGGCGGATGTCGAACACCACCTGATGGGCCAGCTCCTCGTCCGGCCGCAGGCTGTTCGTGACGGTATCTGCGATGACGTCCAGGAATTCCCCGTTGGTCATATCGAAATGGCCGATGCGCAGGGCGAGGACGATGAGCGCCACGAACAGCACGGAGCAGACGAGGACCGTCTTCCCATACATGTTCGCCGAGCCCATCGTCCAGCCCCGTGTCGTTTCAGTACCCCAGCACCGACGAGATCTCGCTGTCGGTGAGGGTTATCCCGTACGAGTCCTTGTAGTATTTCGAGAGGTAGGACTTCATCTCGTCCTGGCCGTACAGGTCGGGATACGCAATCGAGATCATCCACAGCTGCATCAGGGGGGAGTCCGAGCACGTTACGTACCAGCTGTACGTTGTCCGGGGCGCGTCGTAGATCGCCTTGTCCTTGAACGCCTTCACGTTGGACCAGTCCTGTCCGGGGATGCTGTTGGACAGTATCGCCTTTGCCGAGCCCTGGAACACAATCACCATGTCCGGGTTCCACTTCAGTACGTCCTCCATGGAGCAGGCCATGGACCCTGCGAATCCCGTGTCTATCTGCTCCAGGCCGGCCTTGGGCATCACGGACCATATGTAGTCGTTCCCGGACCCGGTGGTTCCGGACGCCATCAGCGATCCGTTGTTGTCCATGAATAGGGCCAGGACCCTCTTCTTGCTTGCTACATCCTTGGTCTTCTCGGATGCCAGCTTGTCCGCCGCGTCCCACTGGGCCTTCATGGTTCCGGTCTCCTTGCTCTGGAAGACCTCCCTCAGCAGCTTGTCCCATGCCACGGTGACGGTCTCGGTGTCCCAGTTGCCCATGAAGAAGAAGTCCACCATCGGGACGGAGACGTCCTCGATCCCCTCTATCTGCGTGTTCCCGTAGTAGAGGATGATGTCAGGCTTGAGGTTCAGGAGGGACTCCTTGTTGACCACGAATCCCGTGACGAATGAGGTGTCGACCGATTTCCAGTTGGGGAAGGTCTTCTGAAGGATGTCCTGGTTCGAGTATGCGAAGGCCATCTGGTTCACGCCGACGATCTTCTCGCTGGGGACCACGTCGAGGACGTTGGAGAGGAGGGGTGGCGCCAGCACGACGATGCGGTTGATGTGATCCGCATCGGGTATCTGCACCTCTTTTCCTGCAAGGTCCGTGACGGTCCTGTACGTAGGCCCTTCGTCGTGGTTGCCCTGGTTGCTGGTCATTATCAATGCTGCGGCTGCGGCAATGATGACGACTGCGATTGCTGCCGTTATTGCTAACTTCTTATTGTCCATTGACATCGCCTGAATGGTTGTTTATAAGCTCTATCGCGTGAGAAAGGAATTTCTGTATGTCTGCCAGAGACGTGACCGGCACCTCCGATACGAAATCGAAAAGCCCCTTGTCGTAGCGGTTGTGGTACTCCTCATGGAACCTGTATGCCCTCTGGCCCTTCTCCGTGAGGTAGAGTTTGTAGATCTTGTTGTTGGCGCGGTCCATCTCGCTGCGGATCAATCCCTTGGCGATCATCTTCTTGATGGTCGCATGGATTACCGGCTTGGAGATCCTGAACTTCCTCGCCAGCTCCGCGGAATAGGTGCCGGGGGAATCGCCGATCATCTTGATTATGTGGATCTCTCCCCTCGTGAAAACCATGTCCTCGCTCCCGAAATCGAGGACGTTGGTCTTGGAGTTGAAGATGGCCTCGGTCAGCTGTATGAACGAGTCTATCACATCCTGCGTGGACACCTCGGAGGGGTTCCCGAGGACGTACGACGACGTTTCGAATCCGCCCACGTCCTGTGTGCTCTCCAGGAACAGCCCGTTGCCTTGGAGGGCGGCGTTCAGCTCCGAATGCGTCACGGGCAGCGGCAGTCCGTTCAGGTATCCGGACAGCCAGCTGAGCATCCCGTTGGGGACCCCCTCCACGGCCTCCGGCTTCTGGCCCGCTATGATCAGGCGTCCGCCTTCATCCAACGAGGAGACGGCCTTGGCGATGAACTTCTTCATGGGGGCCGTGACGAAGAACAGCACCCCCGAGGCTATGATGAGGTCGTATTTCCCTCCGAGCGGATCCACGTTGAAATCCCCCGACATGAAGGATATGCGCTCTCCGCCGTGCCTTCTCACGATGTCCCTGGCGACATTGATCACCCTGGGCTGGTCGAATACGGTGGCCTTGCCGTGATGGTATACCTTCATCAGCTCGACGTCTAGTATCCCGGAGCCGCCGCCGAGATCCAGGACGGAGAGGGCGCAGTCCGTGTCTGGGTAGAGGCCCATGACGAACTTGACGAAGCTCTGCACCCGTCCGGAGTACATCTCGGGAACGGAGGACTCGATCAGCTTGACGAAATCGTACTCCTGCCCCCCGCTGTGATGTCCGAGCATCTTCTCCTTCAGATCGTCCAGAGAGGTCATGGCCTCGCGGAACAAGATCGAGTCGCCCAGATACACGGGGCTGCGTTTGGAAAGGTACAGGGACGACTCCTCGGTGTTGAAGTAGGCGTCCCCTTTCTTGACGACGTACCCGCGGGAGGCCAAGGTCATCAGAAACAGCTTTGCATTTCTGGCGCTGCAGCCGAGGAAACGCGATAGATCCTCGGGATTGTGTGGCTCGTCCAGGAATGTGAACGCCTCCATGTCGATCGCCGTGAACAGCAGTTGCATCTCCTGGTGCTCGTCTATCAAGCGGTAGTACCTCTGAGGATCCATTTTACGCCCCGACCATAATTGGATTCATCATCCAATATCGTTAGGCAATCAAACTAAAGTTGGTATTTAATACTAATGAATATTTAAACAACGGTTAGTTTACCTAATAATTCGTGACCTAATAGTTCTGAATACTAACTTCCATGATATCATGTAAGTGGAAATATGCCCAATCACAACAAGGCGCATAATCCAAAAAGCCACGGAAGCAATCGCCATGACGAATCGTCCTACCCAGAATCGGGTCCAATCGAATGGAACGGTCCGAAACACTGAAGGAACGAAACACTCGATGGAAAAGACCCCGGATCATTTGCAGAAGTCCGCTGATATTTGCTCCTGAGTCAGGGACTTCAAAGCGCCCTAGGAACTCTGCGCAGTCCTGGCGGAAGCCCACGTCGGCCAGGCCGGCACCACGATATACAGAGTCCCCGAAACCATGTCCAAAAAAGGTTTCGGAATCGTCACAGCTTATTAGGGGTTGTATGAGACGTAAGGGATAGCCAGTAAAATCACTCACACACATTCACACCCCTTCCGCGTCGGGTATATATCTATCTTCGGAAGCCCAAAAAAAGACAGTTTTCCAAAGGGCAGTGTGAATCACAACCTCAGGAGAGGCCGCCAACTCCGCTGAGGGCCATTCGCATTTCACCGTTCTCAGAGGCGGACTCAGCAAAGCTTCCATCTTGTAGGTACATCCGACGGCGAGGCGGTCGGAAAAGTCGCCCCGTCCGGAGAGGGGTCGGAAAGGGAGGGGGCCTCCGAGGCCCCCGTCGATATATAAGCGAGGATTCGGTCGGAAAACGTCCGCTTACCGACCGTAAAAGTCGGGGCCCTGCGGCCCCGTGGTTTCAGGATACGAGATACAGCCTCCCGCCGTCCCCAGCGAACACGTGGCCCCTCAGGTTGTCTGGGGTCGCCTTGAGCCTCGTCTCGCCGTCGTAGAACGTCAGCCCGTAGAGGGCGTAGTCGCCTATGGACCTAAGGCCGTCCCCGAAGGCGATCTCAGTTATGCCGGTGCAGTTCCCGAGGGCCTTGAACCCCAGGTCCCTGACGTTGGAGAGGTCCGCGGACGTCAGCGTGGAGCACCTGAGGAGGGCACTGCTTCCGACCTCCGTGACGGCGTAGGTGCGGCCGCCGTACTCGACGGCGCTTGGGACGGCCGAGGCCGCCCCCTCATATCCGGTGACCTTGACGGTCTCCGCGGAGGTCACGGCGTAGCTTATCCCGCCCGCGGAGAACCCCGACACGTCGCCCGGCCCGGCCTCCATGCGGAGGACCTTTCCAGACCTGGCGAAGTCGTGGCCGCGGAGATTCTTGGCGGTGGGCTCGAGGGCGTTCCCGTACTGGTCCGCGAACCTCAGCCTGTAGAACGCGTTCTCGCCGACGTAGGTCAGTGACTCCGGCAGGGAGACGCTTTCCAGGGCGGTGCACTCGCTGAAGGCGCTGGGGAGGATCTTGCCGACCCCCTCCTCCGCCACGAGGGCCTTGAGGCCGGAGCACTTGTAGAAGGCGTACGCGCCGACGTCGGATACGCCCCCGGGCACGGTCAGGGACTCCAGCCCGTAGCAGTAGGGGAAGGCCTTGGTGCCTATGGAGGCGGCGCCGGACAGGTCCAGGGAGGACAGCCCGACGTTCTTGTAGAACGCGTTCTCCCCGATGGCGGCCCCGCTGCCGGAGAACGTCACGCTGGACATGCCCCTGCACTCGCTGAAGGCGCTCCTCCCGAGGACGACGCCGTCGCCACGGACGTCCAGGGACTCGATGCCGCAGCCGTAGAAGGCGTAGCCGCCGATCTCCCTCACGGACTCCGGGACGGTCAGCGCGGTCAGCGCGGAGCAGTTGGCGAACGCCTTGAACCCGACGGACCCGACGGACCCGAGGTCCAGCGAGGCGAGAGTCCCGCACCCGTAGAACGCCTTCTCGCCCACGGAGCCCACCGGGAAGTCACGCCCGGCGTAGGCCACGGAGGACGGCACCGACAGCTCGGAGAGTGCCACTGTGTGCCCGACGAGGGACACGGAGCCCGGCTCCAGGGAGGCGACCTCGTAGATCAGCCCGGAGACCTTGAACCGGTCCCCGACCTGGGCCTCGGCCTTGGCCGCCGTCACCTCGAGGGTGCCGGGGACGTACCTGAATGAGTAGTTGTCGGCGGACCCTCCGGACGGCGTAAGCGTGTGCCTGCCGACGGAGGGGTCGGAGCATGACACCGTTGGCGCGGAGTAGCCGGCGGCGGTGGACGCGTCCTCGCCGCCGACGAAGCCCGTGACGACGACCTGGTAGTCGGGCGCGTAGCCCTCGACCACGGCCTCGCTCACGTAGCCGGCGGTCAGGACGGCCTTGGACATCGACCACCTGACGTACTTCGTGCCGGCGGTGCCGTCGGACCAGGTGTATCCGTCCTTGAGCGTCAGGACGGCCGTGTAGCTCCCCGCGTCGGTGGCGTCGCCGCACGCCACGGAGTACCCCTCGCCCGAGGGCACGCCGGTCTGCGACATGCCGCTGTACGTGGGGCTCCTGGCGGACGGGGCCGAGGCGACCTTGTCGGCGGCCACGGTCAGGACGCCGGGGACGTACCTGAATGAGTAGTTGTCGGCGGACCCTCCGGACGGCGTCAGCGTGTGCCTGCCGACGGAGAGGTCGGAGCATGACACCGTGGGCGCGGAGTAGCCGGCGGCGGTGGACGCGTCCTCGCCGCTGACGAAGCCCGTGACGACGACCGCGTAGGCGGGCTCGGAGCCCTCCTTTACCGTCTCGCCGGCGTACGTGGCGGTCAGGACGGCCTTGGCTATGGACCATTCGACGGTCATGAAGCCTGTCGATCCGTCGGACCACTCGTAGCCGTCCTTCAAGGTCAGCGTCGCGGTGTAGGAGCCTGCGTCCTTGGCCTTGCCGTTGGCGACGGTATACCCCTCGCCGGAGGGGACCCCGGTCTGGGACTTGCCGTCGTAGACCAGGCCCCCCGCGGCCGACGGGACGCCCACTGTCTGCGCGGACCTGACGAACCTCTCATCCGAAAGGACATAGACGAAGCCCCTTATGTCCGAGGCGTCCTCGAGAAGGTCTTCCTTGTCGTAGAACCCGTAGTCGAACGCGCTGTCGCCTATGAACGTGACCGAGTCGCCGATGTCGACGGACTGCAGGGAGGAGCATCCGGAGAAGGCCTGGACGCCTATGGACTCCACGGAGTCGGGTATCACAACGGACTGCAGGGAGGAGCATCCGGAGAAGGCGTTCAAGCGTATCGACACCACCGGGGCGTCGGAGCCGCCGTAGCTCACGGAGGCCGGTATCTCCAGCGCGGAGGGGGGCTCCCCGTCGAAGCCCGCCACCGCCAGGGCGACGGGGTCCGCCGGCAGCACCTCGTAGGTCAATCCTCCGGAGGAGAACCTCTCGCCGACCTCCTGGAGGGTCCCGTCGAAGCCCTCGAACGAGCGTCCCGCAAGATTCTCCGCCGTCTGGTCCAACTCTTGATCGAATAGATCCAAGAAAACGACCGGCCAGAACGCGTTGCCACCGATGGAAGTGACGGAGTCGGGGATGACGACGGACTGCAGGGAGGAGCAGCCGGAGAACGCCCTATAGCCGATGTACGTGACGGAGTCGGGGATGACGACGGACTGCAGGGAGGAGCAGTCTTCGAACGCTCCGTCGCCGATGGACTTGACAGAGTCCGGGATCGACACGGACTCGAGGGAGGAGCAGCCGGAGAACGCCCTATAGCCGATGGAGGTGACGGAGCCGCCGATGACGACGGACTGCAGGGAGGAGCATCCGTCGAACGCGTAGTCGCCTATGGACTCCACGGAGTCGGGGATGGACACGGACTCGAGGGAGGAGC
>JAFWTC010000025.1 GCA_017519045.1 Candidatus Methanomethylophilaceae archaeon
AGGGCCTCGGTGAGGCAGGCCATGGTGTTGGCGGTGAACAGCCCGGAGCAGCTTCCCCTCCCGGGGCAGGCGGAGCACTCTATCATCCTGACCTCGGACTCGTCCACCTTTCCTGCGCTGTAGGCTCCGATGGCTTCGAAGACCGACTGGAGGTCCAGAGGCTTGCCTCCGTCCATGCCGACCTCCATGGCGCCTCCGGTGACGATCAGGCCGGGGACGTTCATCCTCCCCATGGCCATCAGCATGCCGGGGGTGACCTTGTCGCAGTTGCTGACCCCCACCCATCCGTCCAGGGCGTGGCCCTCGACCATGACCTCGCAGCAGTCGGATATGACCTCCCTGGAGATCAGGGAGTACCTCATCCCCTTGTGGCCCATGGCGATGCCGTCGCACACGGCCGGGACCCCGAAGACGAACGGCCTGCCGCCGGCCTCGATGATCCCCTCGCGGACCGCCTCGACGATCTCGTTCAGATGGATGTGACCGGGGACGATGTCGTTCCAGGAGTTGGCTATCCCGATGAACGGCTTGTCGAAATCCGCGTCGTCCAGACCGTCCGCCCTGAGCAGGCTGCGGGCCGGCGCTTTGTCTATCCCTTTCTTGACGGCGTCGCTCCTCATGTTATCGGAGTACACGCCATGCGGAACGACGATATATCGCTTTTCAAAACGTGATGCTAGAACGGTAAAGGGGTTGGAAAATGCAGGGTGGGAAACCCCACCCGTTATTTTCAGGTTTATGCGCTGCGGAGGACGATCTCGATGTTAACGCCGTCAGGGACGTTGATCCTCATGAGCTGCCTGAGGGCGCGCTCGTCGGCATCGAGGTCTATGAGCCTCTTGTGTATGCGCATCTCCCAGCGGTCCCAGGTCTCGCTCCCCTCTCCGTCAGGGCTCTTCCTGCAAGGGACTTTGAGCTTCTTGGTGGGAAGGGGGACGGGTCCGCGGATGTCGACGCCGGTCCTCTGGGATATCCCTTTGATCTGGGCACAGACGCTGTCGACCATCGCGGGGTCGGTCCCGCTTAGAGAGATTCTTGCACGCTGCGACATTTGAACCACTTTCAGGCTTTCTCGACCTCGATGCAGACACCTGCAGCGACGGTCTGTCCCATGTCACGGATGGCGAACCTTCCAAGGGGTCCGAACTCCTTGGCAGCCTCGATGACGAGGGGCTTGGTGGGCTTGAACTTGACGATCGCGTTGTCGCCGTTCTTGAGGAAGCTGAGGTCCTCGAGCTTCTTTCCTGCGCGCTGGGCGGAGACGATCTCGACGAGCTGGCAGGCCACCTGGGCGGTGTGGACGTGGAACACGGGGGTGTATCCGACGGTCATGACCGAGGGGTGGTTCAGAACGATGATCTGAGCGGTGAAGGTCTTGGCGACGGACGGAGGAGCGTCCACGGGACCGGCGACGTCTCCCCTCTTGATCTGGTTCTTGGCGACTCCGCCGACGTTGAATCCGACGTTGTCTCCAGGAACGGCCTGGGGGATCTGCTCGTGGTGCATCTCGATGGACTTGACCTCTCCGGTGACGTGGGAAGGCTCGAAGATGACCTTGGTCTTGGGCTTGAGGATTCCGGTCTCGACACGTCCGACAGGGACGGTTCCGATACCGGTGATGGTGTAGACGTCCTGAACGGGCAGCCTGAGGGCCTTGTCGGTCTCCTTCTTGGGGACGACGAGCTGGTCCAGAGCCTGGATGAGGGTGGGTCCCTTGTACCAGGGGGTGTTGGCGGAGGCGGTCTTGATGTTGTCTCCCATGTATGCGGAGACGGGGATGAAGGGCATGTTCTCGGCCTTGTTTCCGATCATGGCGAACAGCTTCTTCATGGCGGCGACGGCCTCGTCGTACTTGGCCTGGTCGTACTTGACGGCGTCCATCTTGTTGATGGCGACGATGATCTGCTTGACGCCGAGGGTGGTGGCGAGGAACACGTGCTCCTTGGTCTGAGCCTGGGGTCCCTCGATGGCGGAGCAGGTGATGATGGCGGCGTCGGCCTGGGAGGTTCCGGTGATCATGTTCTTGACGAAGTCACGGTGTCCGGGAGCGTCGATGACGGTGAAGTAGTACTTGTCGGTGTAGAACTTCTTGTGGGCGACGTCGATGGTGACTCCCCTCTCCCTCTCCTCCTTGAGTCCGTCCATGACCCAGGCGAAGTAGAAGGATCCCTTTCCCTTCTCCTCTGCTTCCTTCTTGTATTTCTCGACGATGTGGGGGTCGATGGCACCGGTCTCGAGCAGGATCCTTCCGGTAAGGGTGGATTTCCCGTGGTCGACGTGTCCGATGATGACCAGATTCATGTGCTCTTTCTCTGCCATTTTCGTTCCTCCATAGGAATGTTATAGTCTGCGATAAGGGGTTTGATATTTAAGGTTTACAGACCGGAATAGTAGCGGTCGTCGTAGGGCTCGGGGTTGAGTCCCTTGCGGGTCCTGATCTCGGTGACCACCTTCTTCTGGAGGTCGGGGAGGAGCTTCTCGAACCCTGCGTTCTCTATGGACCAGATGGCGCGTCCCTGGGTGGATCCGCGTATGTCGGAAGAGAATCCGAACATGTCGGCGACGGGGCACAGCGCGGTGACGGTGGAGTCGGCTCCGTCCTGTCCCATCTCGAGGATGGTTCCGCGGCGCTGGTTGATCAGGTTGACGGCGCCTCCCATGTAGTCCGGAGGCACGCTGATGAAGACCTTCTGCATGGGCTCCAGCAGGATCCTGCCGCCCTGGCACATGGCTCCGTAGATACCGTCCCTGACTGCGGGGATGATCTGGGCGGGGCCCCTGTGGATGGTGTCCTCGTGGAGCTTGGCGTCCATGAGCTTGACCTTGATTCCGGCGACCTTCTCGTTGGCGAGGGGCCCCCTCATCATGGCCTCCTCGAAGGACTGCTTGATGAGCTCCATGGT
Source organism: Candidatus Methanomethylophilaceae archaeon (assembly GCA_017519045.1). Lineage (GTDB taxonomy): Archaea > Thermoplasmatota > Thermoplasmata > Methanomassiliicoccales > Methanomethylophilaceae > Methanoprimaticola. The sequence continues at coordinate 2,904 of JAFWTC010000025.1, forward strand.
CTCGTGCAGGTACTGGATACCCTTGGTGCAGTCGATCAGGACGTTGTTGTTCTTGAATCCGACCACTCCCTTGGCCTCGATGTCGGACATTCCGAGGTCCATCAGCTGCTTGGCCAGGGCCTTGGGGTCCTTGATCTTCGAGTCCACGTCGATGTCGCCCTTGTGGATGGCCTCCTTGACGGACTCCTCCAGCGGCTCCACTATGAAGTAGAACTTGTTGTGCTTGTTGGGCGACTTCCCCTCGAAGGGGTTGGCGTTGGGTCCCTTGACGGACTCCTGGTACACGACGATAGGAGGCGAGGAGACGATGTCCACTCCCTGCTCGTGGATGATCCTGTACTCGGTGATCTCCAGGTGCAGCTCTCCCATTCCGGACATGAGGTGCTCCCCTGTCTCGTTGTTGATCTCGATGCTCAGCGAGGGGTCCGCCTTGGCGATGACCCTCAGGACCTCGACCAGCTTGGGCAGGTCCGCCATGTTCTTGGCCTCGATGGCCTTGGTGATGACGGGCTCGGAGTAGTGGGTCATCTTCTCGAAGGGCTCCATGTCCTTTATGCTGGACACGGTGGATCCCGCGATGGCGTCCTTGAGTCCGGTCAGCGCGACGATGTTCCCGGCCTTGCACTCCTCGATAGGAGTCCTATCGGCTCCGACCATCAGGGCGACGGTCTGGACCCTCTGGGGGTTGGGCATTCCTGAGATGTACAGGGTCTGCCCCTTCTTCACGGTACCGGAGAACAGCCTTCCGATGGCGATCTCTCCGGCCTGCTTGTCCATGATGATCTTGGTGACCATCATCGCGACCTCTCCCTTGGGGTCGCAGTTGAGCATCTGCTTCCCGATATCGCTGTTCAGGTCTCCCTTCCAGATGGTGGGGATGCGTATCTTCTGGGACTTGACGGGGTTGTCGATGTGGTTGATGGCCATCTCGAGGACGACGTCCGCGATGGGGATGATCTTGGCCAGCTTCTTCTGTCCGTCCTCCATCCCGCACATCTCGAAGACGGTGTTGAGGTTGAAGGGCTTCCCTCCGAGGCTTCCCTTGATCTCGGGAGCCAGCTCCAGGGCCTTGGCGGTGACCTCGGGCCTCTGGAGGTAGGGTATGGAAACCGCCCAGTTGTTGAAGGCGGATCCGAGGGCGACGGTACCGTCCTGCAGGCTGACCTGCCACTGCTTGTTGAGAGGGGCGGGAAGGATGTCCTGGATCTTCTGGTTGAACTGGGTGATGATCTTCGAGAACTTGTCCACCATCATCTTGGGGGTGAGCTGCTGCTCGACGATCGCCCTGTCCACCTTGTTGATGAACAGCATGGGCCTGACCCTCTCCTTGAGCGCCTGCCTTATGACGGTCTCGGTCTGGGGCATGATTCCCTCGACGGCACAGCACAGGATGTACACTCCGTCCAGAGCCCTCATGGCCCTGGTGACGTCTCCTCCGAAGTCGACGTGCCCAGGGGTGTCGATGAGGTTGACGAGGTAGTGCTCGGCCTTGCCGGTCTTGGGGTCCTTGTAAGGAACGACCATCGCGGCTGAGGCCGCGTTGATGGTGATTCCGCGCGCCGCCTCCTGCTCGTCGTAATCGAGCAGGCGCTGCTCTCCAGCGGTCTCGGAAGACATCATTCCGGCTCCGGCGATCAGGTTGTCGGAGAAGGTGGTCTTCCCGTGGTCGATATGAGCCGCGGTTCCCAGGTTCCTGATGAGGTCCTGGTTGTTCATCAGCTCGACTGCCTTCTTGGCGTTGTCCTCTCTGCGTCCCATAATCACTCACCTTGTTCATCTGGCCGACTGCGCGACCCTCTCGATCTCCTCTTTCTTCGCGACGGAGTAGGAGGTCATGTCGCCCTTGGAGGCGAGTATGATCTCGTCGGCGAGGCACTCGTAGATGGCCTTCTTGTTCTTCGAGGACGCGTTGACGACGCCGGTGCTCAGGTTCCTGAGGGCGATGTCGAGCCTCCTCTGGGGGGATATGTCCACGGCCTTGGGGACGGAGATTCCTCCGAACTGGAGCCTGGTGACCTCCTCGCGGGGAGCGGCGTTCTCGAGGCCGTCGATGAGGACCTGGATGGGGTTCTTCTTGGTCCTGGAGGCGATGATGTCAAAAGCGTCGGACACGGCCTTGTACGCCTTCATCTTCTTTCCGGTGTACTTCTCGGTCCTCATGATGTTGTTGATGAGCCTCTCGACGATGCTCAGCTTGGACTTTCCGAACCACCTGTTGGCGTGCTTTCCGCCGGAGTGGGGGACGTTGGTGGGGGTGAGGTCGATGTACTTGGCGAGTCCGCCGTCGTTGACGACGACCTCGGAGGTGTCGTACTTTCCGAAGATCAGCGCCTTCTGTGCCACAATCTCGTCTGCCATCCGAATCACCTCACGGGCTTGTCCGTCTTGCCTCTGACCATCTGGTTCAGGGAGACGTTGTTGACTTTGATGACTTTGTAACGGACTCCGGGAATGTCTCCGTAGGACCTTCCCATCCTTCCGCCGATACCTTCGACCATGACCTCGTCATGCTCGTCGATGAAGTTGATGGCTCCGTCTCCGACGGCGAAAGCGGTGACCTGGCGTCCGTTCTTGATGAGCTGGACCTTCACGCACTTCCTGATCGCGGAGTTGGGCTGCTTAGCCTCGACTCCGACCTTGGCGAGGACGATTCCGCGGGCCTGGGCCGATCCCTCGAGCGGATCGGACTTCTCCCTGAGCTTGAGAACCCTCTTCTTGTATCCCCTGTCGAGCCACCGGAACTTCTGGCGGTCGTCTTTCATCTTTCTTGCGGTGTAAAGACCGTTTCCCATTTTTTCACCTCTGCGAGCGTGTTGATTTGGAGTTGAAATCCCGTCGAGACGGGTACCTAATCCAGGCTCGCTATTCTGACATCCTATTTATTAGATTCTGTCAAAAGTATCGGAGCGCGTCCCTGCAGGCCTTGCCCAGGATCTTCATCCCGGAGAGGATCTGCTCCTCGGACGGAGTGGCGTAGTTGAGCCTGAGGGTGTTCTCCCCTCCCCTCACATGGAAGGGCCTCCCGGGCATGACCACCAGGCCGTCTTCCAAGGCAGCGTCGAATACGCGCATCGCATCGGTCCCCGGAGGGGTCTTCAGCCAGACGAACATCCCGCCCTGGGGGTCGTTCCACTCCACGGAGTCCGGGAGCTCATCCTCCATGGCGTCCAGGAAGAAGTCCTTCTTGGCGGCATATGCCTTGCGAAGGCCCTGGAGATAGACGTCGTAGTCGTTGTCGGCAAGGAAGCGGTCCACGATCCTCTGGTCGAACGATCCGGACTGAAGGGAGGCGGCCTCCAGCGACCTGCCGGCCTGCTCCCTCATCCACTCGGGGACGACCATCCACCCTATCCTCATGCCGGGGGATATCGTCTTGGAGAACGACCCTGTGAGGACCACGTCTTCGGGGGCCATGGACTTCATGGTCCTTCCCGCCCTGCCGTTGAATCCGAGCTCCCCGTACGCGTCGTCCTCGATCATGAGGCATCCGGAGCCCCGGATGATGTCCGCGACGCGCGTGCGGACGGGATCGGAATAGCTGCCGCCGGACGGGTTCTGGTGGTTGGGAATGGAGTAGAATAGCTTGGACCCGGAGGCCACGGCGGCCTCGAGCTGCCCGGTGTCCACCCCTTCGGGACCCACGTCCGCCCCGATGATCTCTGGCCCGTACGCCGAGAAGGATTGGATCGCCCCCAGGTATCCCGGATTCTCGACGACCATCCTGTCTCCGGGCTCCAGGAACATGCGGGCCAGAAGGTCAAAGCACTCCTGGGAGCCGTTGGTAAGTATAACATTCTCGTAGCCGACGGAGAACCCGAGCTCCTTGCGGCAGCGGTCGGCGATGCGCATCCTGAGCGGCACGAATCCCGTGGCGCTGTCGTACTGCAACGCCGCGCCTCCGGCTTCCCTGAGGACCTCCGCGACGGCCTTCGCGACGCCGTCCACATCGAACAAGGAGTTATCCGGAAGCCCGGTGGCGAAAGATATCATCCCCGGGCGGGAGGCCACGTCCACGAGGCTCATGATGAAGGACTCCATGGTCCCGGAGGCCCTTTGGGAGAATCTCGGACGCACGGCATCAGCTCTTGAAATCGGAGAAGGCGCGCTTCATCTCAGGCAAGGAGACCGTCCTCAGCTCGGGGTTCATGCCGACGATCTTCCCGTGCCAATTGGCCACGGCGTCCATGTCGGGAGAGCCGTCCTTGAAAAGATTGTCGGGGAGGGGGATGCGCTTGTCCTTGCTGACGTAGAGCCAGAGGTCCCCGGCGATCGAGCTGATGAACGGCAGCGGCCTGACCTTGACCGGGGTCACCCTGCGCACCTTGTCCTTGAACGACTCGACAATCTCCGCCTCCACGGCGTCCTTCGGTATAGGCACCTCGTTGAGGCCCTCGGCCAGCGGCACGGTCTTAGAGGTCTTGTCCTGAAGATAGATGACGCATACGCAGTCGGTCTTGCCTCCGGCCACGTCCGCCTTGATGATTCCGTCAGCCACCGAGATCCTGGCCTTCTCCGGGTTGCGGATCTGGATGAACTTCCTGTTGGGGGACGAGTTGACAGAGATGAAGAAGCAATACGTCCCAGTGGAGGAGTACACCTGGTCCAGGAGCGGAGGGAGGTTGATCTGCACGGAGTCGGAGTCCCAGTCCTTGGTTATGTCCTCCTTCTTGCCGCCCTCCGGCCCGAAGTAGATCTTCTTCTTCTTCGCGCCGCGGACCTTGACCACGAGCATGCTGGAGGTGAGCTCCTCCGCATCCAGAACCAGCGGCTCGTACGGACGCGGGCCCTCCCCGAGGTCGTACGTGACGACCGGGACGGACCAGAGCATGCTGAACGCGACGTCGCCGCGGGAATACGGGCCCTCGAGGTCCTGGTCGTAGATGTCCTTCTCGTAGTCCTGGCCGAACATGGTGAACTTCATCACGGTGTCCTCGGGTATGTCGCCCTTGCCAGAGTACTCGCAGGAGAAATCGGGGATGAGGAGGTACTTGGCGGATTTGACAGCCTTGCCGCCCCTCTCGACGTTGAACGTGAGAAGCCCGTCCGAATGCCCGTTGCGAAGCTCCATGCGGCTTTCTGCCGGAACGCGGCCGAACACTATCTCCCCCGAGGCGTCCACGACGGACACCGAGCATTCGGAAGGCTCGCACCCCTCTATGGAGATGGAGGCGGTCGGAGGCTCCCTGTAGACGGGGACGGTCTCTCCGGCTATCGACGCCGAGGCCTCCTGAAGGCCAGACGAAAGCGATATAGCGACCTTGACGGCGGCCTTCTTGGCTTTCTTCGGAGCGGGAGCCTTCTTGGGAGCAGAGGGCTCGGGCGCCTTCTTGGGCTCCTCGGGCTTCTTCTCCGCGACGGGAAGCTCGGACGACTCCCCGGAATCTATCCTCACGTATCCTCCGGGAGCCACATCGAATACCGAGACCGTCACATCGCCCCTGGTGTCGGTGCTCTTGAGGCCGGCTTTGAACATTTTCAACGGAGTTCCCTTGCGGAAGACCACGACCGTCTCTCCGGAAGCATGGTTCACCGGAAGTCCGGCGCCGTTGAAAAGGGCGATCTTGCGGCCCTTGTTGGTATACACTCCGACCCCATCGATCGTCAACGTGAACTCGTCCAGAGGGCTGACGCCCAGACCGTCGAGCTCCACGGTGGCGGGGCGCGTGAGGCGGTGCTCGCGGAGCTTGGTGGAGTCGAGACGGACCACCGGGATGACCTCGGCCTTCGTCTCTATGGCGACATCGAACCTACCGGAGCCTTTGAAGCGGGGGACGTACAGGTAGAACTTGCCGTCTTTATAGTTGATTTTGGGCGAAGATCCTCCGAAACCCATGGTGGCATCGCGTTCGGAACCGTTTTCAGATGCAGTGGATGGACCGCTCTTCTTCGAATCGGCATCGTCCCCGGATTTACTGAAAAACTCTTCGAAACTCATTTCCGAAATATCCTTGCGCTCGACCATCTTAATCAACGTCCCAGCGTTATACATCTAAAATAGTTAAAGATGGCGAGAACCACATCTGAAACACGCCTAGACAAACGAATCATCATTCGGAATGGCCATATCGATTCGATCGGCATGTCAAACGACAATCGAAATCGAGCACGGGACAACGGAACACGCTGGGCAATCCTGACCGACAAAGAATGAATCGATGGTATGACGTTCGATGCTACGTTTGATGCATGGGAAGCCGCCGTGGAACAGCGGGGAACCGTCAGGTTCCCTTGCTTTTGTCTCGCGTCGATTGTGTTGCGGGGGCGGGCGCGGGCCCGCCCCCCATAGGAGGTGATCCATCTGCAGGTTCCCCTACAGATACCTTGTTACGACTTAACCTTCCTTGCTGAATCTCAGTTCGAACACCCCAATGCGAGGCGACCT
>JAFWTC010000026.1 GCA_017519045.1 Candidatus Methanomethylophilaceae archaeon
GAATATGATGAACATCATGTCCCTGCGGCCTATGCCGCGGATCTTCTCCTGCTTGCGGGATACGAAGACCATGATCCAGGACATCGCCAGGACCACGGCGGTGCGGATGGCGGTCCCCAGGTTGGAGTCGATGTCCGCCATTCCTACTTTTCCAAGTATGGAGGTCAGGGCGGCGAAGACGGCGGAGCCTATGGCGAACAGGAGCCAGCTGGACCCCTTGTCGTCCATCTCCTTGACGTCCTTCTTCTCGATCATCAGCATCGTGCCGACGAGTATGAGCGCCACTCCGGCCGCTCCCAGGACCGTCAGGGATTCGCCGAGGAATACGATGGCCAGCATTATGCCCAGGACGGTGCTGGACTTGTCCACCGGCACGACCTTGTTCACGTTGCCGATCTGCAACGCCTTGAAATAGCACAGCCAGGAGGCACCGGTCGCCAATCCAGAAAGGATCAGGAACGCCCAGGTGCCGGAATCTATGGATCCAATCTGGACGTAGGTCCCGCTGATCATGACGATCGCCCACGCGAAGAGCATCGCCACGATCGTGCGGTACGCGGTCGCCACGGTCGAGTCCACCTTCTGCAGGCCGCATTTGGCCAGGATGGACGTCACTCCCGCGAATACGGCGGAGCATACCGCGAAAACCAGCCACATTGAATCCATTCTCAGTTACCAGAAATGGGGATAAGCATATTGGACGTATATGCTTGCTATGTTCCGGCATTTCAATCAGAATCTTTCAGTCTCGTAATGCCCGGCGTTTTCGTGAATGGTTTTATGAAAGAGGTTTAAAAAGCGTTTTTCACGTCTCGATCCAAGCTCCGACTAGGACGCCCTCCGTCAGCGAATTCTGAGCATCGAAGACTTCGATCGCCGTCTGCCTGCCCATCTGTATGTCCGATCCCTTGATGATTCCAAGGCGGAGGAGGTACATCGACAAGGCCATGGCGTTGTCCCCGACGCCCGCGTAGGCGTATCCAGTCAGCGCCGTGTTGCCGTCCCCTCCTTTGGCCAGGTAGTCGGTGGTGCATATGGTGTAAAGGCCGTCGGGATCGACCTCGGAGCCGTCCACGCGTATGGACACGACCCTGGATCCGATCTCGGCGGACGGATCGTACGTCACGGTCATTCCCGAGATCTGGAGGAACCCGCCGTTGGCCGTCCCGAGGTGGGAGTAGGACGCCTCCATCATCTCGTACAGCCTCTGTCCTTCGACCTCCAGGATGACCAGGTCGTCCTGGAAGGGCAGCACGGTGTACACGTCGTTCAAGGTGATCTCCCCCGCCTGGATGCTGGAGCGGATGGTGCCGGAATTGACCGCGGACACGTCGCTTTCGCCGTACCAGCGCATCGCGTCGGCCACCAGGTCCCCCATGTTGGTCTCCTTGGAGCGGATGTCGTTCCTCTCCCCGTCAAGGAACGTCTCTGACGTAGCTATGCTGGTCTTGAGGACGGCGGAGCATTCCTCCTTGACCTTCCTCACGGCCTCGTCCACCTGCGCGTCGCGGAGGGGCTCCCCCTTGTACAGGCTCGCCTTTGGCTTCCCTCCATTCATCTCGACTATTCCGAACGAGGTGCAGTGGCCCCCGGTGCTGGCGATGACCGTGTCGCTCGGGACGAGGTCGAAGCCTTCGGCCTTCCCGCCTTCCATGGCGGTGTGGCTATGCCCGTCTATGAACAGGTCTATCCCGTGTACGCGGTCGCAGATCAGGTCGGACGTGATCGTCGCGGACTCCAGGCCGATGTGGCCGATGGCGACGACCTTGTCCACGTCCATCCCGCGGAGCAGCGACACCATGCGGGACGCCGCCTCCACAGGGTCGGTGACGACCGTGTCCCCCATCTTGCCGGCTTTGACGCTGATCGTCGCATCCGGCGTCAGCAGCCCGAAGAATCCCACCTTCACGCCTTTCTTCTCGAGGACGACGTATTCCGGGAACACGCTGCTTCCGTCAGGATGGCTGAGGTTGGCGCATATGAGGGGGTAGCTGAGCGAGGACGCCCTCTCCAGCAGCACCGGGAAGCCGAAGTCGAACTCATGGTTCCCGGGGATCCCGACGTCGTACCCCACGCTGTTCATCACATCCACCGACGACCGCCCCTGCGTTATGGTGCCGTACGTCGCGCCCTGCAGGAAGTCCCCGGCATCGACGACGAACACGGCGTCTCCCTTCGATTCCATGGAATCCTTGAGCGCTTTCAGGGTGGACAGGCCGAGCCCGTCGTCGTAATGGCAGTGGGTGTCGTTCGAATGCAGTATGACGAGCGACCCGTCGTCGCCGTCGCGGGTGACGTACGTGAGCGCCAGTATGGCTACGATGACGATCGCGACCAGGCGTGTGGAACGCATGATGCTAGGACGTGTTCCTCGTATTATAGGTAGCGCCTATTCTCTCGGAGAATCGAGAACATCATGCCTTCGAAGGATGTCGTTCGCATTCTCTCTTTTGATTCAGGGTTTTTTGCCAGAGAGAATCTCCAGCACCCCCTCGGCTAGGAACACCATGTTGCGCGACCTTCCAGTGATTTCGCGGAGGACGCCCTCGCTTTCCAGATCCTTCAGGGCACGGATTGCGGTGGGATGCGTTACCTCGGCGACCTCCGATAGATCGTTGGGACGGATATAGGGGTTGGAGAAGGACAAGTCTATCGCATGTATGAGAGTAGTGCTTTTGCCGTATGTCTCCTTGAGGCTGTCGCGATATGATCTGAGCGCGTTGATGGTATCCATGGAATCTTCTGCTTGGTTTTTGAGCGCGATCGCGAAGAATTCTATCCATTCCTCTATCTTGTCATCGGAACTCACGGCGGACAGCGCATCTATGTATTGGACTCTGTTGCGATCGAAGTACTCGCTGGGATATATCATGGGGTATGCGAGTACGCCCTCCATCTGCAGAAGAAGCATTATCAGCAGTCTCCCCATGCGGCCGTTTCCGTCTCTGTACGGATGAATGGCCTCAATTGATAGTGGACGAGCGCGGCTTTGACGATGGGATCGTCGTAGGAATCGATGTATTCTATCAGATTCTCGATCAGATGATCGACGGATTCCGGGGGAGCAGGCACCATCGGGGCCGAATCCAGCGTATCTCCGGGGCGCCCTATGGCGTTCTGTTCCGTTTTGAATTCCCCAGGGGATTTGCTGCCCCCTCTGACGCTGTCCATTAGAACCTTGTGCATGGAATGCAGCAGTTCTATGTCCACTCTCCTGGATTCTTTGATTCTTTGTATTCCGAGTTCCAGGGCATCCCTGTAGTTGGAGACCTCCTTCGCATCGCGTCTGACCGATTCGCCGACGTCCTCTACTTCCTGTAGGAACATGTCGCTCAGGGTGGACGTCGTGCCTTCTATGGATGAGCTGTGCACGGATTCCTTCAGAGTGAAGTTCAGGAGGAACGTGTTACGTTCTTTCGGCGACATGTCGGATGATCTTCCATCTAGGCGGGACAGAGCCATCAGTGCCTCGTTGCAAGCTTTGCGGGTTTCCGGCGATAGATTCATCTCGAAAGGCAGATCGTGCGGCTGAAAATAGGCGTAGAAGCCACGGTCCGATATTCTGACTTCGCCTGATATCTTCGATTTGAATCTTGTTTCGTCCATGTAATATAATAATTTGATTCAGTATTTTTATTGTTTGATTTTTATGTTAGCAGTTTAAATAGTCATTTTCATAACGGCTTCCTTATGAAAATAATTTACATAATTCCGGGCTTATGAAAACGCATTTAAATACTGCTTTCATAAAACCCGAGACTATCCTTACTCTCATCTGATCCCGGCATCTGTTTTCGTCTATCCGTCTGGAAAACCGTATATACTATTGTTATCATTATTGATAATAAAATCAAAATCAATAAAGGTGTGAAATGAAGCTCTCCGACATCCTTTCCAATCCCGTCAGGCTGAGGATAGTGCAGTACCTCCAGATGCACGGTGACGCGACATCCAAGCAGATCTCCGAAGGACTGGAGGACGTCCCCGTCCCGACGCTCTACCGCCATATCGGCCGTCTGGTCGAGGAGGGGATCCTGTCCGTCAAGGAGGAGAGGAGGGTCAGAGGCAGCGTCGAGAGGCTGCTGGCAGTGAATCCGGAGAGGTGGTCGGCCGAGACCGGGGACATCTCCGACGCCTCCTACCAGTTCCTCATGTCCCTGTACGGGAGATTCGAGCGGTACAAGGGGGAGGACCCGGTCAGGGACAGGCTCTGTCTCAGGACCTGCATGCTCCGTCTGTCCGACGAGAGGTTCGACGCGTTCCTGGGGGAATACGCCGCCTTGCTCGGCAAGTACCTCGAATCCCAGGGCGGAGGCAGGCTGAGGAGCGTCTCGATCATTTCGGCGCCTGCGGAGGATGATGGCGATGGCAGTGAACGAGGAGGAGGTCGTCGTATCCGGCGTCGTATCGCTGGGCGCGACGATAGCGTATCAGGACAAGCAGGGGAAGAGGCCGGCGATCGTGATAATCATGGGCACCGGCAAGCTGGACCGCGACGGAAACGGCCTCGGAAGCAGGATGAACATCTACCGGGACCTGTCGAACCTGTTCGTGGAGGAGGGGTTCGTCACCATCCGCTACGACAAGAGGGGCACCCACCGCTCGTCCGGGGATTTCAGCAGCGTCGGTCTGAGCGACCTGGTGGACGATGCCGTCTCGGTGACGGAATACGTCAAATCCCTCCCGTACGTGGATGCTGGCAAGGTCGTTGTGTGCGGGCATTCCGAGGGGACTATGGTCGCGACGCTGCTGTCCGAGAAGGAGGACGTCGCGGGCCTCATGCTTCTCGGAGGCGCGGCGACCTGCCTGAAGGACGCCCTCCGCTACCAGAGCAGGCTGGTTGGCGAGCAGTCCGAGGAGAAGAAGGGGATCGCCGGCGCGATCCTCCGCAGGACGGCGTCCCAGGACAAGACGGACGCCAGGCAGGACGAGCTGTTCGAGAAGTGCCTTAGCACCGGCGAGGACACCATCCGCTTCCAGGGCATGAAGATGAGCGCCAAGTGGGTCAGGGAGCACCTGTCCTACACCTCGGACGACTACGCGGATAAGTTGAAGGCATTCGGAAAGCCTGTGCTCGCTGTCACAGGGACGGCAGACCTTTCCGCCGACTATCGCGCTCTGGATTCGATAAAGGGCGTTCCGGCCGTGACATGCTATGCTCCGGAGGGCGTGAACCACATACTCAGGGAGATCGACGACGACAACAGCATCATGAAGGTCAAGAAGCAGTACCTCAGGCTGTCGGCGAGGCCGATCCATTCCGGGACCAGGGAGGCCATGGCCGGATGGCTGTCTCAGTTCTCGAGGCGATGCCGCAGAGGGGACGAACGACGATCTTAAAATCGAATCTAAAAACAATAAATGGGGGAGAGGGGCGACCCCCTCCGGTTTCAGTTTCAGATCTTGCCGGATCTGCGCCTCATTATGAAGAAGGCGGTGATGAGCAGGATCACGATGGCCGCGACGATTCCGACGTAGAACAGGGTGTGGTCGGCGGGGGCCTCCTTGACGGTCACGTCGCACGAGGCGCTGTACCCTCCGTCCACCGTGGTCGCGGTGATGGTGGCGTTCCCTGTCGCGACGGCCTTGACGTTCCCGTCCTGGTCGACTGTGGCGATCTTCTCATCGCTGGACTTCCAGGTCACGGACTTGTCGTCCGCGTTGTCGGGGCCGACGGTCGGGACGAGCTTGACGGATTTTCCGACGTTGACGTCCGCCTTGACCTTGTCGAGGGTTATGCTGTCGACGTGGACGATCTGGTGCTCGGTGACGGTCACGGCGCACGAGGCGGTCTTGCTTCCGTCGTTGGTAGTGACGGTGACGGTGGCGGTTCCCGCGGCGACGCCCTTCACGATTCCGTTGTGATCGACGGTGGCGACGTCAGGGTTGCTGGTGGACCAGGCGACGGTTTTGTCGGTGGCGTTGTCGGGGAGGACGGTGGCGACGAGCTTCATGACCTTGCCCTCCTCGACGGTGATCTCGGTCTTGTCGAGGGTCACGCCGGTCACGACGACAGGGTTGACGGTCACGGCGCATTCGGCGGTCTTGGCTTCGTCCACGGTGGTCACCGTGATGGTCGCGCTGCCCACTCCGACTCCCGTCACGGTGCCTTCCGAGTCGACGGTGGCGACCTTCTCGTCGCTGGACTTCCAGGTCACGGACTTGTCATCCGCGTTGTCGGGGAGGACGGTGGCGTTCAGCTTCTCGGTGTTTCCGATGAGGACTTCGATCTTGGACTTGTCGAGCTCTACGCCGGTGACGCGGACGGCCTGCCTCACGGTGACGTCGCACACGGTGGTCTTATTTCCGTCGTGGGTGGTGACGGTAATCTTGGCGGTGCCGGCGGCGACCGCGGTCACGTACCCTTCCTGGTCGACGGTAGCGACCTTCTCGTTGTCGGAGGACCAGCTGACCAGCTTGTCGGTGGCGTCCTCGGGGAGGACGGTGGCGTTCAGCTTCTCTGATCCTCCCTCTACGATCTCGAGGGAGGTCTTGTCGAGCTTGACGTCGGTGACGTAGACCGCTTCGACGATCACGACGCAGAACGCGCTCTTCTGGCTGTCAGGGTTTTTTGCGGTGACGGTGGCGATGCCGGGGCCGATCGCTTCCACGCGTCCGTCTTGGTCGACGGTGACGACGCTCGTGTCGTTGGACGACCACACGATCGTCTTGTCGGCAGTGGTGTTGTCAGGGGTGATGGTGACCAACAGAGTGTCGTGGTCTCCGACCATGAGGTTCAGGGAGGTCGCGTCGAGGGTTATGCTCTCTATTGGTATGACCTTGTCCAGAACGGTCACGTCGCAGGTGGCCGTCTTGCCGCCGTCATCGGTCGTGACGGTGATCTTGGCGGTGCCGACGGCGATGGCCTCCACGTATCCGAGGACGTCTACATTCGCAATCTCCATGTTGTCGCTGGTCCAGGTGACGTTCCTGTCGGTGGCGTCTTCGGGGAGGACGGTGGCCTCAAGCCTGTACTTCTCCTTCACGGCGAGAACGAGGGACGTCCTGTCGAGGGTCACGCTCGTGACCGGCGTCACGTCGGGATTGACGACGATGGTCGCGGTGCCTTCCAAGATTATGATCACGTCGTCTCCGCTGGCGTTGACGGCTTCACGATTATCAATATGGAGCGGGAGGTTCATCCCGGCGGTATCGTCAGCCACATCGAAAACGAAGGTGAGGATCGTGCCTGTGCTCGTGACGTTGTCATCGGCCTCGCAGACGATGGTGCACGGACTGCTGAGGTTCTCGTCAGGGAAGACATGCATTAGCGTGCCCTCTTTGACCCCTTTCAGCGTAAGGCCTTCTTCGTAGTCGAGATCGAAGGAAAGGGAGCTGAACCCCGTTCCTTGCACATCTACGATCTTCATGGGGACCTCCACACCTGTAGCGCCTGCTTCGGCTTTCACTTCCGGAATCTCCAAGAATGTCGCATTTTCGTCCGCATCCGACTCGGAAACGGGAACTAGTGCGATGGAGACGGCCGTGATCGCGAGAATCATGGCGATTATTCCATATTTGCTCATATGATCAAACTCCGCAGCACACGACGGTGCTGGAATCGCGGATGCCTTCTGGCTCCGTTCGGAGTACCGTATAGAAGATATTTAACTTGACTTGGACATCAGACTTTGCTTCGGAACCCGTTTTTTTTCGTGAAATCGTCATATATGAAACTAACTGTCCAATGAGGCTAGCCAGCACTCTGCAAAAATTGGACAATAATCCATAGCGTCGTTGATTCAGGA
>JAFWTC010000027.1 GCA_017519045.1 Candidatus Methanomethylophilaceae archaeon
GCCGCCGGCGGCGAAGTTGACTACCGGCAGTCTCCCCTCGTCATGGACGTACCTGACCAGGTCCACGGGGACCCTGTACTCCTTGGCTGTTTCGTACAGCTCGTCGCCCCTGCGGTTCTGTATGTCGCGGATGGCGGAGTTCATGGCGCGCATGTGGCGAACAGCCTGGACCACGTCCCCGGTTCCCGGCTCCCCTTTGGTCCTAATCATCGAGGCCCCCTCGGAGATGCGCCTCAGCGCCTCGCCCAGGTCTCTGGCTCCGCACACGAACGGCACCTTGAACCTGGTCTTGTCTATGTGGTAGACGTCGTCGGCCGGGGTGAGGACCTCGCTCTCGTCGATGTAGTCGATCTCCAGGGCCTCTAGAATCTGCGCCTCTACGAAATGCCCGATGCGGACCTTCGCCATCACCGGGATCGAGACCGTCTCCTGGATCCCTTTGATCATCTTCGGATCGCTCATCCTGGACACTCCCCCGGCGGCCCTGATGTCGGCGGGTATGCGTTCAAGGGCCATGACGGCCGCGGCGCCGGCCTTCTCGGCTATCCTGGCTTGTTCGGGGGTGGTGACGTCCATGATGACTCCGCCTTTGAGCATCTGGGCGAGTTCCTTGTTGAGAGCGTATCTGTCATTGTTCATGTCTGTCGTCTCTTTGGATGAGTATTTGGCAATTATTATATTTATAAATGCCTATTTTAGTTTATTAATGTATATCTTTATACATTAAAAATACACCATTATGGTATGAATAATGGGCATTTCCAGCGGTTTTCGAAGCCCGTAGCCGTTATATACGGCCAAGTCCGGTGAGATGACCGTAGGCGGGGCGAGGACATGGGGAGGCTGCTGAAGCGCATCGACGGCATCAAAGTCCTGAGGAGGACGAGGCCGGGGGAATGTGGGGGCACCGACGCTTATCAGGATACGAAGGCCCCTACGACGATAAAATCCAAGGAGATGGTCCTTTTCGAAGCCGCCTCCGCGCTCGGACGCGACGTCTCTTCCGGAAGGGGAGTCGAAGAGGCCATGGACTTCGTCTCCGCATTCGCGGCCCCTTCAGGTCCAGGAACGTTCCTCTTCCTGGAGACGGGATGCAGGCATCGCCGGGACGACGGTCCGGAGCTCTCCTGGGCGCTCATCAGGGAAGACCTGTTCCCGGAGCTGACCGATCTGGTCGCCGACCTGGGCCTGGCCAAGAAGAACGGCTTCCATTCCACCACCCACGGGCTGCCGAGGAACTTCGGCGGAAGCGTCTCGATCAGGTACGCCAGCGGCGAGAAGATAAGCTTCTCGAACAACCAGAGCCCCATATTGTCATTCGATGCCGGTAAGAGGATCGCGGACCTGTTCAGGGAGGCGATGTCCCGTGAGAGGATCCCGCTTCCGGACGTCTCCAGCCTGAGCAGGATACGGTTCTACGAGAAGCGTTCCGACGGGTTCACCGAGGCGGTCCTCACCCTCGATTCCGACGGCGCCGGCACGAACAGGAAGAAGTCTCAATACCTGGGGACGCAGGTCTTCGAGAGCGAGAATCCCGTGGACAGGGAGGCCGTGGCCGCCATCAAGAGGACCATCGAGGAGACGGGGCTTCTGGCTCAGCGCGGGCTTCCGAGATCGGAGTACAAGGGGACGGGATGCGATAAGATCCTGACGTTCTTCTTCGTCGGAGGCGAGGTGATAACGGTCGACGGCGGAAGAGTGAGGCCGCCCAGGATTGGGGACGGATTCTTCGACGTGGAGCTCGAGATGACCACGAGACATCGATCGAGGGAATCAAAAAGGAATAAGGGCGGAGGGGCCTCCTCCGTTTGGATGATCACTCGAGCTCTTCGACGATCTCGGCGTCGGGAGCGTTCCTCTGGATGGAGTCGATCCCGTTCAGGGCGCTCTTCTTGGCTTTGTATCCCTCGCTGACGGCGATGATCTGGCCGTTGGCGGCCTTGAGCCTGAACCTGGTCTCGCCGGCCTTGTCGGTGTAGACCTCGTACTTGGGGTTCTTCTTGGTCTCGAATCCCTCGACGGTCTGGTCCTCGATCTCGGCCATGCAGTTCTTCTTCACGGACTCGATGCCGTTCTTCGCGCCGTCGATGGCCTTGTAGGTCTCGGAGGTGCAGATCACCTGGTTGTTGGCTGCGAGGAGGTTGAAGACGAACTGGTCGTTTTTGCTTTTCTTGATGACAAATTTGCCCATGTGGATAGAATTGTCCTTCAAGATAATAAAATAGATACATGGAAAACTGAATGGATGGGTAATCTGTATCGATTCTAGATGTGGTTTCTTTGAATCACTGGATAAGGTTTTGACGAGTCATATAAAATGGGCTGTCTTTAAGTAGATTAATAGCAATTCGGCATGGTTTTCGGAGTTCGGAAATCATAGTAGTCCGTCGGGAGGCACGATGGACCGGGCGCCCCATCCTGGAATGAATGAATCGTCATGGATCCGTACGCGTTTCGCCGGAGGATCCGATCTCGGCCGGCCGGCGGGAACGGCGTCGTCTATCTCTCTGGCAATCATTATTATCGATACCGCGGATACGTGGGCATGGCCCTTATATCGCTCAAGTGTCCCAACTGCTCCGGGGACATAGATCTCGAGGATTCCCGCGAGTTCGGGTTCTGCATGTACTGCGGTTCCAAGGTCCTCATCACCAAGGACGTCAACCACATCAACATCGAGATGTCCGTCAAGGACCAGAGGGCCAGCCTCAAGCCCCTCGCCACGGCGTACTGCCAGCAAGGCGAGTTCTCCAGGGCCGAGGAGATGACCAAGAAGCTGATACTCATCAACGCCGCCGACGCCGACATATGGCGCATAGACGGCGTGTGCGAACTCATGAAGAGCGACTACCCGTTCTGCGATCCGCCCGAGCCCGCCAAACGCTCGCTGGAGAACAGCTGCGTGCTCACGGGGGTCCAGTACGGCAAGGACTTCGTGGAGGGGATGGCCATCGAGATGTTCAAGGGGATGGCCAAGCGGGGGGACGTCTAGGCCCAGTACAAGCTGTCCTACCTGTATTCGAACAGCGTGCGCTACCGCTCTGACGAGGAGGCCGTCAAGTGGTTCGAACAGGCCTGGTCCAAGAGCCCCTGCAAGAAGCCCATACGCACGATCATCAAGGGATTCAAGTCCTATGAGCTGCCGAAGGGCGCCTCCCGCGTCGAGACCGACATGTTCCGCGACTGCAAGAGGATGACCAAGATAACGCTCCCGGACACCGTGAAGTACATCAACGCCCGCGCGTTCTCCGGATGCAAGTCCCTGGAGGCCCTCGACGTCCCTCCCGCGGTCAAGTCCATAGGCGACCGCGCCTTCCTCGGATGCACCTCGCTGTCCTCCGTGAAGATCCCGCCTTCGGTGAAGGAGATCGGGTTCGACGCGTTCTCCGGATGCACCTCGCTGTCCTCCGTGGAGATGTCGCAGGTGGAGTCCATAGGGGTCGGAACCTTCTCCGGATGCAGGTCCCTGGCTTCGGTGTCCCTTCCGTCCACGGTGAAGTCGATAGGCAGGGGGGCCTTCTCGGACTGCTCTTCGCTCACGGTCTTGGCCATCCCGCCCTCGGTGACCTCCATAGGAGAGAACGCGTTCAACAACTGCAACGCCCTCACTTCGGTGTCGTTCCCCCCGTCATTGAAGACCATGGGTGGCCGCGCTTTCTACGGATGCAGGTCCCTGCCCTCGGTCGAGCTTCCCCCTTCCCTGACGGCACTGGACGCCGGGACGTTCCAGAGCTGCGTGTCCCTGACCTCCGTGACGATTCCGCCCTCGGTGGAGTCCATCGGCGAGAACGCCTTCCGCGAGTGCACCTCCCTCAGGTCGATCGTCTTGCCGTCCTCAGTGGTCTCGATAGGCGAGAACGCCTTCCGCGACTGCACGGCGCTCTCCTCCGTCTCGTTGTCGTCGTCTTTGGAGAATATCGGGGACAAGGCCTTCTTCGGGTGCAAGTCACTTGCTTCGGTGGAGATCCCCTCGTCGGTGAAAACCATAGGCAATGCGGCGTTCTCCGGATGCGCGGCGTTGACGTCCATCTCTATCCCCCAGTCCGTGGAGACGATCGGGGACCGCGCGTTCTCGCTGTGCACTTCCCTCGAATCGGCCGTAGTCCCCAAATCCGCGACGATCGGGAAGGAGGTTTTCCCGACGAAGACCAAGATCACGTATCGCGGAGGCTCCGCGCCTTCCGGCGGATCGGACGAGCCGTCGGAGAAGAAGGGGCTTAAGGGCCTGTTCGGACTCAAGTTCTGAACGGCTCCCTTCTGGCCGCGGCGATACGCGACGGTCCGAGCATAGGATTAAACGGACGTAACTGCTGCATCAACGGCTCATGAGAAGGCTGAACAAGGCGGTCTGGCGCCTCACATTCCTGATAGCGGCGATTCCCGCCTGTGCAGTCTCGTACTGGCTGTTCGGCATATTGCTCACGGTGTTCCCGTTCGAGTACATCGTGGACCTGAACGACGAGTTCCTGGGCCTGGACATGTTCTGGCTTCAGTTCATTCCCGTCGTTTTCGGGTTTTTGGGGTTCATCGTCAACAGCCTCACGTCCATGAGCGAGGTCTTCGATCTGGTCCCGGAGCCGTCCGACCCCAAGGATTTCCCGGTGCCGTTCATCGGCATCAGCAAGGGCGTCTTCGAGATGTTCCGCACGATGCTGATCATCACAGGCTGGATGGGGATCTTCTGCATCCTGCTGATTACCATCCCCCTCTGCCTGCCGGGATTTGTGGTGTCGGCCTTGAGCGTCCTGTTCGCCTTCCCCGTCCTGGCCGCGATAGATGCCGTCTACTTCGCCGCCATGCACATCGCCAAGGCCGTCGACAGGCGCCAGTACGACCGCAACACCGTCTGCTTCGTGTGCCCTGAATGCGGCAAGACGTCCCCCCGTCCCGTGTACGACATAGACGGCCTGTGGGTCAGCGGCCTCCGTCCCAGCGCCAAGGGCGTGCTGTCGGTGGAGATGGAGAGTTCCACCTCTCCATGTTTCGGATCCAAGGGCGGCAGGAAGGACCTTCAGCAGTCGTGTCCCGAATGCGAGTCCCTCGTCGCCACCAAGGAGGGGAGGCCGTTCGTCGTGTCGATGGCCGGTGCGAAGTCCTCCGGGAAGACGAGCTTCGTCCTGTCGGTTACCGGCGAGCTTATCTCGTCGTCCGGAAACGGGAACGCCTCCGCCGTGCGCAATTATCATTTCGAGCACGACTCGGACCTTCTAGACTACCGCTCGGGCCTCTGCAGGCCTACGCCCGAATCCAACTGGAAGCCTCATCTGGCGATGATCGAATCGGCCAGATTCGTCACCTGCAGGAACCTGTACATGTTCGACGTGAGCGGGAAATTCTTCACCGGGGCGGTGGAGACCGACATCCAGCCTCAGTACGCCTTCAACGATGCCATAGTGTTCACGTTGGATCCGACTTGCGCCGACCCCGCCGGTGTCGCGAACTCGGCCTACATCGGGTTCATCGAGAAGTACCGCCAGTTCAACAGGCTGGACGCCTCCGAGAGGATCTCCGTCCCGTTGTTCGTCGTCGTGACGCGTGCGGACAAGAAGGGCCCGCTGAGCGGTCTGGAAGGGAAGGAGCTCAAGGACAGGATGGCCGAGGGCGGCTATTTCAACCTGGTCAACACGATCGAGAGGGACTTCTCGTCGGTGTCCTTCTTCTCCTGCGCTACCAATAGGGAGGACGGCTCCTCGAGCAGGGTCATGAGGCGCATCTGTGACGCGACGGGGTCGGAGTTCGGACAGTTCTTCAAAGGATGAACGCCCCGCATCCGGACGGCGCCGCATTCTGCTTCCGATGAGGGTGTAAGAGGTTTTGCTCGTAGACAGGGCAGGAGCCGTCGATTCCTGTCCGAATCGGCATTCCCTATCAGCGGAAATGCAGTATGAAGGTGCCTTTGTCCGTGCTGTACGGGATCAGGAGGCCCTTTTCCCTGTTTGCAAGGCTGTCCAGGCCGGCTATCCTGATCATCCCGTCATTGCAGAACATGTCACCCCAATCGCAGGGGATCAGCTGGATGAGCTTCCTGTCCGGAGAGGAGTATGCGATGAACGGTTTATCGTCCAGAAGGTCCGAGTACAGCGTGTCCTCGCCCATGTAGCGGAAGATCTTCCTCCATTTCATCTTGCGGCCGTCCGCCAAGACGGGGTCGTAGTCATCGACGTCGATGTCCTCGTTAATCGTGAACTCCTCGACCGCCTGCTCGTCCTTCGGCTCCTCCGCGGCCTCGTCCTCCAGCCTGTCCAGGAGTATGGCGAAGTAGTTGACGCCTCCGGGGCCGCTGTTCTCGAATAGGCGGCATGTCCAGGTCTCCCCGAGGCTCGCGGGAAGGGAGTCCTTGTGGACGTACACCGGGGTGTCCTCGCCCTCGATTCTGCCGGCGATGCGGCCGTCGGCCATCCTGTCGAAGCGGACCGTGAAGGTCCCCTCCTTCTCGTGGGTGATCATAGGTCCGCCTCCTCGCACTCGTCGGGGCGGATCCTGATCAGCGGCATGCGGTCTATTAGCTTCACCTTGTCTGCCGTCCTTTCCAGGCACCCGCTGAGGCAGTCCTTGAACGACATGACCTCCACGAGGACGCCCTTCTCATGCAGCCTCCTGACAAGAGGCGAGAAGTCCCCGTCGCCGGTGATCAGCAGAACGCAGTCGCACCTTTTCTCGACGGCGTAGTCGTAGGCGACGAGGGTGATCTCCACGTCCGTGCCTTCTTGCTTTCCGGACCCGTTGGTGGCCGGGACGAGGTCCAGCCTGAAGCCGCTGCTTCTGATGTCCTTCTGAAGCCTGGTGTGGCGGTCCTCGTCCTCGTAGAAGGTCCCGTCCACGGCGATGGCGGCCACGCAGTCGCGGATCCCCACGGCGTCCATGAGCAGCTTCCTGAAATCGAAATCCTCGTCAGGGTAGTCGTTGAACAGCTTTTTGGAGATGTTGCGCAAGTCCAGCAGGACAAGGGTCCTGTCCGCGGGCTTTGGCTTGTAGGGGCAGTAGGGAGACTCTCTTATCGCAAGTTCGTCATATGTCGGTATGGTATTCCTTACAATCATACTATTTTCCCTTCTGTCTGCACCTCATGCAGGCGGTCTATTTCTTTGTTTGACGGTGGTATTTAAATATTTCGAGAGCACCGTGGAGGACTCTCGTGCACATAACTTCGTCGATAAGCGTCCTGCGCGGAACCATGCACGTTGCGATCCATGCACGTGCGGATTCAACGATGTGGATGTCCCACGGCGGAGCCGACTTCCGTGGCATGCGCCTGCATCCCTGTCCGCATGGTTTCGAACTAATTCCTTTTATTCGCTTCATCCCGCTGAAGGAACTGTTATTATCGCAGAAACGGGTGCCGTGGACAGTGGCTGCGAGCGATACGCATGACGGTTCGGGAAAGCATTCCCGCAGGGAGAGGAGCGCCGATGGCACGAAGGCCAGGAACATCGCCTCCGTGGCGGCGCTGGCAGTGATTCTCGGCGCGGTCGCCGGCCTGGTGCTCTGGCTTTTCCTACAGGCGGTGTCTATAGGGACCTCGCTGGTCTGGGACACGGTCCCGTCGTCCGTCGGCGGAATGTGGATCGCGGTGCCAATATGCGCCGTAGGCGGATGCGCGCTAGGTCTGATCCATAAGCGCTACGGCGACTACCCGGATGAGCTGGACGTGGTCCTGGGAAAGGTCAGGCGGGAGAAGCGCTATGACTACCGTCCGATCCTGACGATCCTGGTCTGCGCGATGCTTCCTCTTATCCTGGGCGCCAGCGTAGGTCCCGAGGCGGGTCTTACAGGCATCATCGCGGCCCTTTGCTACTGGATCGGCGACAATGTCTCCTTTGCAAGGGAGAACGCCTCCATGTACACCGAGCTGGGCGAGGCCGCCACGCTAGGGCAGCTGTTCCATATGCCGCTGTTCGGCATACTGGCCGTCGAAGAGACGGGGATGGACGGCGAGGCGCCGAAGCTTCCTAGAATCGGAAAGCTCGTCCTTTATTGCCTGTCCGCAGGTTCCAGCATCCTCGTCATATGGTGTCTCAATCAGGCGTTCGACACGTCGCTGGAGGGTTTCCCACATTTCATGGAGGCGGAGATCTCTGCGGTCGACTGCGTCGCCGTCCTGCTGTACATCCCGGTCGGAGTCGCGGTCTACCTTCTCTACAGGGTCGCATGCAAGGCCGCGGAGAAGGGCGCAGGGAAGGTCCCTGCAGTCTGGAAGGAGACCTTGTGCGGAGCCGCGGTCGGCGTGATGTGCATCGTGGCGCCCATGGCAATGTTCTCCGGCGAGGACCAGCTGGCCGGCCTCATCGACGGAACGGAGGACATCATGCCGTGGATGCTCATCGGATTGTGCGTCCTCAAGGTGCTGATGACGGCGTTCTGCCTCCGCTTCGGCCTCAAGGGAGGGCATTTCTTCCCTCTGATCTTCGCTTGCTCGTGCATGGGGATGGGAATGGCGATGTTGATGTTTCCCGAATCCGCCGGACATGCGGCCTTCGCGGCTGGGGTCTTGACCGCCGCCACCCTGGGGGCGCAGCTGAAGAAGCCTCTGGCGGTCACCATGCTGCTGCTTCTCTGCTTCCCGTTCCGCATGCTGTTCTGGATCTTCGTCGCGGCCGCTGTCGGCGGATGGATGGCCAGGATGCTGGACAAGAGGGAGTCCCCAGGTTCTGAAGCCGTCGAGGAAGAGGCGTCGGCCCGATGGCAGGGCCAGTCAGTTTAATAACGATACATTCCTTGACTCGAGACCGATGCTTTCATGAGCGGCCGTGATACGATGGTTCTTGGCTTCAGAGATCCGAACGGGAAGCCGTACGTCATATGCACGTTGATTTCCGTGGCCGTCATGCTGGCCGCCTCGGTGATTTCCCTGATCTATCTCGTCATCGCGGCCCCTGGCGAAGCCAACGTTCTGACGACCGGCGACGAGCCCATAGGCATCGTCTATCCGCTGGTCTGCGCGGTCGTCTTCGTCCTGTCGCTCGTATTGCTCGTCAAAGACCTTGCGAAAAGGATGAAGGGATGTCCTAAGGGCGAGCAGGACGCCCGTTTCATGAGAGCCCCCGTCAGCAAGGCAGGGATCCTCTTCTCCATCACCGCCTTCACCAGCCTGGCGATGGTATTGTTCTCCCATCTGATAGGGGAGGAGATAACCGAGGACTTCATCTCGAACATGGAGGACTATGAGATCATGGTCTCCATGATGTGCGCCGGACCCGAGGAGGAGTTCATTTGCCGCTTGCTGATGATAGGCCTTCCGGTGACGCTCATATGTCTGGCAAAAGGCCATCCGAAATGCGCGAAGTACCTGTTCGGCGGATTCGGCATGAGCAGGGCGGCCTTGATCTTCCTGTTCATATCCTCCGTGGCCTTCGGTCTGCTTCACCTGGGCGAATGGAGCATCATGAAGTTCCCGGACACGTTCATATCGGGGATGCTGTTCGGATACGTGTACATCCAGTACGGAATCCACGCATCCATCGTGATGCATTCCTCCTTCGACCTGCTGGCCAGCTTCGATTTCTTCATCGACGGGGCCGGGACCTTCCCGCTCGTGGTCATGAGCATACTCGGTATCGTTCTGACGATGAGGTCGTTGCTCAAGATCAGGACCTACATCCCCAAGGACATGCTGCACGAGCCCATCGAAGGAAGCCTGATCGAGATGTGGGAGAGGTATTGATTTACTCGAGCTGGAAAAGCAGTCTGTAATCGCCTTCGGAGGAAGCCGGAATGTCGTCGTCTCTTCTCTCGATGGCCTTCCTCGATGACCACGGTCCATAGGACGAGCTCGTCATCGCCGGTGTTGACTATCGAATGTCTGCTCCCCTTGGGGCAGATGTGGCACGTCCCCGGACGGAGCGGCTCCTCCTTTCCGTCGCAAACGGCGGTCCCCGCTCCAGAGACCACGAAGTTGGCATCGTCGCCGGTGGTCTGCAGATGCTCGTCTATCGATGATCCGGGCGGCATGCGCGTCTGTATGATCCTGCGGCGTCTGTCGTAGGACATCCTGACAAGCACATGACCGACGCCTCCGTTCATGTTGGAAATCCTGACCTCGTCCACGAATTGAAGTCCACCTTCACCGTTACACCGGGAGCTCGGATGCGTTCCACGACTATTTGCCGTTTGTCAGAAATGTCACCTGGCCCGTCGTCCCTCCGGTCATTGATACGTCAGAATCTTTGGAACGGCGGTTGCAGAAAGCGACGGACGGCCTCTCCGCATCGCGGATGGACGGGAAGGCCGCCGTCGCAGGTCAAATCGTTTCACGTTCGGTCAGCTGTTCCAATCGATTCTCTTGTACTTCTCGTCATACGGGCCTAGGTTGCCGCTCAGGTCGACGTTGGTTTCGCCGATGACCGTGGCTAAGATCGTCTGGCAGGAATCCGGCGGCAATGCCCTTATGGACTTCTTCACGGGGCCCTACGGCATCGCCGTCATCCTCATCGCCCTGCTGGCGATCCCGGTCTGCTGGTATATCACGAAGAGGAGGCGCTGAGCAGGTCTGGACGAGATAAACAGGCGATTCCTTTAGGGAACACGGCCAGGGGTGCCGGAACGAGACGGAGCCGGCCCCCTCCGTGCACATTTTTACTCCGTGTGTGCACGCATCCGGGGACGACGATGCACGCGTGAGGCCTTTTCGGCAGAAGGGACGAAAAGATATCAGAATTGGATAAGATTCTGGGGCTCTTAGGGAATCAGGGACTCTATCCAGGTATGATGGTTCGTTGTTTCTACAATTTGTTCAAACCCATCATATACGATGTAGACTAATTGAACGGACATGACAAGACGGTCGTGTCTTTCGATCGGTCGACGGACACGCCGCGATAGGAAGGAGTCTCCATAATCGACCTGCACGGCTACCACTTGAACCGCGGCCTGGATCGGAACGCCTACGAGCCCTACGGATCGGTGCTCACGTGTACAACGCCCATCTGATCCTGGGGACTACGGAACCGGTCCAAGCTACATCTATGGGGGCAGCAGCGATTACGGCGGGGGCATCGGAGAAGCTGGATTCGATCCCTTCCTGATCAGCCTCTCGGTGGACGTTCCCGGCGAATTGCGCAAGGAAGGCCGCACGTACTATCTGCTCCAGAGCCATGATGGCAAGGCTGTCCAGATGGCGAGGGGAAAGGATCCCGCCCTGACTTGGGAGGGAGACAGGTTCTCCGGATGCCTTCTCGCCTATGCCGAGGCCGGAGGCTCATCCGGGCCGATCTCCGAAATGCAGGACGGAAGCGGAACCCTTCTCCTGTTGGCGGCGCTCACGGTCCTTGTCGCCGTCGGAGTGGTCTCGGTCGTCATGAGGAAGAGGTGAGCCGTCCAGGGCGCGACGATGAGAATGACGGCCTGATTCAAACCTGGGGGGGGGGCTACGGCCCTCCATTCTTTCCTTGTTAACTAACAAGCATTCTGAGCGTGAGACATACTATAGTTCTATGTCTGGGGCAGAGAATTCACTCGTTACAGCTTATCAGTTGACTTGCTGTCATATCTGCAGAAAATCTGTAGTAGAACTATAGTTATAGATCCCGGAGGGAGCGCACGGATCCTCCGGGAATGATACAAAAGGCTCTGGCCCGTCAATAGACCCTTCTTATGCTCCTGACGCACTCGTCGACCACAGAATCGATGTCGATGGCGTCCTGCATCTCCGCAACCTTCTCCACCTTGGCCTCGGTCACGGGTCCTTTGGGCACCGCCGCGCATCCGGAGGTCCTTATGGTGGAGATGTCGAACGTCCCTATGCGCTTCGCGATGCTGATGACCTCGGTCTTGTCTAGGCCTATGAGCGGTCTGAGGACCGGGAAGTCCAATCCGTTCTGCTCCGCTCTGATGTTGGTCAGCGTCTGGGAGGCCACCTGGCCGAGGGAGTCTCCCATGACTATGCCGGAAGCCCCTTCGGATATGGCGAACTTCTTGCAGACCCTTTGCATTATGCGCTTGCACATGACGCACTGGTAATGCGGGTCGCAGTTGTCCTTGATTATCCTCTGGTTCCTTCCGTGATCGGCGACGTACACGGGGAACTCCTTCTTCGTATAGATCTCGAGCTGCTTGGCTATGCTGATGACCTTTTCGAGGTCCTTCGGGTCGCCGAAATCGCCGTTGCTCATGTGGAGCAAAACCACGTCGGCTCCCGTTTCCGACACGAGATAGGATGCCACCGGGGAATCTATCCCGCCTGAGACAAGAGAAACAAACTTCACGCAATCACGTCCTTTGATGACAGACGATGTCTATCGCCCGGGCTTCGCCCGATTCAATCTGATTCAGCAGCGCGGCTATCGTTCCGTCGCTCATGCCGATCGTGGGCATGAACACCGGAAGCCTGGACTCTCCTATTCCTAGCAGCTGATCAATCTTGCATCCTCTTACGAATCCCAGAATGTTCCCAGGGACCTCCTCGTCCTTGCCCAGGGTTCTCAGATGAGGATCGTACCTGTTGAGGAGCCGGAGCCCGAAGTCCCCGCACACGGTCACCCTGCACCCTCTTTTCATCATCAGCCAAGCGGACACCAGCCCGCGGTCGTCGTCGACGTATGCAAGGACGTGGCCCTGGCTGCCTAGGGGGAGGCCGGCATGGCATTCAATGTACGAGGTGAAGACGTATGCCTTGTTGGACCTGACCTCTATGAAGACGGTCTTGTCCGGATTTGTGAGGTCCACCCTGACCCCTTTGGCGGAGTTGGCCTCCAGAATGGCTGCTCCTGCCTCTCTTTTCAGGTCCATGCTGGTGAATCCGTACGTGTCCCCGTCCCTTCTGGCCTCGACCGCGAACGTGTCGCCGGGGGACAGCAGGCCCTCGGATATCCTTGAGGCTGTCCGCTTTATGCTGTCCATCGTCGCGTCGCATATCGTCGCGACCGATAAGGATGATATCCCGAAGACTCTCCGCAATGACTCCACGGCCGCTGGGATGTCCCTGGTTTCGACATATAGCCGGGAGTTTGCTATCGATACGACGGCTTCCACTGAGTCTCTAGCGAGCATGTCTATTATGTTGCGCTTGAGTATGCCCTCGAACCTGCGCCTTACAGGGTCGCTCTTGAGGCCGATCTCGCTGTATCTTATCAATATGGTCTCCACTTGATCACCAGGGGTGTTGCGGAGTCATCGGAATTAATTATATATTTATTTCCTATATGAAAATAGGATATTGTGGTACGATGACAGCAAGCCATGGAACGCATGTTTTCGACGCCATCGGCATGACCAGGGTCGTCATCAAGGACGGCAAGGTCGTATCGGTAGGCGAACCGGAGCTGAAATACTGCCCTCTGTTCAAAAAATTCAGGGGGATGGATAGGATAACGCCTGAAATGGTGAAGGAGAACATCGAATTCCGCATCAAGGATTTCGGATTCTGTACCGAGAACAGGGTGGTCCGCGCAGACGACTACATAACGTTCGGCGTCTCCGAGATCCTCAGCACCTCTTTGGAGAAGGGGAAGATCGACGCGGCCGTGATAGCGGCGGACGGATGCGGGACGGCGGTGATAACGGACCCTCACATCCTCCAAGGGCTGTGCGGGAGGATATCCGGGCTGGTGGAGACGTCTCCCTTGAAGGTCGTCCTCGACGCCGTCGGCAGGGACAACGTGGTCGATCCGGACACGGTTCCGGTCAACATGGTCGAGGGGGCCCTCCTCGCTGACAGAAAGGGATACGAAAAGTTCTCGGTGACCGTCTGCAAGCCGGAGGACGCCAGCAGGATAAGGGAGATGTTCGGCGACAGGGCGATCATCGTCGGCGTCCACACCAGCTACATAACCCGTTGCGGCGTTGAGACGATGTTCGACAACTGCGATTTCCTGACCGCATGCGGATCCAGATGGACCAGGGAGGTCGCCAAGGAGAGAGGGGTCCTGGTCGCAGGGAACAAGGTCGAGATATTCGGGATCACGGATATCGGGAAGAAGCTCGTCCTGGACAAGCTGGAATCCATAGGGAAGAAACCGTATTCCGGCGAGCCGCTTGACGAGCCCTCGCCTCTTCTGGAGTGGAACGGGCAGTCTTCCTCATGAGAGGCGCCGGTCGGGGTCCGTCCGCCAAACGATTTCGCTCCGCTCCACCGCCGATGTTTTTCCGGTCGGCGGGGAGCAGGAGCGGCCTCGGCGGTGCAATCGGCGTTTGAGCCTGCCGATGCCTTCCAGGTTCTTCAGCGCCTTCTCGAGGGTGTCCTCGTTCTTCGCGAAGTGGAGGCGGGCGAGGTTGTTCACCGGCTTCTTGAAGAAGCTCGATCCGGGGACGGCCCCGACGCCTACATAATGGGCGAGGTCCTCGCAGAACCTCTCGTCGTCGTCATAACCGTATTCCGATATGTCGATCAGGACGTAGTACGCCCCTTGTGGAACGTTATGGGCTATCCCCGCCGCGTCCAGGCCTTCCATGAAGAGGTCCCTCTTCGCGGTGTACCTCTTCTGGAGGTTCTTGTAATAGTCGTCGCCGAAGAGCAGCCCGGGCACCAGCGCCTCCTGCAGAGGGGCCGGGGCCCCCACCGTGAGGAAATCATGCACCTTCCGGACCGTGTCGATGATCTTCGCGGGACCGATCACGTATCCGAGCCTCCATCCCGTGATGGAATAGGTCTTCGACAGCGAGGATGTCGAGATGGTGCGTTCCCACATGCCAGGCAATGTGGCGAAATACGTGTGCTCGTTGGGCTTGTAGAGGATGTGCTCGTACACCTCGTCGGTGACCACATAGGCGTCGTACTCCTCCGCGAGCCTCGCGATCTGCAAAAGCTCCTGCCGAGTGAACACCTTGCCGCAGGGATTCGACGGGTTGCACAGGATCAGGGCCTTGGGATGCTGCGCGAAGGCGGCCTCCAGCTCCTCCAGGTCGAAATGGAAATCCGGCTGGCGGAGCTCCACGTAAATCGGGACGGCTCCGGACAGTATGGTGTCTGCGCCGTAGTTCTCGTAGAACGGGGAGAAGATGATCACCTTGTCTCCGGGATCCACTATCGAGAGCATGACGGAGATCATGGCCTCCGTGCCCCCGCACGTGACCACGACCTCGGCGTCGGAATCTATCCTGCGACCCATGAAGCGGGTCTGCTTGGCAGCAAGGGCCTCCCTGAAGTTCTGCGCCCCCCAGGTGACCGAGTATTGATGCGGCCCCTCCCTGGAGACCTCTGCGAGGCGGTCGAGGATCTCCTTGGGCGGATCGAAGTCCGGGAACCCTTGGGAGAGGTTCACGGCCCCGTATCTGTTGGATATCCTGGTCATCCTGCGGATGACGGAATCGGTGAACGACTGGGTCCTTGCTGCCAATTCGCGCATGACATCACTCAGATGACGTAGTTGAGCGTCCTCTCGTCGATCACGCGGTGGGCCTTGTGGGTCGCCCTCTCAATGGTGCCGTCCTTGACGACGTTCACCACGGTGGGCTTCACGCCTACGCGGGCTTTTATCGCGCCCTGCACGCGTGCCGCGATCTCCTCGTCCGTCTCGACCGTGTTTCCTTCCTCCCTCTCCACAGTCACATCGAAATGGGACGTGTGCTTCAGGTCGTAGATCCTTATCGTGTATTCCCCGGTTATCCCTTTGAGCCCGCGGACGACGGCCTCTATGTCGGACGGGAACACGTTGACTGCGGAGACGATGAACATGTCGTCCTTCCTTCCGGTGATGTGGATGCGCCCATGGGTCCTTCCGCAGGGGCAGGGCGTCTTGTCGAACCATCCTATGTCTCCGGTCCTGAACCTGATCATCGGCCTGGCCTGCTTCCTCAGGGTGGTGTAGACGAGCTCTCCGGTCTGTCCAGGCTCCAGTATGGCGCCGGTCTTCGGGTCCACGGTCTCCACGTAGATGTGGTCCTCCGCGATGTGCAATCCGTTCTTCTCCTCGCACATGGCGGCGCATGCGCCGAAGATGTCCGATAATCCGAAAAAGTCGTAGACGTCCGCGTCCCACAGGCTCTCTATGGCTTCGCGGGTGGCCTCGATAGAGCCTCCCGGCTCTCCGGCGACGTAGATCTTCTTTATCGCGAGGTCCTTCGCAGGGTCCACGCCCTGCTTCTTGCAGGTCTCGCCCAAGTACCATGCGTAGGAGGGAGATGTCCACATGACGGTCGGCTGGTACGTCTTGAGGACGAATATCAGCCTCTCGCTGGGCAGCGTGCCTCCCCAGATGGCCAGAGCCCCGAGGTTCTGCGCGCCGATGGCGTCGGGCCCTCCCACGTACAGGGAGAAGTTTAAGGCATGCAGGTAGCGGTCGTTCTTCCTCATCCCGGTCTGGTAGAACCACCTGCTCTCCACATCCTGCCACTCGTCGAAGTCCTTCTTCGTGAAAGGGGACATCGTCGGAACCCCAGTGGATCCCGACGAGGTCGCCATGAAGATTACGTCCTCCTCGGGGACGGCGCAGAGAAGCCCGAAGAACGAGCCCTTGCCCTGGGTGTCCCTCTCGGTCAACTTGTTGATGAACGGGAATTTCACCAGGTCGGCGAGCGTCTTGAGGTCTGACGGCTTCACCCCCGCCTTGTCGAACGATTCCTTGTAGTAAGGCGCGTTCTCGTAGGCGAACTCCAGCTCCCTCTTGAGCTCGGCCAGCTGGAACTCCTCGAACTGGGGGCGGGGCATGGTCTCGATCTCCGGCCTCCAGTATTTCCCGTCGTCGGTATGCACCGGAACGTTGTAGTTCCGTTCTTCAATTTTTTCCAAATCTATCATGTTGGTCACTTTTACTAAATTACTATTTTCATATATGAAATATACGTAATATCACGGCAGGGATCTTCCCCATCTCGCGTCGCGTGATTCCACGATGTGGGAGATGTCCTCATCCGTGAGGTGGGCGAAGCGCTTCTGAGACCTGAGATACCCGCGGATCCCGTCCGGGTCCGTGATGTCCCTATTCAGCCTGAACTCGCCGTTCTCGTACTCCGCCAAGCGCCACAGTCCCGTGTCGACGGCCTTCTTGGCCAGCTCCACCGTCATATCGGTCTGGGCTCCCCATCCCGTCGGGCAGGGGGCGAGGACATGGATGAACTTGGTCCCTTTGATGAGGGAGGCCTTCTTGACCTTCATCATGTAATCGTCCAGGTATCCGATGCTGGCGGTGGCCGCATAGGGGATGCCGTGCGCCGCGACGATCTCCAGGAGGTTCTTCTTCTCCCGGATGTTTCCGCGCACGACGGAACCGGCTGGGGTGGTGGTTGTGGATGCCCCGAACGGGGTGAGAGAGCTCTTCTGGGTCCCCGTGTTCATGTAGGCCTCGTTGTCGTAGCAGATGTAGATGACGTCGTCGTTCCGGTCTATGCACCCCGAAAGAGCCTGTAACCCTATGTCTGCCGTTCCTCCGTCGCCAGCGAAACCGACGACCGTATAATCGCTCAGCCCGCGCGCCTTCAACCCCGCTTCGATACCTGTCATCATCGACGCGGTTCCTGCGAACGTGGAGATTATGGCGTTGTTGGCGAAGCATAGGTTGGGGAAGTTGAACCCCACGGCAGACATGCAGCCGGCAGGAAGCACGGCCACAGCGTTCTTGCCGAGCACCTTGAGCGCTATCCTCACCGCCAGCGCGCCTCCGCACCCCGCGCAGGCCTTGTGGCCGTAGAAGTACTCGTCACCGGTTATCGTCCTAGCGTTAGGTCCGCTCATGATGCCGACCCCCCGATGAAGCCCACATCCGTAGGGCGATTCTCGAGCTCCTCGAATATGGCGAGTATGTCGTCGAACGAGATGTCGCGTCCGCCGAGGCCCGCTATGCGATTGCATATGGCACAACTGCATCCGCTCCCGTACAAAGCTGATTTGATCTCGCTGAAGACCACGCCGGCGTTGCCGAAGGACACGTCCTTCTCCAGGACGCAGACCGCCTTGGCGTTCAGCAGAGCGGATTGGACCTCCCTGTCAGGGAAGGGACGCATGTACCTGATGCGAAGGACTCCAGCCTTTACCCCGTCCTCGCGCAGACGGTCGGCGACATCCATGCACAGCCCCGAAACGCATCCTAACGTGACGATCACGAGCTCGGCATCTTCCAGGAGATGTCCCTCGACCATGCCGGAGTACCTGCGCCCGAAAATCCTCATGAACTCGTCCTCCACCGGAGGAACGACGTCCCTAGCGTTCAGCATGCCCATGTGCTCGCTCATCTTGAACAGCACGTTGTATGCCGGCCCGGCGGTGAAACCCATGTTGACAGGCTTTTCGAGATCTATCTTGTTCGTCGTCGAGTAAGGCGGCAGGAACGAGTCCACCTGTTCCTGGTCCGGGACGTCGACGTTCTCGTACGTATGGGTGAGATTGAAGCCGTCCAGATTGACCATGAACGGGGTGGATACCCTATGGTCCTCGGCGATGCGGTATGACATGATCGCCATGTCCAGGGCCTCCTGTGCGTTCATGGCGTAGAACTGGATCCACCCTGAGCTGATCTGGGACAGGGAATCGCTCTGGTCCCCGTATATGTTCCACGGCAGAGCCACGGAGCGGTCTGCGTTCATCATTACTATCGGAAACCTTCCGCCGGCCGCGTACGGAAGGCACTCCGCCATGTACAGCAGCCCTTGGGAGGATGTAGCGGTGAACACGCGCACCCCGGCGGCCGACGCTCCGATGGCGCAGGACATCGCCGAATGCTCGGACTCGACATGGATGAAATTCGAATCCAGCTCCCCGTCGGCCACCATCTCCGACAACCTCTCGACGACGACGGTCTGAGGGGTTATCGGATACGCCGAGACGACGGCCGGCCTGGCTAGCCGGATCCCCTGAGCGAAGGCCTCGTTTCCGGATACGAACGCCTTGGTCATTCCTCGGCCTCCATCGTTATGCAATCGAACGGGCATATGCGGGCGCAGATCCCGCATCCTTTGCAGAAATTATAATCGACAGACGCTTTCCCGGAATCCATGCCGATGGTCCCGTCGGGACAATGCAGGTAGCACTTGTAGCACCCCTTGCATCTCTCGGCGTCCACCACCGGACGGACGGTCCTCCATCCGGCGTTGAGGTCCGCCAGGATCCCGGCACGGCAGCACGTGTCGGGAGGGAGGTTCCCAGCGTTCCACTCGGGGATGTCGCTGGTCAGCTCCGGCCGCATCATTGGCCCACCGCCATCTCGGAATAGGCCTTCTCCATCACGGCCAGGTTCTTCTGTCTGAGACGAGGCGGCATGCAGGCGTCTACGCCCACGCTCAATGCCTGGGGATCCAAGCCCTCTACGAAGGACCCGAGGACTCCGGCCATGACCGTATTGGTTATCGGGACTCCGAGCATGGACTGGGCGAGCCTGGACGCGTCGAACGACACGACCCCGTCCAGCCCGAAATCCTCCTTGCTGTTTACCAGGGCGATGCCCGAAGCCGGCGACCTCCGAGGGAAGAGGCCCTCGTCCAGATACACCGAGAAATCCGGGTGCGAGACCTGGCTGCGATCGTTGATGGGGGCCGTCGAGAGCTTGGTGAACGCTCTGACGGGCGCGCCGCGACGTTCCGGTCCGAATGATGGGAAGGACATGGCGTACCTGCCCTCCTTCCCCAATGCGTATGCAGCCCCGACGATGCGGGCGGCCGTGAACGCGCCCTGTCCTCCGCGGCCATGCCAAACGATTTCAATCCTCTTCTCAGTCATGTGTAACAAATCCTGTGCTTCTCCGATGTAATGTGCAAGGGGTTTGGGGCCGCCCCACGACGGGACGGCCGGGAATAAGCTTCAAGCGGTGGTCTGCTTGTTGTTGATGTCATAAAGGATGACCGCCGGCTGTGCGGCGACGCCGAACTGGGCCTGATTGGAGTTCAGGGCGGTGACGACGCCGTTCGATCCGGTGGCGTCGATGAACTTCACGTTCAGACCAGCCTGCTCGTAAAGCGTCTTGTCGTCGCTGAGCCCGGGCTTGATCGCGCTGAGGCCAGGGAGCTTCTCGTCGGCGAGATGCGTAGGAAGCTGGTGGAGGTCGTTGACGATCACGCTGAGGGTTATGGTCTTCAAGCTGGAGGGGCTCCTGTAGGAGGACTTGTCGAGGACCGCCCTGATGACGGAATCGTCGACGAACTTCTCCGCGAACTCGGACGAGTTCTTGAATCCGAGATCGGAAAGGGAGTTGTTGGCGAGGCCTCCGATGTCGTACAGGGTCTGGGTCTGGTTGGATATATCGGACTTGATCTTGCTGAGCGGATCGCTGGGATTCACCCTGTCGTATGTCTTCTCGTCTCCCCAGGCGTACTCGATGGCGTCGAACGCGCTGAGTATCTGCTCGGTGGTGAGGCCGCTGCTCGCGCCACCGGCATGCTTGTACGCGTAGTCGACCAGCGCCTTATGGGAGGCGTCGGAGGAATCGTATCCGTTCGCCTGGACGTCTTCAATGACATGGTTGAGCCAGTCGGTGGCGTTCTTCACCGCCCAGACCAGCCTTTCCGACGTGTCCCGGTTGTCTTTTATGTAATGGGAGTTGCCGTAGAGAACGCAGCAGGTCACATGAGGGAAGAGTACGTCGGTAGTGACGAGGTTCTGATAGGTGGCGGAATCCCCGATCACGAGAGCGCTGAACTGGGGCTCCCAGGTGATTCCGATGGCAAGGCCGGTCGAGGCCTGAACCTCCTTGATCCTCGCCGCGGACCCCTGCGTGACCGTATACCCGACCTGTCCATCGCCGGGGTTCCCTGCCACAAGGGAGAGATTCAGCGTCCCGCCGTCGGTGTACGCGGGATCGGCGAGGTAAACCTCCACTATCGTCTTGAGCTGGTAGTACTGAATGGATCCCACCGTCGGCACTCCGAAGAGGAGCTTCTCCCATCCGGCGGCTTTGAAGATCGCGATCTCTCCGACGCCCGGGACGTTGTGCGTCTTCAGCGTACGGTCGTCGTTGAGTACGAACAGGTCCCCCTTGTCCACTTTCGTTTCATCGAAGTAGAATCCGGAGCCGACGCCTTCGAGCCCGGAGATGAGATTGATCTCGGTGCTCTCCGCCTCGCTTCCCTTGTTGGTCAGCAATACGACTGCGCTGGCTGCGAGGATGATGGCGACCGCCGCGATGGCTATGATTTTATATCTTTGCATTTTTACACCTTTCATATAGGAAATATGAACAATTCACCATTCTATTTCTCCTATATTAATTTGACTACTATCGATATTCGAATAAGAATAGCATTACGCCGCTGTGACAGCAATGATCACTTTTTAGGGGTTAATGATAGAAAGAAATCCACCATTTCAATGATGAAATGACGATTCTATCGGAATAATGGACTTGTCCAGCTCAATAATATTCATATAAGCATATCATCGACAGTCGATTTTATCTATGAGTTATTTTATCCTATTTCATATATGAAAATAGTACTAATGCTATTCACCACCGGGGGCGGGACATGACCGGTCTCAAAGCCTGGCTCATGGAGGACATAGGATCTTCGAAAGATCAGGAACATCAATCCGCGAAGAATGGAAGGGCCGTCGACAAGGACAGCAGACGCTACAAGCTGTGCGTCAACGCAGCGTACGTCGCCATTTCCATAACAATGCTGGTGGTGACTTGGTACTTCATATCATGGTATGTCAACAAGACCGTCATCCCTACGCCGATGGAGACGTGGGACGCGCTGGTGAGCTTCTTCGAAAACGGCGATTCGACCGCCGGAGGAAGCGCTTGGAGCTACATCAGGTCGAGTTTCGGAACCCTTCTGAAAGGATTCCTGCTCGCGTTGGTGTTCGCATTCCCGGTCGGGCTCCTCCTCGGTTCGGTCAACGTCCTGGACAGGCTGTTCAGCCCGGCGCTCAACGTCCTGAGGCCGATCGCGCCCGTGGCTTGGGCCCCTGTGCTAATCATCCTGCTCCAATCGGATGCCAGCGGAGCCATGATGGTGGTGTTCATCGGAGCGTTCTTCCCTATACTCACCACGGTGAGCTTCGGCGTCAAAAAGATCGACGTGAACCTGATCAACGCGACCAAGGTCCTCGGCGCCAGCTGGAGCCAGACCTTCTTCAAGATCACGGTACCGGCGTCTATACCATTTCTCATGAACGGCATCAAGACCGCCCTCGGGATAGGATGGATGTGCATAGTGTCCGCCGAACTGTACGCCTCCGGAGTGGGGGGCCTTGGAAACTACATAACCAACCAGGCAGGGCTAGGAGCATGGCCGCAGGTGTATGCGGGAATCGTGATCGTAGGCGTGCTCGGGTTGATCACCGTCCTGGTGGCGGACTACATATCAAAAGTTCTAAACAAGAAATGGGGAGTGGAAGAATGAGCATCGTTGAATGGCTGAAGGAAGACCCTTCGGCGGGAAAGGAGCGTGCGGATGGCAGAAGGAACAGACCCTCCGTAACAGAGTGGCTGAAGGGCGACGCAGGCAAAAGGCCCGAAGCCCCCGTCGAAAGACCATCCTACAGCATGGGATCGGACTACGACGTCCAAATCAGCATACGCAATATCGGGAAGACCTACGTGAAGAACGGCATCGAGACGAAGGCCATAGACGACATTTCAATCGATGTCAGGAAGGGGGAGCTCGTATCGTTCATAGGCCCGTCAGGCTGCGGCAAGACGACGCTTCTGAACCTGATCGCCGGTCTCCTTCCGCCGACCTCCGGCGTCGTGTACGTCGGCGACAGGGAGTGCGTCGGGCCGGGCAGGGACAGGGGGATGGTGTTCCAGGACTTCGCCTTGCTGCCTTGGCGCACGGTCAAGAGCAACGTGGAGCTGGGACTGGAGATCGCCGGGGTGCCGAAGGCGGAGCGGAGCGCCAAGGCCGATGAATACCTGCGCATCGTGGGCCTCGAAAAGTTCGCGAACTCCCACATCAACGAGCTCTCCGGAGGCATGAAGCAGCGCGTAGGGATCGCCAGGGCGCTGATCGTGGAGCCGGACGTCATCCTTATGGACGAACCGTTCGGAGCCTTGGATGCCCAGACCAGGAACCTAATGCAAGCGCAGCTGATAGAGATCCTCAAGAACACCAAGCAGACCATCATATTCATCACCCACTCCGTGGACGAGGCGGTGTACCTTTCGGACAAGGTCGTGGTCCTGACGAAGAGGCCTACGACCGTCAACGAGGTCGTCGAGATACCGTGGTCGAGGCCGAGAAACCGCACGACGCCCGAGTTCAACAGCATCAAGAGGGAGATAGTCGAATACCTCGAGCATGAGAACGTGATGGTAGACCGATGCCATCCGTCTCCGCTGGAATCGTCCGCGGTTCCAGCGGTCATGCCCGGACATTTTTCCTCGGATTCCGGCGTCTCGACGTGATCGGCCGAGGAACGCGCCCTTGATGTTGGACCTCAGGGAGCCAAGGCGGTCCGTGACGTCGCGGATCTTGCCGGATTCCATATAGAAAAGGCGCTTCCCATAGATCGCCGCGTCGTACTCGTGCGTGACCATCATGACCGTGGTGCCCGCTTCGTTTATCTCGGAGAGCAGCCTCATGACCGCGTCGGTGCTGTCCCTGTCCAGGTCCGACGTCGGCTCGTCGGCCAGAAGAACGTCGGGCTTGTTGGCCAGGGCCCTTGCGATGGATGCCCGGCGCTGCTCCCCACCGGAGAGCTCCCTGGGGAACCTGTCGGCCAAGTCCCCTATCCCCAGCCTGTCGAGGATGTCGTGCGCCTCCTGCGGGCTCTTCCCGCGTCCGTAAAGCTGGGTCGGAAGGAGGACGTTCTCCAGCACGGTCAGCGATTGGAGGAGGCCATGCTTCTGCGGAACGTAGCCTATGACATCGTTGCGGAACCTGGACGCCTCCCTGTCGTTCATCGAGGAAAGGTCCCTGCCGGCGACCGTCACCCTGCCGGAGGTCGGACGCTGCACGCCTGCGACCATGTTCAGAAGGGTCGTCTTCCCGCTGCCGGATCTCCCCATGATCGCCACGAAGTCCCCTGATTCGAGCTTCAAGGACACGTGGTCCACCGCATTAAACGCTATGTTCCCGCGCACGTAGGTGACGGTTGCATCCTGGATCTCGATCAGCATTCACTCGCCCTCCCTCAGAAGGGTGTAAGCCTCCTTCCTCGACATCGAGTATGCGGCCGCTAGCGAGACGAGCGGGCCTATCGCGAAGGCTATGGCGAAGGCCGACAGCGCTCCTGGGATCAGCGAGGACAGGGAGGGCGTCGAATAAGGCATCCCCAGCGCGTCGCCTATCATGCCGCTGAACGGCAGGATCGTCGCCAGGGCCAGGACCACTCCCGCCAGGGCCCCCAGGGCGCTCATCGCCGCGGACTCGTAGACGGCCATGGACACGACATGCCGACGGGTGGCCCCGATCATCCTCAGCACGGCGAACTCCCCCTTGCGGGAACCGACAGCGGTTACGAACAGCGCCGCTAGGATCACCGCCGATATGCCGACGACCACCGACTCCAGGACCTCCACATACCCTGTCAGGGATCCCATCTGCGCAGTTATCCTGGATACCACATCGGTGGAGGCCACCACATCGACCTCCGAACCCGATCCGACGCTCTGGATGCGTCTGGACACCTGGGACGCGGAATAGTCCTGATCCACGTCCACCAGCACCACGGAGATCTCCGAATCGACGTCTCCGCCGATTATGAATCCCAGCTCGGACGCGTACTCGGCCATATGACGGATGGTGTCCTTGGTCATGAACACGGAGTTGTCCATCCCGGTGCCGGACTCCGCAAGCTTGGCCACGACCTCGAACATGTGGTCGAACAGGCGGATAGAGCCGTCTTTCACCTGGATGTTCGATCCGACCACCAGTTGGTCGATGCCCACCTCGGACGAATAGCTCTCCGATATCCACGGCGTGACCGTGAAATCGGTCTCCGGATCGTATCCTATCAGCTGGACCAGGAATTCGCAGCAGTCGGCGTCGGATATGGACGTCATATAGAACTGGGAGCTGGTCCTCTCCACTCCGGTGACGGCTCCGATCTCGGACTCGATCCCGGCCGGCATATAGAACGAGGAGGCCGTTCCGTTGACAAGTATGGATTCCTCTGCGTATCCGCTCCCTGCGGGGACCGCCATGAGGTCGGCGCCCAGCCTCTTCTCCACGTTAGTCTCGCCCGCTTTCAAACTATCCACGACGATGGTCCCAGTCAGCAGGACGAACGCGATCGCCAGCACGATGAGGGTGATGCCGGAGGTCCTGCCTAGACGGTCCATCAGGCTCCTGTTGGAAAGGCCGATTACGCCCATCGTACCATTCTCGAATCCCTTTTGATCAAGACGACGTTCACGACGCTGACCATCGCGGCTATCGTGCCCGTCGCGATCATCCCGGGCTTCCCGGTCCTGTTGCATGCCATCATTCCGCTGTCGCATGTGCCGATGATCGTAGTGACGACCAGGACTGATAGCACCGAAAGCGCTAGGACGGCGAATCCCAGGCACATGCGTCTTCTGCCGTCGTTCACGAACAGCATCGAAACGGAAAGAACGGCGATCGACGCCCCTATGAGGATCTCCGCATGACCCGTATCATTGCATGGCCCCGCCATCGATTCGTCGCATATGCGGTAGAGGACGTACGGTCCGACGGCGATGATCAGTCCGAGGATCGCCAGCGCGATTGCGGAATATTTTGACATTCCAGGGTGTATCGACATGACAAAAATACCTATATCTACATAGGAAATATAGATTTTGGACCGGGACCTATCTGATATGATTCAGACCCCGCCATATGGTGCACGGTTTCGTCATGCTGGATCGTTCATCAGTCATCGTCGATACTCTTCCTTCCAGTTGGGATCTACCCTCAGAATGGACCTCCTGGCGCCCTCGTTCTCCCATTCGGCGGAATCCGCGTACAGCTCCTTCGCCTTGTCGACAGAACGCGGCACTCCTTTTCCGGCTTCGTACAGGCATCCGAGGTGGTACTTCGCCAGCGCGTTCTGTCCGGCGGCCTTGGCGTACCATTCCGCCGCCTTATCGTAGGATTGCTCCGTGCCTTCCCCGTGCTCGTACATGTAGCCGAGGTTGTTCTGCGACTTGGAATAGCCCTGCCGGGCGGCCTTGAGGGTTCATCTGAACGATTCCGTCTCGGACTTCTCCATGCCGTGTCCGGCGCCGTACATCCACGCTATCTGCTTGAACGCTTCCGCCAGCCCTCCGTCGGAGGCCCTTTCCAGCATCTCGAAGGCCTTCTCAGGGGATTCGTGGACCCCGATTCCGAACAGGTAGAAGCCGGCCATGTCATGGAGGGCAGGTAGGTGTCCTTGGTCGATTGTTTTCCTGTACCATTCAAATGACTTCTCGTCAGAATGTTCCAGGCCCAGGCCGTACTGGTACGCGGTCCCGAGTACGTATTGGGCGTCAGGGTCGCCCTCGTCAGCCATTCCCTTGATGGCAGATACGAGCTCCTCGTCCGTGATGTCGTCGCGCATAAGGCCGTCTATCAGGGATTGCACTTCGACGTACGGTTCGCTCCTCTTCCCGTCGTTCAGGAACCAATGCGTCAGCCTAGGCGGACCGCCGCCGTCTCCCATGGGCGAAGGATGCGCCATCGCATATTTCGTTTCCGCCCAAGGGATGACGCGTGGCATTTTTCAAGGGTCGAAGGCCGAGGGCACGGTCCTTTCGGGCTTCTCGCTATGACGTTATATGATGACATCGGAGCCAGATCTTCCGGCGGACGGGAACAGAAGGCGTTGGACAAGTACCGACGAAGGTGCTTTGGCTCATTGATAATTGGTCAGTTCCGATGACTTCGTAGCGGACAATGAGCGGTATCTGTGATTTGAATGGTTGTTGTTTTTATACATCTCTTACGAATCTGGCCTCCATCTGTCCTTGCTGTGTAAGCTTTATGCTGTTGTGGCGGAAGTCCTTGGCTTTCTTTTTGGGATCGTAGATCCCCATCTCCGTGACAATGAGCCCTTCTTCTCTGAGATTCCTGACGTAGTAGGATACTTGTTGTTTCTTCATGTCAAATTCCGATTCAATGTCTTGGCTGGAGACGTTTCCTCCGTTCAGGGTCCTTCCATAGATGAACCTAAGTATTTCCCGGCCTTTTTTATCGGATCTGCCGCTCTTCGGTGCCTTGGTCGTCATTATTGTAAGCAGCTGTTTCTGAAGAGGCAGGTCGTTCCTTTCTTGCACATAGTAGACGGTGGCCCCGATGAAATAGGCAGAAGAATACGCCGCAAAAGCCATCAGCTTGGTCCCTCCGGTGACATTGATGGAATAAGAATGCGGGCCGGAGGGCCTTTCATAATCAATGACCTGCGATATCTTCTCCATAACGTCCGAGAAATCAAATTCGTCGACTTCCACCAGCCTCGAATCTATCCCTCCGCTATCAAGAAATTTTTTGACGCTCAGTGCCGAATCGACGTATCTGCCGCTGTGCATCAGATACACCTTTTCGATGCCCGATATCAGATTGAATCCCTTCAGTATGGGCTCCGTCCGCTCCCCTAGCGTCGCTATGTGTATATGCATCTCCAATCGCATCTTAATCTATGTACTGTACAATAAATATTTGTACTGTATGAACATCAAATCATATCATTTTATCGCCATGAGGTTCTAGCATCCGTTAAATGCGAAGAACGCGAACGGGTGCTGCTTAGCGATTTGACCGGAAGGTGAAAAATGGCTGAAGAACGTGCGTATATGGATTTCAGTTCCAACTCCGAGATCGACGAGGATTGGAACAGGGACAAGATCTACAAGGTCGGGCTGAAGGACCAGTTCGAGATGCTCCAGATAGGAGTCGACTACGACTATTTCGTCAGGAGCATGATCGCCGGGACCGATGTGCCCCTCGGCATTTCATTTCCCAATTTCGACAGGTCTCCTCCGTCCAGGAGCGAGAGAAACAGATGGTTCAACATCGCGGTCAGGATGCCAGTAGCAGGATTGGACTACTACATAGTCTTCATGTGCGACCTCGACGAGTACAAGCCTAAGAACAAGGAGGAGGTCCATCGCTTTTTCAGAGTAAAGGGCATAACCACGCTCGACAAGGGGACCGTGGCATGCGGCGAGATCCAGGTCACCTGCGACGTCTTCACCCGCCTGTACTTCCAGGGATACTGGAGCAACGTCGGGTCCGAGGATGTGAAGTACCTCTCGGACGAGGACATGAGACGCTCGGTCCTCTCCATCGACTTCCTCTCCCGCCTCTCCGAGCAGTTCGTCGTCAAGGAGCCTCAGAAGGTCCTGGACAGGCTATCCAAATGGGGGAGGTACCTCGATGCCAAGAAGGAGATAATGGAGAAGGACCTAGGGGTCTCGTATTCCGTGGATGAGCGCCCCGAGGTGTTCGTCGCATATTATAAAGCAGACTGCTCCGAGGAGGAGAAGGAGGAGTCCATCCCGTTCCTCAGGGTCAAGGACCGCAACGGCGTCTGGTCCTTCAAGGAGCTGCCAGGATCCGAGAAGGCACCTCTCGTCCACATCGTCCACGACTTCCTCAAGAAGGACTACGACGAGGATCCGTCCCTCAGGAAGAAGTTCGAGTCCTTCACAAGCGCCCGCTCGCTGATATTATCGGAAGAGCTCGTCTTCGAGGATGTGAAGAGGGGCAAGTCCACCGAGAGAAGGCCTGTTTTCAAGTCGAAGGTCGGGATAATGGACGGGAGGATATCCTCGAGGGCCGACGAGGAGGTCATCCCCAACAAGGCGAAGATCGACAACATAATCAGGGAAGGAAAAGAAGCCATAGAGAGGATGAGGAAGGAGACCGAGGGCGAGCGCGAAAGGGAGTTCCGCTCTCTGATGAGCAGCTACGAGAGCGAGACGCTTCCGCCTCTTATCGAGGAATATAAGATCAAAGAGCGCGAGAGACGCCTTCCCTCATGCATCGCCGTCCGCGAGGAGAGAATCGCCAAGGAAAGGAGTTCGCTAGAAGCATCCATATCTTCATTCAAGTCT
This sequence comes from Candidatus Methanomethylophilaceae archaeon, assembly GCA_017519045.1. Classification (GTDB taxonomy): domain Archaea; phylum Thermoplasmatota; class Thermoplasmata; order Methanomassiliicoccales; family Methanomethylophilaceae; genus Methanoprimaticola. The sequence goes on from JAFWTC010000027.1 coordinate 28,800, forward strand.
GATCTCGATGCCGCTCAGAGGTCCGTCGAAGACTTACGCAGAAGGCTCGAGTCCGAGGATGATCTTGACGAATCTTCTAGGAAGAACATCGAATCCTCGATCGGGAAGATCGAGTCCGAGGCATCCGGCATCCGGGACAAGATGGCGTCCGCGGAGGACAGGCTAGGGAGGCTCGGAGAGATCCACGACCTGGACTCCATCGTCGAGAAGACAATATCCCCTTTCGTGAGCTCGTACAGATCCGGACTCATGGAGGAGCGCAGGGACGTGGTGGACGCTGAGCTGAGGGTCAAGTACGTGAACATCTTCAAGGCGAGGGAGGAGGACCGCAACCGCCAGACCGAGGAGATGGTGGAGACGGTGAAACTGGAGGAGACGAGGATGCGCCTCCATGTATTCTACCGCCTCGACACGGAGTCTGCGGGGGACCCGGAGTCCATATCGAAGAGCGTTTCTGAAACCATCCGCGGGAAGACCCTGTTCCTCTACAAGGATCCCAGCGGGGACATGTCCATCATGAATCGTCAGAGGGCCGCCCTGGACAACCTGAGGAAAGGCTACGTCATGAACCCGTTCCTGGCCTCAGCCCTCTTCGACAGCTCCAGCCAGCTATTCAGAGGACAGGCCGCGGTGGATCGCTTCTACAGCAAGAGGCTCAATGAGAAGCAGAAGGAGGCCATCAGGAAGGCTGTGGCCTCCAACGGCATGTTCCTAATAAGGGGGCCTCCGGGAACCGGAAAGACGGAGGTTATCGCGGAGATCACTGCCCAGCTCGTGACCAGGAACAAGAAGGTCCTCATAGCCAGCGAGAACCACAAGGCCGTGGACAACGCCTTCCTCAGGCTTCCGGAGATCCCCACGCTGAGGCGCGTCCGCCTCTTCGGAGGATACGCCCGCAAGAGGGAGGACTCCAATCCTTTCTCTGCGAATAACCAGACCCGCATATTCTACCGCGACATAGCGAAGCGTCTGGAGGGGGAGATACAGAAGGCCTCCTCATCAAGGATGTACTCCGAGAGCATTGTCCCTTTGCTGAATGACCTTAAGGACCGCGCCAAGCGCCTGAGGGAGCTCGAGTCAAGAGCACAGGATCTTTTGAAGAGCATTGCCTCCGCTTCGGAGGAGATGGACCGGGTCAACAGGAAGATTATCCGCGACCGCGAGGAGAACTCGGACTCCGAGTCGAGGATGTCGGCGATGAGGGAGGCCATCGACTCAATACGCGGATTCGAATGGGACGACGCCAAGGAGTACGTCGCCGATATCTCCATATCATTCGAGGGCGAGGATCTCACGATGGACACCGTACGCAGCCTGTACGCGATCGGGAAGCCTGAAATAAGGAAGGAATACCGCTTCATCGACGAGCACCGCGGCTTCTTCGATTTGCTGGAGAAGAGGGCGACCGCCAGCGAATCCGATGCGAAGGCGATAGAGATCGAGATGCTCAGCTATCAGAGCGAGCATTCATTCAATGTGTTCGAGTTCAAGATGGCCAAGCTGTTCCCGCGCGGGGTGCCGCAGCGCGATGCCGCCCTCGAGTTGAAGGAGGAGGTCGACTCCGCCGTCGAGGGGATAATCGCGGACATCGAGAAGAAGATCAGCGAGGAGGCGGAGCTCTGCAACGACACTTCCCGCGACGAGCAGCGCGTCAGGATGCTCGAGAGGGACATCCAGGCATATCGCGCCGACCCCGTCTTCAAGGCGTTCGAGGAGGCCCGCGAGGCCCTCGACTCCGACATCAGGAGGGCCCTCTCCGACAACAACATCCTGGGCCAGTTCAAGGAACCAGAGGAGGGGATCGGTTTCCTGGAGCAGGAGGTCCAGCACATCCGCTCTGCGGCAAGCAGCGGTATGTCTCAGGAGCTCCAGGCCGCTTACGGCAAGATGGCCGGATACCTCCGCGACGAGGGCGTCGTAGAGAAGGACTCGGAGCAGCTCAACGACGAGCTCCTGGACTACGCGAACGTCATCGGCCTGACCTGCACCACGAGCGACAGCATCAAGACCGACGCCGGGACAGTGGACCTGAAGAGGGCGAACATAGACGTGGTCATTGTGGATGAAGTGAGCAAGGTGTCGTTCCTGGAGGTCCTGTACCCGATCCTCTACGGGAAGACGGTCATCCTGGTCGGGGACGACAAGCAGCTGCCCCCCATCTACCAGTCCAACGTCCTCGACGGCGACTACAGCAGGTACGACCCCGGCCTCATCAACAAGAACCTGGAGGACGAGTTCAGGCGCATGTACGAGACCTCGTTCTTCAAGGAGCTCTACAGGACCATGCCCGAGTGCAACAAGACCATGCTGACCGTCCAGTACAGGATGCACCCCCACATCATGGACGCGGACAACATCTTCTACGGAAACCAGCTCACCTACGGCGGCGCGGAGGGCAACAGGGAGCACTACCTCGAGGTCAAGGGCGGCTTCAGCCGGAACATAATCTCCAAGGACACCCACCTCGTGTTCGTCGACGTGGACGGAAGGGAGGAGAGGGGCTACTCCGGCGGGAGGTCCCGCATAAACCAGAGGGAAGCCGACGTCGTCGTCAGCATCCTCCGCAAGATGGAGTACAGCTGCACCAAGGACGCCGCAGGCGAGGATCTGGGTGGGCGCAAGTTCACCAAGGACTACGATCCTCGCCTCAGTCTCGGGGTCATCTGCGGATACTCGGACCAGGCCAAGCTAATACGCAGGAGCCTCAAGGGCTTCAAGTTCCAGTCGTTCAACAGGAAAGACGACGAGCAGTTCATGGTCGACACCGTAGACAACTTCCAGGGAGACGAGAGGGACATCATAGTGCTGTCCCTGGTCGCCACGAACCGCCTCGAGAACAGCTTCATGAAGGTGTACAACAGGATCAACGTGGCCATAAGCCGCGCTAGATGCCTCCTCGTGATCGTAGGGAACGGAAGGGCGTTCTCCAATCTTCGCACGGAGATAGACGGTAGGAACGATTTCGTTTACAGGAGAATTGTCGATCAGGCGAAGTTCCACCGCGGCTACATAACCGAGAGGGACGTCATGGGGGAATGAGGGATGAAATCCAGAGTCACAGTCAAGGTGCCTGTCGTGGAGCTCAGCGTCAGCGGGGAGTACAGCAGGTTTAAAAAACCGACCGGTCTTGAGAACATGGTTCTTACCGCCATTGGCACGCCCGCGCTGAGATCCGACACGTGGAGGGAGTTCTTCGCGAGGATCGGGGTTCCGGAGCGCATGTTCCCGTTGTTTGAGAACGTAATCGAGGGCCTATGCCGGAACGAGGTCATTAGGATGGCCGGCTTCAGCCCGGACGACAGGATATCGTCGGCCGAGTTCACGGAGACGGGGCGCGACATGTTCGAGCAGGGCCGCATCAAGCAGGAGCCGAAGAGGTTCCGCGAGACGGTGTTCTACACTCCATATGCCAGGGCCGGCGACGAGCCGTTTCTGTTCGCAATTAATGTCTCCGACGAGGGGGATTTCGAAAGGGACAGGTTTGCGGACGTGGTCTACGACGAGGAGGGGCTTAGGCTATTCCTAGTGAAGAACAAGAAGCGCCTCGGGGCGGATACCGAGGACGAGATACTTACGATCGCCCTTGACGACGAGCCGGCGGTCTGCTGCGTGGACAAGGAGATCTATCTTCAGATGGACGAGTCGTCGGGGGACTTCTACTTCGAGTCTAGCATGGATCCAAACTTCGTGAAGGGCCACTATGACTCCCGGGACTTGATATCTTCCATCGAGGGTCTTGGATCCAATCCGAAGAACATGATCCTCACTCCTGTCCAGACGGTTCCAGAGGGCTGGGAGGCGGTGAGGTACGACCTTCCAAAGGACTTCTCCTTCAGAGGGAAGTTCATCGCCTACGACAGGGGCCTCTGCACCGCCGTAGGAGCCACGCCTGTGGACGGCATCGGGTGCGCGTTCGCGGACATAACCAGTGCGAGCATCGGGAGGGGTTATGTGCTTATGAGCAGGATGGCCTCCGTCTTCGGTCTGAAGGAATCAGTCGAGGTCTCCGAGTTGGTCTCCCGTCCGCTTTCCAGACAGGAGATAGCTTCGGTATTCGATCGCGCGCTCGAGGCGGTCCATCTGTCTAGCTACGATCAGATGATGTCGTTCATAGAGAAGGCCGAAGTTCTGGGCGATCCAGAGTACCAGCTGCGCGTTGTGCGTAAACATCTCGATTCAGTGGAGGACCCTACCATATCCCTCTCGAAGCTCTCGACTACCAAGGCAAAATGGTCCAAAGGCCTTCCAGAGACAGTCGAGCAGTACATGCTGGAAATGAACAAGGGGGTCGACACGGTGGTTAGCATGGTGGTGGGGTCGTCCTTGAAACTCGGATGCGAGTCCTTGGCAGACAAGTATCGCACTGGTGATGTGGATAGGAACATAGACGTCGCTGACAAGCTGTTCAGGATCTCGAGATTTCCCGGCCTCGTATCTGCCAGGATGGGAATCGGAGAGCGTATTGCTGATATGGTGCTGAATGGTTTCCATGGGGGTTACATTTCCAAGGAGATGCAGGCAGCAGGCATGGCCTCTGCAAATTTGTCGAAGCTCAAGGGAATGTTCGGTGTAGAGTCTCTCGGAAAATACGATGTCTCGTCGTTCAAGGAGTCAGACACCGACTCCATGATGGCCTGCTACGATGCTTTGGTCAAGTCCATGGCCGACGTAAAGCCCTTGGTTAGGGGAACAGAGGGCGATAGAGAAATAGAGGGATACATCGACCTGTTTCAGAACTTTGCCGAGATCTACGGCAAGGACGTCCCCTTGCAGAGGCTTAACGGATACCAGTTTGGGATAGGGGTTCGCAGAAAAGCGGAGACCGTCCTCCGCAAGTTGCTTGGTTCCAATGACAATCTTGCGAAGCTCATAGGCGACGCAGCAGAAGAAAACCTAATTTCCGACGAAGAACAACGGATCCTGGATAAAATTAGGAACTACGGGAACACTTCAGCCCATACCACCAATGTCGATCCCATCGACAGCAAGGAGAAGAAGAGGTGGATCCGTTTAGTGGAGGATATCGAGAATAGGGATTCCTGACGTTACAATCGATGTTGTTTGGAATACGATTCTAAAAACACGGAGCAGGACTCCGGCACGGAAACAATTTGGATGACCGTTTCCGACAGGCTCCTGCTCCACACTTTCTCTTAATTTTAACAAGAGCAGGTATCCATACTGGTGAAGTTCCTAATATCTGTCAGATAGTCCATATCTCTGGTTTTTCGCTTGCGCATCCGTTCGGAAGGGTCTCCCTCGTCCTATGGCGGTAGGCCGGACGTTCCGACAGGAGCCGTCGGCGGTATCCGAAGAACTCCCTGAGGCCCTTCTTCCTCCTCAGATGCTCCGCGGTGAACCCGTAATGGGCTGCGCGGACGAGGGTCACGAGGTTCTTCAGGAGCTCGTCGTAAGGCAGGTCCAGCCATTCCTCCGGGACCTCCTGGCGCATGGTGCCGCCGTCGTTGTGGCCGCCTCCCCACCACCATGCCTCGTCCAGCTCGGCCTCGAATGTCCCGTCGTCCTTCCTGTTGATGCAGTACCAGGACGCCCATTCCCTCATGCCCTCGATGGGGCCGGAGCCCTCGCAGTGCGGGGCCGAGTGATCCTCCTTGTCGTCGTCGGCCGTCCCGCGCTTATATATGCGGAAGCTGTCCACGTCCTTGGGGATGCGAGTCACGGTCACGTCGCCCCTTCTGTAGACGGTCTTCCTCGTTCTCGGGACGCGGTTCTCACCGGTCATGAGGTCTCTGAAGTAGGGGATGCGGCTGCCGGACCTCGAATTCTTCCTCAAGGCGTCCGGAACGTCCTCCATGTCGTTGCACGTCGAGCCGCCGCCGAAGTATCTGCCGCTGCCGTCCTCGCAGATCCAGTAGCGCCCGATCTCCCGGTCCTTGAAGCAGACCTTGTATTCCTCTTCGATGTCCATGGCCTGGCCCATTCCATCCCCCATATGCGCGATGCATGACGCGGAGATATTCATTTGCTCGTCTTCATTCAGGATCGTCCCACGGTGACGTGGCACACGGCGGAATAGAATCCTAGCGACGCTGTCAGGTCGCATTTGCCGGCCTTGTGGGCGACGGCGATGACCGTCCCGGCCACGGGGTCCGCCATTACCGTGCAGACTGAAGGATCGGAGGACGACCACTGGACCATGGAGAGGAGGGACAGGTACTCGGAGGGGACGCCGATGGCCTTCGAGCCTTCTGGCGTCAGTTCCAGGCTCACCTCCATCGCCGGTGAGGCTCCGGGGATGGCGGCCCCCGGTATGTCCGCAGGCAGATCGGAGCCAAGCACATTGACCCGGCAGCTCGCGAATTCCTCGCCAGACGTCGCGGTCAGGGTGCATTCCCCGGCTTTCAGGGCGACCACGACACAGCTCTTGCCGTCGCTGGAGACTGTCACGGAGCATACCGTGGCGTCGGAGGCGGACCATTCAGCTTTCTTGCTGGCCATCGTCGCCCCGGCACCTCAGGGCGTAAGTGTCATGATGGCAGGGCTCAGCACCAGGGGACCGTCGGGTTCGACCAGCGCAGGGGTTGTTTCTTTAATTATAGTTACGTGGCAGGTCGCGGTCTTGCCGCCTGCCGACGCGGTCACGTCGCATTCCCAGGTTCCGACAGCTTCAATGATACAGCAAGAATCTAACTTATGCATAAGGGGGGTGCGGACAATGGATTTTGACAAGGTTTTCAGATGTCTGGCTAGGGTGAAGGGAGTGGACAAGGCGAGATTCGAACTCGCGACTTCTGCCTTGCGAAGGCAGCGATCTACCGGGCTGATCTACTTGCCCACCTAGACAAACCGGTAAGATGCCGATGGATAGACGGTATAAAAGCATTATGGCACGGACGCGCGCATTGCCAGAGCGGACCACATCCGTGTCAACTATAAATGCGATGCTATCGATTACCGGCGCATGTCGAAGATAACGCCTGAGATAGAGTCCATGATGAAGAAGCAGGGCGTGTACGCGCTCGCCACCGCATCCAAGGGCGGGGTCCCGAACGTCGTTCCCGTGGGGATGATGTTCCTCGGAGAGGACGGCAAGGTCTGGCTCGTCGACAACTACCTGAAGAAGACCCTCAGGAACATCCAGGAGAACCCTCTGGTCTCGTTCTACGTCTGGAACCCCGAGTCCAAGGAGTCCTACCAGCTCAAAGGCAACGCAACGGTGTCCAACTCCGGCGCGGACTACGAGAAGGCGGTGGCTTTCGCTCACTCCAAGAGGGAGACCTTCCCCGCCAAGAACCTGATCAAGATCGAGGTCACCGAGATCTACTACACCACGCCCGGCCCCCACGCGGGCGACCTGGTCCAGTGAGAAAACGGGGGATGAGCCCCCTTCCTTCTTTCAATCCTCGTCGGCGGGCTTCAGAAGCTGCGGCGCCAGCCCCATGAGGGCTCCGAACGGGACCAGGAGCATGCAGAGCCAGTTCCCGGTCATTATGGAGAACGGCACGCCGATTATGGCTCCGGCTATCGCTCCGAAGAACATGCCCTGCTTCGCCCTCGGCTCCAACCTCACACCTTCCTTCCGAGGACCTTCTCCGCCTCTGCGACCATGTTGTCGACTATCTCGCGCGACTTGCCGACGTAGTTGGCCGCATCCATGGCGGCGGCGATCTCCTCCTTGGACAGGACCCCCTCGAGGTCCTTCCTCTCGTACAGGACGTCGCGCAGATGCCTCCCGGTGTCCTCCGCTATCATGGACGACTCGCGGATTATCTCGTGGGCGTCCTGCCTTCCGATGCCTTTCCTTGTGAGGGCCATCATCAGGGGCTCCGCCATCACCAGGCCCTTGGAGGACTCGATGTTGTACAGCATCCTCTCGCGATGGACGTCGAGGCCGTCGAATATCCACTCGGTCTTCCTGAGAATCTCGTCCATCAGTATGAACGCGTGGGGGAGCGTGAACCTCTCCGTGGAGGAGTTCGACAGGTCCCTCTCGTGCCAGAGGACCTGGCTCTCGAACGTGGGGACGACCATGCTCCTGACGACCCTGGCCAGGCCGCAGACGTTCTCCGAGTTCATTGGGTTGCGCTTCTGGGCCATGGTGGAGCTTCCGACTTGCTTGGCCACGTCGAAGTATTCCGAAGCCTCCCCTATCTCGGACCTCTGGAGGTTCCTGACCTCGGTGCAGTACCTCTCCAGGGAGGTGGCGATGTTCGCGAGTATGCAGATCGCCTCGGTGTACCTGTCGCGCCCGACGACCTGGGTGGCGGCCGGCTCGTAGGAGAGCCCGAGGTCGGACATGACCGTCTCCTGGATCCGGAAGAAGTTCTCGCCGAGCGCGGCTCCCGTCCCGACGGCTCCGGCCATCTTCCCGGCGCATATCCTGGGCATGGCCTGGATGATCCTCTCCCTGTGCCTGAGCATCTCCGCGACGTACCCCGCGATCTTGAATCCGAAGGTGATGGGTATGGCGAACTGGGCGTGGGTCCTTCCGATCTCCAGCGTGTCCCTCTCTCTCTTGGCCAGGCGGGCGAGGGTGCAGATGAGGTTGTCCACGTCCTCGAGGACGATCTCCATCGCCGCCTTCATCTGGAGAGCGGTGGCGGTGTCCACTATGTCGTTGGAGGTGGCGCCGAGATGCACGTATTTCCCGGCGTCGCCGGAGCATTTCTCGGTCATCGCCTTGACCATGGCCATGAGGTCGTGCCTGGTCTCCTTCTCGATCTCCTTGATCCTGCCGACGCTGACCGCTCCGGATCCCGCCACGCGGGTTATCTCGTCCGCGTCGGCCTTGGATATGGTGCCGAGCGAGGCGTGCGCTCTGGCCAGGGCGGCCTCTACGTTCATCTGGTACTGTATGCGGCTCTCCTCGCTGAAGACCGCCTTCATACCCTCGCGCCCGTATCTGTAGTCAAGGGGACAGACGTTGCTCATCGGAATCGTCCCGCCAATCGCTAAGTCGTTATAATAAGTTGCCCACATCGTATCCGGCCCGGAGGACGGGATACGGGGCGAACGAACGCGGAGATCGGGCCGCGTCGCGATGCATCCATCCCCGCCCCGCCTCATTATATAATGCGAAACTATAGAAACACTTATAAGCAAGTCACGGATAGCCGTTTCAGAAGTGGGTCATGCTTCTGCTCATGGCCAAGTCGAATATTGAGTGATGATTTATGGAAGATTTTGTGGAGGAAGTTCAGCAGCAGGATTCTCAGGTGGAGGAGCAGGTTTCTACGGCGACCGAGGAAAAGACGGAAGAAACCCCCTGTGAGACCGGAGAGTCCGCAGTCGAGAAGGCGGCCGTCGAATCCGAAGAGGGACTCGTGGAGCTTGAGGAGAAGCGCGGCATCGTCAACGAGGATGCGGAGAAGCACAGGAAGCTCAGGGACGAGCTCAACAGCCAGACCAGGGAGTGGAAGTCCAAGAGGGACGCGCTCAACGGACAGGTCAGGGAGCTCGTCGACGAGGCCGGAAAGTGCAGGGAGGAACGCGACGCCCTCAACCAGAAGGTCAGGGAGACCAAGGAGCTGAGGGACGAGTGGAACCAGAAAGTGACCGCGCTCAAGGAGCAGCTCGCTCCTTACAGGAACACCGAGAAGAACGACGAGAAGAACGAGGTTCCCGTCAAGCAGCTGAAGAAACAGCTCCAGGATCTTGAGTACACCCAGCAGACCAAGGCTCTCGGAAAGGACAAGGAGAACGAGATCATCAAGCAGATCTCGGTCCTCGCCAAGGAGATCGCGGACAGGGAGAAGACCTACGAGCAGAACGACGAGATCAAAGGGCTCGTCGCGCAGCTCAGGGAGGCCAAGGCCCAGGCCGAGACCTACCACCGCCAGGTGTCCGAGTACGCCGAGAAGGCCCAGGCCGCCCACGACAAGATGATCGGCTACTACGAGCAGGCCGACAAGCTGAGAAAGGAGGCGGACGCCGCCCAGGCCAAGTTCATCGAGTGCAAGCAGGCTGCCGACGAGGAGCACAAGAAGCACATCGAGCAGATCAAGTCCGTCCACCAGATGGACCGCGACATCAGCGACTCCAAGGGCGGAAAGGCCCGCGGACCTCGCGACAAGAAGAAGAAGTTCGACTCCGACGGCAAGAAGGAGGCCAAGGAGATCTTCGAGCGCTTCAAGTCCGGAGACAAGCTCTCCACCGAGGACCTCATGGCCCTCCAGAAGTCCGGGTACCTCTGATCCGGCCGGGAGGGGCATCCCTCCCCTTCAAACCATTTGTCTTCTTCACAATCCCGTTCTAACAGTGAATATTGGATTATTTTCAAGTAAAGTTCATATACCATTTGTGAGAATATGGTATCGTAGGGAGTCGGTCGGGTAAGTGCATCCCATCCCTTCTAATACCCGCCCGATCCCCCGCTTATGATTCCTCGACCGTCTGTAGGAACGTTTAATATAATCCCGACCATCCAGCGTCGATCACATGGGCTTGGACGGATTGGGAAAATCACTCAGGAATGTCCTAGGGCGCATCGGCACCGCCTCATCGGTAGACGAGGCGCTCATCAAGGACGTATGCAAAGACATACAGCGCGCCCTTCTGGAGGCGGACGTCAACGTCAGGCTCGTGCTGGAGCTCACCAACAGGGTCAAGGAGCGCGCGCTGAACGAGCCTCCAGCCGCCGGCAGGAGCATGAAGGACCATCTCACCCAGATCGTGTATCAGGAGCTGGTCGCCCTGGTGGACAACGGCAAGGGCATCGAGCTGAAGCCTCAGAAGATAATGATGGTGGGCCTGTACGGACAGGGAAAGACCACCACCACCGGCAAGCTGGCCCTGTACTTCTCCAAGAAGGGATTCTCCGTCGGGCTCATCGGGGCGGACGTGTACAGGCCGGCCGCATTGGACCAGCTGAAGCAGCTGGGGGAGAAGGTCGGCGTAGAGGTGTATGGCGAGCCCGGCAACCCCGACGCCGCCGGCATCGTGAAGAACGGCCTCGAGAGGTTCAAGGACAAGAAGATAGTAATCATAGACACGTCTGGCCGCCACGCCCTCGAGGACGACCTCATAGAGGAGGTCAAGAGGATCGCCGAGGTGGCCAAGCCCGACGAGAGGGTCCTCGTTCTGGATTCTCAGGTGGGCCAGCAGGCCGGGCCTCAGGCGGAGGCGTTCCACAACGCCGTCGGGGTCACCGGGGTCATCCTCACCAAGATGGACGGAACCGCCAAAGGAGGCGGCGCCATATCCGCCATCTCCAAGACCAACGCCAGGATCGTCTTCCTCGGTACCGGGGAGCACATCCGCGACCTGGAGGCGTTCGATGCGAACAAGTTCATATCCAGGCTGCTGGGGATGGGAGACCTGTCCGGCCTCATGGACCTGGTGAAGGACGACGTGGACGACCCCGAGGCGATGGCGAAGGTCACCGAGGCCATGATGTCCGGCAAGTTCACCCTGAAGGACATGTACTACCAGATGTCCGCGGTGGGCAAGATGGGGCCGCTCCAGAAGGTCATGAGCATGATTCCAGGGTTCAGCAGCGTCGAGGACAAGATCGACTACGAGGCGTCCCAGAAGAAGCTTCAGGTCTTCCGTACGATAATGGATTCCATGACCGACGCCGAGAAGGAGGACCCCTCTATCATCAAGTCCAAGCGCATCGACAGGATAGCCAACGGCGCAGGGGTCTCGTCCCATGACGTGAGGGAGCTGCTCAAGCAGTACAACCAGACCAAGAAGACCATGGCCGCCGTCGGGAAGAACCGCAAGATGCGCAAGCAGATGATGAAGCAGCTGGGCGGAATGGACCTGGAAGCGCTGAAGAACATGCAGTCGTGATCCGATGAGGTATTTCGTGATCGTCGGCCACAGGGCCGCAACCACCGGGGACTTCAAGCTCGACGACATAGCCGGAGGCGCCGGCAGGCTCGACATCCTTGTCAGGTGCGTCAACTCCGCATTCTTCCTGAGCCACGACCTCCGCAAGGACGTGGAGGCGTACCTCGTCTGCGAAGGCGGCCGGGACGCCCCCAAGACCGTCGTCTTCAGAGGGTCCGAGCTCCGCTATCTGAATCCCGACGAGAGGAGCACCGCCTCCTTGATACGCAACGCGCTTCTCAAGCCCCTGGAGGACGGCGAGGTCAAATCGTCTCCGGGAGTGTACGTCTCCAGGTCGTCGTTCTCGGATGTGATAAAAACTCTTTCCGAGAAGGGGAGGCTGGTGTACATGAAGGAGGACGGGCAGGACTGCAGGGAGTACGAATATCCGGAGGACCCGGTCTTCGTCCTGGGGGACAATCGCGACCTCACGGAAGAGGAGGAGGCGGAGCTGCTCTCGTACTCCCCGGATCGCATATGCATCGGCCCCTGCAGCCTCCACGCCGACCATTGCATGATCGTGGTCCACAACGACATGGACCGCAGGGAGGTCTGCCCATGAGCGAGATCCAGGAGAGGATCCCCCAGCACAGGCACTGCGTCAACTGCGGAAAGGCCTTCACCGGCCCCGGCCAGTACTGCTCCGACCAGTGCAAGGAGGCCGCCGGCAGGGAGGTCAAGGGGAAGCTGAAGAAGCTGGCCGGCATATGGCTGGCGATCGTCGTGGCGACGATAGCGCTCGTGTTGCTGGTAAGATGACAGTCTCCGCCGTCGCAGGGACGTTCGACGTCCTCCATGAAGGGCATAAGGCCCTCATCAGACGCGCGTTCGAGGTCGGCGACAAGGTCTTAATAGGCATGACCTCCGACCGCATGGCGGCCGCCGGGCGTTCCGTGACGGTCCCCATGGGGATCCGCAGGAGGGAGCTAGAGGACTTCGTCAGAGGCCTCGGGGAGGCGGAGATATTCGAGATAGACGACATCTACGGCCCGGACTCGGTCATGGACGGCGTGGACGTCCTGGTGGTCTCGGAGGAGACCGTCGAGAACGGCCGGAAGGTGAACGAGAGGCGCATCTCCAGGGGGCTCCCGCCGCTGGAGCTGTCCGTGGTCCCGCTGAAGATGTCGGATAGCGGAGAGAAGATATCGTCCTCGTCCATCCTTCGCGGCCGCTACGGCCGTTCAGGGACCGGGGGCGTCATGGATATCGCCGTGGGGTCCGCCAACATGGTCAAGGTGGCCGCCGTGCGTTCGGTGATGGAACGCGTCTACGGCGACGTCAGGGTCACGCCCGTCGACGTGGACAGCGGGGTCCCGCCACAGCCGTTCGGCGAGCAGACGCCCCGCGGAGCCAGGAATAGGGCGGAGGCCGCATTGGGGGGCCACGACCTTTCCGTCGGGATAGAGGCGGGGGTGTTCGAGATGTTCGACGGCCTGTACGACATCCAGCACTGCGCTATCGTGGACCGCGACGGCGGGATCACCTACGGCACCGGGCCCGGATTCCGCTATCCGGACGCCGTGGCCGGCCTGGTCCGCGCCGGCAGCACCGTCGGTGACGCCATGCGCCAGGTATACGGAAGCGAAGGCGTAGGGAAGAGGCAGGGCGCGATCGGGCTCCTCAGCAAGGGGCTGATGGACCGCAAGACGCTCACCGAGCAGGCGGTCATCGCGGCCATGGTGCCGCGCATTTGGGATGAGCGAGATGTTCCAGAGACAGAGGATAGGACAGAGCAGGAAATACCTCACAGACGAATCCAAGATGACCGGCCGCGCCGACAATGTCCTTCTGCCCAGCACCGAGCAGGAGCTCAGGGAAATCCTGAGGGTTTACAGCTCGAAGGGAACCCCGGTGACGGTCGCCGCCATGAGGACCGGCGTGTCCGGGGGGAGCGTGCCCATGGGAGGGGACGTCCTGTCCTTGGAGCGCATGACAGGCGTGGTGGGAGTCGGAAGGGACGAAAGAGGGTACTTTCTCCGCGCCCTCCCGTGCACGACCTTGGACGAGATGGACCGCATCCTCAGGCGCAGGGACTTCTCCGGGCTATCCGACGTCACGGAGGGCGCCGCGGACGCGTTGCGCTCCGAGCCTGGAACGTATTTCTATCCGGTTGATCCGACCGAGACCGGGGGCTCCATAGGCGGCAACGTCGCGACCAATGCCTCCGGACCGAGGACCTATCGCTACGGGCCCACCAGGGACTGGGTCAGGAGGATCAGGGTGGTGCTGGCCGACGGGACGTTCACCGACGTGGTCAGAGGCGAGACCAGGGCCGAGGGCAGGAGGATGTCGTTCTCCGCCGGCAGGAACTACTTCTCCTTCGACATCCCCGGCTACGATTTCAACGGCAGGGTGAAGAACTCGGCGGGACCCATGATCTCCGAAGGCATGGACCTTCTGGACCTTTTCATAGGCTCCGAGGGGATCTTCGGGGTGATTTCGGAGGTCGACGTGTATCTAACGCCGCGCCGTCCGCTCCTGTCCGTCATCCTGTTCTTCCCGGACGACGCGTCCGCGCTGGAGGCGGTCAAGGACATCCGCTCCGACGACATCCTCAATCCGGAGTTCCTGGAGTTCATGGACGGGCGCTCGCTGGACCTGATCAGGTCCGTGAAGTCCCGCGACCCCCTCTCCGTGCCCATCCCCGACCTTCCCGCAGGGGCGGACTCGGCGTTGTTCTTCGACCTTTCCATGGACGATATGGACGGCAAGATGGCCAAGCTGGGGGAGATCGCCGGCAGGCACGGCTCGGCCCTCTCCGAATCCTGGTGCGGGCACGAGGAGCGCGATCAGGAGCGCATGAGGAAGCTGCGCCATTCCATCCCCAGCGTGATATTCGAGTACGTCGCATCGTTGAAGGGCGGGATGCCCAAGATACACAAGCTAGGAAGCGACATGTCCGTGCCGGACGAGGCCGCCGACGAGATGATGGCGTTCTACAAGGAGCGTCTGGAGCAGGAGGGCTTGGAGTATTGCATGTTCGGGCACATCGGGAACAACCATCCCCACGTCGAGATCATCCTGAAGTCGATGGACGAGTTCGAGAGGGCCAGATCCGTGTACGAGGAGTTCGCCAGGAAGGCCATAGAGCTCGGAGGGTCCCCCAGCGCCGAGCACGGGATAGGGAAGATAAAGACGTCCTACTTCCGCATGCTCTACGGGGATGACGGCCTTTCGGAGATGCGCAGGGTCAAGGCCGTCCTGGATCCGAAGGGGATACTTTGTCCCGGAAACATTCTGGGTGATTGACATGAGGTTCGCGGTGGCTGTGAAGCAGGTCCCGGACGCCTCGGAGGTCTCGGTCGATGCGAACGGGTCTCTGGTGAGGCTAGGCGTCCCAGCTATATTGGATCCGTTCAGCGAGTACGCCTTGCGCAGGATCATCGCCATGAAGGAGGAGGGGGACGAGGTCTCCGTTTTCGCCATGGGCCCTCCCCAGGCCTCCGAGGCCCTGAGGCGCTGCCTCTGCCTCGGCGCGGACAAGGCCTTCCTTCTCTCCGACCCCTCGTTCGCAGGGGCCGACACGTGGGCCACGGCCAGGACCCTGGCGGCCTTCATCGGCCGTTACATGTCAGATGCCGATCTGATAGCGTTCGGGCGCCAGGCGGCGGACGGGGAGACGGGGCAGGTCCCCTACGAGACCGCCGGCCTGATGTCAGTGAGGCAGTTCGCATACGTCACGGACCTGCATAAGGCGGCGGACGGCTTCGTCGCAACCCAGGACTACGGGGACGTGGCCAGGAGCGTCAAGGTTCCGAAGGGGTCCGTCGTCTCCTTCTACGGCACCGACCCTTGCGGCACCCTCATGTCCTTGACGGACCGCATCAGAGGATACGGCATTCCGATCGAAACCGTGGACCGCGTCGCCATCGGGCTGGGGGCCTATTCCGTCGGGCTGAAGGGCTCCAAGACCAGGATAGTCAGGACGGACTCCAAGAGCATGCTGAGGAAGAATAGGAAGGTAGCCATGAGCAGCCCCGGGAGGGCGGCGGAGGTCCTTCTGGAAGAGCTGGAGGCGCGCAGATGAGCCAATGCTCCGGAGGATCATGCCAGACATGTTCCGACGACCCCGACAGGCTTCCTCCCGGGATGCTTCGCAGGTACGATCTCAACGAGTCGACCGCGGACGGCGTCATGGTATGGATAGAGGCGGACGGCGGAAAGGTCTCGCGTCCGAGCGCCGAGATCCTGGCCGCGGCGAAGGGCCTGACCGATGGACGCGTTTACGGCATCATATTCGGAGATGCGGGCCTCAAGTCGGAATACCCTCGCATATTCGGCTACGGCGTCGATACGCTGTATCATGTGCGCGGAATCGCGTCTTATTCGCCGGAGGCCTACGCGGAGGCCGTCTCACAGGTGGCCGAGCGCGTGAATCCTGCCGCCATATTAGTCAGCGCCACGCCCAGGGGCAGGGAACTGGCACCGAGGATAGCCTCCCTTCTTGGGGCCGGGCTGACGGCCGACTGCACCCGTCTGGAATCGGACGGCAGGAGGATCGTCATGACCAGGCCCGCTTTCGGAGGAAACCTGATGGCCGACATAGAGTGCGTCGGATTCCCTCAGATGGCAACCGTGAGGCCGGGGGTGTTCCCCCTTCCGGAGCCCAAGGAGGGAAAGGGCACCGCCATCTACTGGCAGTATCCGCCCGAGCAGGATTCCGGAGTTGTTTCGGAGGAGGCCGTCCAGACCGAGGCCGCCGACATATCGGATGCCAGGATCCTCATAGCCCTGGGGGCCGGAATACGCGACAGGGGCCTGGTGGACGTCGCGGAGGAGATCGCCGCCTCCATTGACGGGGCGATGGTCTGCTGCTCCAGGGCAGTTGCCGAAAGAGGCTGGCTTCCCCGCTCGAGGCAGGTCGGCATGTCCGGAAGGACCGTCAGGCCCGACCTGTACGTAGCGTTCGGGATCTCCGGCGCGGTCCAGCATCGCGTAGGCATCTCCGGGGCCAAGAGGATAATCGCTGTCAACAGAGACCCTGAGGCCCCCATACATGCGTTCTCGGATCTTAGCCTTCTAACGGATGCCGAGGAGGCCTTGAAGGAGCTGAGGGATCTGGTCGCCGGGAAGCCCCGTCGACGATCTTCTTGAGGCTCAGGTACTCGCGTTCGAAAGCTTTGCTCGACTTGGCGGCCTTCTCGGCGAGCTCAAGCGCCTTGTTCAGGTCCTTGGGGACCCCTTTTCCTTCACGATAGGCCTTGCTGAGACGGAAGATGCATTTGGCGTTCTCCTTCTTGGCATGGAGAGTCAGGAACCCTATCGCTTTCTTGAGATAATCTTCGTTATCGAGGCCCCATCCAAGGTCGAAAAGGTCGCATGCGGCGCTGGCGTTGTTCTTCTTGGAGGCAAGCGTCAGCCACTCGGCGGATTTGTCCACGTTCTTTTCTACGCCCTTTCCACGCCTGTAGGCGTCACCCAGCCTCCTCATCGCCCATGCCTCGCCCTTGGCGGCGTATTTGTTGGCGAGTTCTATCATCTCTTTTCTGGAATCTTCGGTGTCCATGTCGCATAGTATGTCGTACAGGTCCGCCGGGGCGAAAGAATTTCCTTTATCGACGGCGTTCCTCATCCATTCAGCGGCGGTTTCGAAGTTCGTCTCGACGCCTATGCCACGCCAGTACATCGTCCCCATGCGTCTGCAGGCCCATGACTCGCCCTTGGCGGCGGCGGACGTGGTTATCTCCGCTATCTCTTTGACGGCGTCCTCAGTGCCTTTGGAATTGAGCATCTCGAAAAGGTCGCTTCCTGCTCCGGGTGCGCCGTTCTTCATGGCGGCCCTCATGTACTCCATGGACTTTTCCAGGTCCTTCGGAACGCCTTTTCCGAAGCGGTATGCTCTGCCCATGCGCCAAAGGGCCTTTCCGTCACCGTCTTCAGCGAAAGGCCTGACGATGTTCACCATGCGTTCGTAATCAGCCTTGTTCTTCCTGTCCCACAGGATGTCGAATAGTTCGTTGGCCCCCTGCGACAAGCCGATTTCTGCGGCGGATTGGAAGTATTTCTCTGCTTTATCTAGATTTACGGGGACGCCCTTTCCGTATTTGCATGCCAACCCCATGCGAATCATGGCTTGCCCGTTGAAGTCAGCATATTTGGAAACGGCATTCACCATGGTCTGATATTGCGAGGAATCGTCAATCTTCCATAGCACATCGAAAACATCGCATGCTTGTGACGGCGTGCTGACCGATGTAGCGGCGTCGACTATCCATCCTGTGGCCTTTTCCACGTCTGCTTCGGTTCCTTTTCCATTCTTGTAGGCTCTTCCGAGTCTGATCATGGAGCTGACGCGTCCGCGATCGGCGGATTCCCTCAAGGCTTCGAACGCAACGTCGCCAATACCGGAGTCGAACGTCATGTCGAACAGAGTATCGGCGGCGTTCCCGAGATCCGCGCGATGGGCAGCTAGCATGTATTCGGCCGCCTTGTCCATGTCACGGGTTACTCCGATCCCTTTCGCATACATTCTGCCCAGCTGAAGCATAGAACGGGGTTCTCCGCGTGCGGACAGGGTCTTCAATATCTTCAGGGCTCCTGCGTAGTCTTTCGCCTTCATGAGGTCTTTGCATATCCCCATCTGGTTGTTGGCACTGGTAGAGACTCCGCCGAGAATCTTCGCAATGGACGTGTTGCATCTGCATCTAAGATCCTCTATCCTATCATCGGCATCCTCCGCTCCAGACATTATCAGGGACATGGCTTCAAAAGCATACCAGTAGTATTCTTCAGCATAATGTACAGGGCGCAGGTCCCACCTGTGATGGGCGTCAGAAATCATGAAGTCCGGTTGTCTTATGCGATGGCATTTGGTTTCAGCGGCGAATTCCTTTTCGAACCTGCGAAGAATCGCGTTCCTGTCCTCCAAATCACCGTCTTTGAACGCCTTGACCTCGCCGTTCAGGTCCATGTAGAACCTTGATTCCTCTGCATCCACCATGATGATGTTGCTGCCGTATCTTTTTTTGACGAACTCCACCAGCTTGTTCAGACACTTCCTGTTCAATTTGCCTGGATAGTTAAGCCCCAAGTCCTCAACGATATGCTCCACGCCCTTGCGGGTTAGAATTTCGTCGATGGCTCTGACGAACTTCTGGGTCTTGTTGGACATGTACTCGCCGGTTCCGTCCCCGTACACTATTCTTTTCAATCCGTATACGGCCGTCCTCCAGTCGATGATGAGCCACTTTGCGTTCGACTCTTCTAACTCGCGGATCACGGTCTTGTTGTAGTCCCTGATGGCGCTGGTCACCGAGTATCTGTGGCTGAAGAACTCCTTGTCCGTTTCGATTCCGATGAAGTCGTCCGCGGTCAGGTCCGGACCGACGTGTTCCGTGAACTGGGTTATGAAGGATGTAGCTCTGTAGTAGTTTATTTTCAAGTTGCCGTCGCACCCGAAGTAGTCCGAGATCACACTGAATATATCGCGGCTGACGCAGACGCCCCATATGTCGACGGTGACTTTCTCGTTTCCGCTATACAGCCAATAGTGGTCCATTCTTCTGGAAGGCGCCTCGTCGTTCACGGCGAGCGCACGGTGGAACACGGTTAAACCGTTTTCGTCAGAACTCGTCGGGACGACGTCCTTTCAAGGACCCTGGCCGCATGGCCGCCCGCTTTGACGTTCATCATGGCGGCCTCGACCTTCCCGTCCTTTCCGACTATGAAGGTGGAGCGGATGGTGCCCGTCACCTCCTTCCCGTAGTTCATCTTCTTGCCCCAGGCTCCGACGGCCTCCATGAGGACATGGTCTGGATCGCTCAGAAGTTTTACCTTCAGGCCCTTGGATTCGATGAACCTGCGATGGGATTCCGGAGAATCCTTGCTGACTCCGATGACCCTCACTCCTTTCGCGGCGAAGTCGTCCAGAAGGCCGGTGAACTCGACCGCCTCCTTGGTGCAGCCAGGGGTGTTGTCCTTCGAGTAGAAGAATATGACGTAGCGCGTCCCGTCCAGGGAGCGGCTGTCGAACGTCTTTCCGTTCTCGTCCTTGAGCTCGAAATGCGGGAAAGCGTCTCCTTCTTGCATCCTGTCACCTCAGAAAAGCGTCTCCTTCCTGCCTGCCAGTATGGGTCCGAGATCGATCTCCGCGAACATCACGGGGTGCGTGAGGTCGTAGTCCAGTATGATTGCGGGCGACATCTCTCCGAAGAACCCTATGGGCTTGCCGTCCATGAGTATCTCCGCTCCCCTGCCGTCTATGAACGCTGGGTAGGCGCACGGCCTGAGCGAATGCTCGCATCCCATCTCCCTCAGCATTCCTTCGGTCACGGACTTCATCTCGGTGAACGGGGTCTTGGAGGCGGTGCACATCATGCAGAGATGCGGGACGGTCTTCTCGTCCCTGACCACGTATCCGATCTCGAAGATCTTCTGGGGAAGGTCGCGGTGCCTGTTGCGCCTGAGTATGCGGACGAGGCTGGGCATCAGATACGACCTGAGGCAGGTGTGGTCCTCGGTTATTGGGTTGAGGACCCTCACGTTATCCAGCCTGGGAAGGCCGGAGAGCTCGAACTCCTCCTTCTCGCTGCTCAGGGTCAGGGTGTTGACCTCGGTGTATCCCATCCCGATGGCTATGTCCCTGATGCTCTCCGAGAACGTCGTGATGGGCTCCAATCCTCCCGCGGTCTGGTCGAGGCTGTATTTTCCGCCGAAGCGATCGAACCCGTATCCGGTCGCGACGTCCTCGAAGATGTCCACCTTGTGCATTATGTCAAGCCTCACGGACGGGTACGTGACGTGGATCACGTCTCCTTCGTAGGACGCGTCCATCCCCATGCGGCGGAGGCATTCGCATGCTCCGTCGGGACCCAGGCTCAACCCCAGGAACTTGTCGCACTCGGACGCTGAGACGTCCATTCTGGAAGGCTGCAGGTCGGGGGAGGAGAACGTCTTGCCGTCCTCATGCATCCTCACGGACATGATCCTCCCTCCGCGCTCGGAGAGGGCTGTGCAGACTATGTCCAGTGCGCCCTTGACCGCCTTGCGGTCGTTGCCGGTGACGTCGATGAAAAGGTTCCTCTTGCCGACCGTGACCGCGGTCAGCGCGCCGTTGATGATCGGAGGGAAGGACAGCACCCTGCCCTCCTTGTCCTGGATCACGGGGTACCTGTCCATGCCGTCGAGGAGATGGGCGTACTCCTTCCCCTTCTCATGGGTCTTGAGGATCTCGTCCATGTCGGCCTCCTCGGTCTTCGCCAGCGGCACGAATCTGATGGAATGCGGATCAGCGAGCCTGTAGGTGAAGGGGGGCTCCACCTTGTCCATGTCGTGTATCCCGATGGCCAGCTTGCTCCTCTTCCTCCCTATCGTGATGTGGAGCTTCTCCTGGAGCTCCATCATGGATTTCAGAAGGGTGTCGTCCATCTCGACGCCTGTCACCACGCCGCACAGGAAATAGGGCCTGACGCTCTTCACGCTGTCGTCTATGTAGACGTCGATGTCCGAATCGCCGACGTCGTACGTCTTCATCCCCGGCTCGATGTCCAGGAACGCCCTCATGCCTCTCGCAAGTCCCTCGACGCTGTATAGGTCCGGGCGGTCGGGGAAGAATTCTACGGACATGTCCTCGCAGCCGCTCTCGGTCTCGTGCATGTCCGCCCCGATCATGGGTATCCTCTCGACAAGGACGTCCTGGGACACCTCGCGCCCGAGCATCGTGCACAGGTCGCTGTACTTGAAGTTTATGACAGGCATGCCGCCGCAATCCGCTGGGCAGTATTATATTCTTGCGAGGACGCCGTTGGAAGTCTCATCTTCCGAGCGCCGCATGGGCGCTTCCCAGCTGGCCCGCCGCCTGCGCCGCCAGGGTGGACAGCTCCCCGGCGAGGATGGTGACGGCGACTATCTCCGCCAGCCTCCTGGCCTTCCCGTCCCCCAGGCAGCCGATCATCTCCAAGGCCTCCCTTTGGCATGGAAGGCGGGTGCCTCCTCCGACGGTCCCCACTTCTATGGCGGGGACCCTCACGCATATGTACAGGTCGCCGTCCAGGTCCTCGCATGTGGTGAGGGTCATGCTGCATCCTATCACCTGCGCCGGGTCCTGCCCCGTCGCTATGTATAGCGCGGCGGCCATGTTCGCCGCATGGGCGTTAGCCCCCAGGGTGCCCGACATGATGCTTCCCACCAGGTTTTTCCTGATGTTGGTCTCGGCGATGGAGGCCGCGGTGGCATGCAATGACGATTCCACCAGGTCTTTCGGTATCAAGGCTTCCGCGACGGCCGTCTTGCCGCGTCCTTCGATGAGATTGATCGCGGCCGGCTTCTTGTCGGAGCACATGTTTCCGGATACCGAGACCATCGTCGCCCCGGTCGCCTCCTCTATCTCCCTGCAGACCGCCTCCGAGGCTATGGTGGCCATGTTCATGCCCATGGCGTCCCCGGTGGAGAACGACAGCCTGAGATAGAGGTTCCTCCCGTCGGGGAACTTCTCTATGCGGACCAGGGATCCGTGGGACGTCGTGCCCGCCACCGCCTTCTTCAGCAGCCCCTCGTTCTCGTCCACCCAGCGCATGACCTCGATGCAATGTTCGAGACCTTTGGTCCTCAGCACCGGCGCCCGGGTCATGGCGTCGCCGAAAATGCGCGCCTTCGCCCCTCCGGATTTCGTGATCACGGACATGCCGCGGGAGATGGAGGCCACCAGCGCCCCCTCCGTCGTGGCCAGGGGCACGAGGAAATCCCCTTTTGCGTCTCCTCCGTCGATATGGACGGGGCCGGCGAATCCGAGGGGAATCTGTGTCGCGCCTATCATGTTCTCGATGTTCTTCGAGGCGCAGGGCGGTTCGAATCCGAATTTGGAGACAGTCGTCATCTTCGCGCCGGTGAATTCCTCGACTGCTGATCTGCGGTCCTCGACGTCTTCGGCCTCGTAACCGCGGTTCTTCAGCCCCTTGCGCTCGCTCATATCGGATAATTCTTTCGCTGTTATAAATCGGTGACGAGCGGATTCTTCACCATACTTATATCCAGAAGCCCATCCCCTCCACGATGTCCGATCCGGCGTATGAGGCGATAAGCAAGGCTAGAAGGCAGGCGGGGAGCGGCAACCCCAAAGGCGCGGTGCAGACCCTGGAGGCGTACCTGGCGACGGACCCCCACAACACGAAGCCCCGTCTGGAGCTCGCCAGAATCGCCATCTACGATCTGGACGACATGGAGTACGGGCTGATGCAGCTTGACATCGTGCAGGACCTCGAGCCGGACAACAAGGACGCCTTGAAGGCCGCCGTCACCGTGATGTCCAAGCACAAGAAGTACAACAAGGAGACCGCGGAGAAGTTCGAGAGGCTACTCTCCATGGAAAGCTCCGCCGAGTTGTACAACCTTTATGCGAAGTTCCTGAGGCGCCAGATGGCCGATTTCAAAAAGGCCGGGGAGTACTACGAGAAGGCCCTTGCGCTCAGCCCCAACGACTACGACATCCATCAGAACTACGCCGTCCTGCTCCTGAACGATCTTCGCGACTACGAGAAGGCGAGAAAGGAGCTGGAGTATCTGCTCTCCGTCAAGCCTCACGATCCGGTCCTCAAGAAGAACTACGACCGTCTCATGAAGCAGAAGTTCGACAAGAACGGGAACCTTAAGAAGCCGATCCTGGGATTCCGTCGCTGACCTCCCGTCATCGCCGTTCCTTCCGTCTGACAACCATTAATAACCGTATCGGGATACGCAGTTGAGGTATGCCTATGGAACTCAAAGGATCCAAGACGGAGAAGAATCTCGAGGCGGCTTTCGCCGGCGAGAGCATGGCCAGGAACAAGTACACCTATTTCGCCTCCCAGGCCGCGAAAGAGGGATACGAGCAGATCGCCGACATCTTCCTCGAGACCGCCGGCAACGAGAAGGAGCACGCCAAGATCTGGTTCAAGCAGCTTCACGGAGGCTCCGTTCCCAAGACCGTGGAGAACCTCAAGGCCGCCGCCGAGGGCGAGAACTACGAGTACACCACGATGTACGCCGACTTCGCCAAGGAGGCCAGAGAGGAGGGCTTCATGGAGATTGCCGATCTCTTCGAGGCCGTCGGGAAGATCGAGAAGGAGCACGAGGAGAGGTACCTCGCCCTGCTGAAGAACATCGAGGAGGGCGTCGTCTTCAAGAAGGACAAGGTCGTCATGTGGAAGTGCCGCAACTGCGGATACATACACATCGGCACCGAGGCCCCCAAGTTCTGCCCCGTGTGCAAGCACCCCCAGTCCTTCTTCGAGGTCAGGGCCACCAACTGGTGAAAAAACCGGCCCTTGACAGGGCTTCGCCTCCTCCGTCACGGGGGAGGCGTTTTTACGATTCCGTCACCGTTCCGTCGCGGACGGTCAGCTTCCTATCGGCCTGGTCCACGAGCATGCGGTCGTGTCCCACGATGATCACCGTGCGGTCGTCCATCATCTTTTTCAAGCCGTCGAACACCGCCAGCCTGGTCACCGGGTCCAGTCCCTCCAAGGCCTCGTCCAGGACGAGTATGCGGGGATTCCCGAGGATGGCCCTGGTCATGGCTATCATGCGCTTCTGAGCCAGCGGAAGCACGTGGATGTCGTTCCCGACCTTCGTGTCCAGGCCCTGCGGCAAAGTCTTCACGAATCCCGACAGCCCCGTGATCTCCATCGCTTTCTCCACGTCCTCGTCTGTCGCCCACTCCCTGTTGTACACGACGTTCTCGCGTATGGTCCCGTCGAATACCCAGGGCTCCTGCATCACGGCTCCGATCACCTTGCTGAGGTCCTTGCGGGGGACGTCGCTCACGTCCTCCCCGTCTATCCTGACGGTTCCGGAGGTCGGATGGTAGAAACGGAGCAAGAGGTTGACTATCGTGGACTTCCCCGAGCCGGTGGGCCCTGTAAGAGCCACCGTCTCGCCGGGATTGACCTCGAAGGAGACTCCGTGCAGTATCTCGTCCGAATCCCTGTAGGAGAATGACACATCTTCGAACTCCACCCTTCCTTCCGGAGCCGAATGCAACGGGGTGCTACCGTCCTCGGCGCTGGGGGAGCGGAACACCTCCACCAGCCTGTCCAGGGACGTCATCTCCGACCTGATGCTGCTCAGGGCAGTCGTGGCCAGAGTCACGGGACTTCCTAGCAGACGGACGTAGACCATGAACGCGAGGAAGGCCCCCAGCGTCAGCGACCCCTGGAGCATCATGATCGCGCCCAGGACCGACGTCATCACGTATCCCAGATTGCTCGTGATGGTCACCAGGGGCTGTATGAATCCGGACCTGGTCTCGGACCTCACCATGGCCTCCGTGAACCTGCGGTTGGACGTCTCGAATCTCTCGGCGACTATTCCTTCGAGGTTGTGGGTCTTGATCTCGCGATGGTTCGAGACTATCTCGCTCATCTCGGAGTCGATCCTCCCGATCATCGCCTTCTGGGTGGCGTAATCCTTCTCAGATCTCTTCGTTATGCGCCGGGAAACCATTATCGTGGCCGGAAGGGTGATCAGGTACGTGAGGGCGAGAATCGGCGACACCAACACCATTATGGCGAGTATGAGGACGGTCAGCAGGATTCCCGAGAGGAATGCCAGATAGTCCCTTGAAATCAGGTCGACGACCGCAGGGAGGTCTCCGGCAATCCTCGAGGTCATGTCGCCGGAGGGGATCTTCTCCAGGTCCTCTATGGGCATGGTGATCATCTTTTCATGCAGCTTGCTTCTGATCTTTTTCGACGTCTCGAGCGAGAGCTTGTTCATCTCCTTCCCGCTATGGGCCGTCGTCACATACCAGACGGCGATGAGGAATATTATGGCGGTCGCCACGTCGATGGCGCCGTACATGTCGACAAGGCTGTGCGCTCCGCCAGTGTTGATGATGTTCTGCAGAAAGAGTCCGCAGAAATAGGGCACCAGCGAAATCGACACAGTCGAAATCATCGAGAGCAGGATGCAGACCCTGATCCTCTTGTCGGACTTCCCGACGTATTCTTCCAACGGCTTCAGGATGTTCTGGCCGAAGAATCCCATCCTCATCGCGATCCGCCCCTTTCGAGGTTGAACATCCTCGCGTATTCTTTCGAACGGGAAAGGAGCCCTTCGTGGTCTCCGAAGTCCTCTATGCGGCCTCCGGACATGTAGTACACGTCATCCGATATAGCGACGGTGATCGTGTCATGAAGCGTGAACAGCACGGTCTTTCCTTTGCAACGGCGTATGACGGCATCTATCGCGGTCTTGCGGGAGTCCTCGTCCAGGGAGAAGAAGCAGTCGTCCAGGACGTAGACGTCGGCTTCCCTGAGTAGGCAGCGGGTCAGGGACATGAGCTGGTTTTGGCCTCCTGACATCCTCTCGGGTGACATCTTGGTGTCGAGGCCGTGCGGAAGGCTTCTGACGTATTTCGCCAGACCCGTGTCCTCGCATGCTTCCAAGATGCCGGCGTCGTCGTGATTCCCGTACGGGTCCAGGTTGAATCTTAGAGTACCGCCGAAGACGTTCGACTGCTTGCCGGAGTAGGAGACCCTGGAGCGTATGGCCCTCGGATCGCAGGAGGCGACGTCCATCCCCATGACCTTGAGGGTTCCCGATGTGGGCCTTTCGAACGCCAGAATCATGTCAACGAGCTCCGTCTTCCCGCATCCGTTGGGTCCGATCACGGTCGATATGCGGCCTTCCGGTATCTTCAGGTCCAGGTCGTTGACGGTATGGCGTCCGAACCTGTCTATGAAGCTGACCTTCGATGCGCAGATGGCGAATCCGTTGGGTTCGGGGCGGCCTTCACGCCTATCCGTCTTGACTTCCATGCTGTCCTCGATTCTTCTGAAGCTGATGCTGGCGCGCGGCGCTTTGAGGCAGATGTAAGGTATCAGCGAGAGGGCGCTGACGGTACAGGTGGTGTACTGCAGGAAAAGCGTCAGGTCCACCGGCGAGATGACCTTTCCGGAGTTGTCCAAGGCGGATGCGAGATAGACCAGGATGATGAAGATCCAGAGGAAGGCGGTGGTCATGAACGGTATGTAATAGCTTTTGAGGACCGTCTGCTTGGTGAGGAACCCGAACCTGTCGCTCGCTACATCGAACTTCCTGGTCTCGTACTCGCTTCCGCCGTACGACCTGATCGTCCTGGCGCCCGGGATCTTCTCCCTCATCGTGACGTTCATCATGTCGAGCGCGTCCGTCCTTTCCGCATGCAGCCTGGTGATGCGCTTGGACAGGTAGTAGGTCAGGGCGAAGATGGCGACCACCGTGAAGAACAGGACCTTCCCCACGTCTTCGCTGACGGTGTACGTCGCCACCAGCATGAACAAGACCAGGATCGGCATCGGAAGGTAGGTCTTCAGGCAGAGGAGCACGTGCTCCTGGACGACGGCGATGTCCGCGGTCAGACATGTCATCGCATACGTCGTGCTCTTGTTCAAGCGTCCCAGGTCGTCGGAGCGCAGGGACGATTCCAATATGTCGCTCCTCATCATGGCCGCGACCGAGGCGGCCACCTTCGACGACAGCCTTGAGGAGAGCGCCACGGCGATTCCCATGATCATGGCCGCCAGGAGGAGCAGGGCCCCCATGTAAAGGATGACGTCCGTCCCTTCTCCGCTCGTGCTGGCGTCCACGATAGGCTTGAGGAGCCCTATGGAGACGACCTGTGCGACGACTCCGACGGTCTGCAGGAAAACGATGACGCAGATCCTCGGCATGCACGGCTTGAGGTATTTCCACATGCCGTTGGGACTTCTGGGGGGCATCGTGCACCCATTATTGTCATGATAATAATCGTTTGCCGTACGAAGCGCTCTCGAATAAATACGGGAAGCCGATTAGGGGCCGTGACGGAGGAGCGCCCCTACTCGGCCAACTATTCCATAGGGTTCATGTTCGTCGTATGCGTCTATTACATACTGTGCGGCGTATGCTCCCTCGTCTTCCCGGACTATTACAGCGGCATACCTGGGATCAACAGGGGCGACGAGGAAGTGGAGTTCGCCATCGCCCTTATCATTCTCGCCATCCTGATATTGCTGTACTGCGGCATCCCCTTTGCGCACAAGCTGTCCTTGATGATCCTTCTGCCGCTTTCCGTCGTGTACCTACATTATTTGTTCATTTTCGAAAATGTCGACGTCATCGACGTCATCTCCACGATCGCATTCGTATCATCCGTCGTCCTGCTCGCCTTGAAGCCTTGCAGGGAGTATTACGAAGGGTGGGGATTCTGTCCGAACCACGGCAGGCCGTGGCGTGAGCTCCCTCCGCTGTTGTGAAGCGGAAAGTCTTGTTAAATATCCATTTTTCTGCTTTTTTACGGTGGATGATTTAAATATCCATAACTCAGTTCGTTCGGCATGGGAAAATTTGTCCTTAAGAAAACCGCAAACGGCAAAGTGATGTTCAACCTTCTCGCTGGAAACAGCCAGATTATTTGCACCTCGCAGATGTATGCTTCCGAGGCCACCGCCAAGAACGGCATCGAGTCCGTTCGCAAGAACGTCGGCTCCGATATCGAGGATCAGACCGTCGAGGGCTTCGAGGCCAAGAAATGTCCCAAATGGGAGCTGTACACCGACAAGGCCGGGGAGACGAGGTTCAGGCTCAAAGCGTCCAACGGCGAGATAATCGCCTCCGGAGAGGGGTACAAGGCCAAGTCCAGCGCCCTTAACGGAATCGAGTCCATCCGCAAGAACGCCCCCGAGGCCGAGATCGTCAAGGATTACGAGTGATTCTCATCCAAAACCCTTTGCCAAACCCTTTTTTTCTCACGTAAGTGTTATTTTGATTCGATGCCTTCGAGCAGTCATGGCGGATTTGAAGGTGAGGACCCTCCCAGGAGAGATCTACAAGCACGAGATGGACTCGAATGATACCACGGGCTTCGTCTGGTCGGTGGAGTCCTATGGAGGGCTTCACTGCAAATTGTATTACGTTCCCGACGACAATCCTGACTGTCTTGACGGAGTGGGGGGAACCCAGTTCGTGGAGGTGTCGGCGGATTCCGCCGGGAAGCGCACCCTTGTTCTCTTATGCAGCCGTTCTCCTGACGAGATCGGATCCAGGCTCGTCATGGAGGTGGTCACGTCGCCTGCCCCTGAAGTGCGTCGCGTCATCGCCAAGCCTGGCGAGCCTGCAAGATTGGAGCTGGATTCCGCAGGATGGGAGGTCATAGACTCCGACGGGCTGACGTGGACGTCCTCCGAAGCCGACGGCTTTACCGTATTTACCGTAGAGGCGGCGGATGAAGGCATACACAGTCTTCTGGCGGTCAGAGGCGACGATGCCACGGAGTTCGTCATGGACACGAGGCCCTGCAACGTCATGAATGTGGATGCGGAGGTCAGGAGGCAGGCCGTTTTCGATCTCAAGGCCAACATCACCACAGGGTTCGCATGGGAGGTGGTGGATGACGGCGGATTGAGATATTCAAGCAGCTATGTGTCCAACCCCAATCCGAAGGGGATGTGCGGCGTCGGCGGCAGGCAGCACGTCGCTCTAGTCGCCGATTCGCCTGGGGTCTACAAGTTCTCGATGTCCTATCGTCGCGGATGGGAGGAGGGGCCCGGGTCCAATCTGCTGGTGACCCTCAATGCGAAGCCGGCCCGGCAGCCTGCGGTCGTGAACATGAAGCCAGGAAAGAGCGAAGACTTGGAGCTGGCCTGCGACCCGTCCGGGAAGACGCGCTGGACCGTCATCGATTCGGGAGGAATCGGATGGGAGGACGGGGGCATTGTCCAAGGGGCGTCGGAGCTGGAAGGCGTCCAGCGCTTCAGGGCGAGATGCTCGTCCGAGGGGACGTTCAGCTCCGTGCTGTCATACTGTCGCGCCGACGGCGTCGAAGTCGACCGCATGCGCTTCGAGTTCCAGGTCGAGCCTCCCAAGAAGGCCTTTTGGAAGTTCGGAAAGAGCCGAGGCCTCATTTGAGGCGGATCGTCTCAAGGTTCTGAGGGGCCTTTGTCTCGATTCCGAACTTCTTGTATATGGAAGAGGCCAGGTCGGTGCATTTCCTGTCCTCGCCATGGCCAATGACGATCTTGTCGGGCTTCGGCTCGAGGGATCCGATGTAGCGCATGAGCTGCTTCCGGTCGGAGTGACCGGAGAATCCGTCCACGGTCGCCCTCCTCATCTTGATGTCGAGGTCGATGGACTTCCCCCTCATGTTCAGGGTGATTTCGGTCCTCCCCCTCTGGATGGTCCTTCCGATGCTGCCTTCCGACTGGTATCCGACGAACAGGAGCCAGTTCTTCTCATCGTCCGCCCATTCCCTGAAGTACTCCATGACCGGGCCTCCGGACATCATACCGCTGGTGGCCAGGACGATGCAAGGGTCGGGCGAGTGGCATATCTCCTCTCTCATAGAGGCCGTCTCCACCCTCTTGAATATGGGGGAGAGGAACGGGTTCTCGTTCTGCTGGAATATCTGGGTTCTGAGCTGGTTGTTCAGATACTCGGGATACGCGGTGTGGATCGCGGTCGCCTCCCAGATCATGCCGTCCAGATAGACGGGGCATTTGGGAAGGCGTCCTCCCCTCATGAGCTCCTCGATGACCAGCATGACCTCCTGCGACCTTCCGACGGCGAAGACCGGTATGAGGACCTTTCCGCCATGCTCCACGGCGGATTGCAGGTAGCTTCCGAGCTCCTCCGATGCGTCCGTCCTCGAGGGCTGCACATCTTTCTGGCCGCCGTATGTGGACTCTATCACCAGGGTCTCCAGCCTGGGGAACCTGTTGGCGGCCGGGTTGAACAGCCAGGTCTTCTCGTATTTCGTGTCGCCGGAGAACGCTACGTTGTGCAGGCCGTCGCCGATGTGGAAATGCGCGATGGCGGACCCGAGGATGTGTCCCGCGTTGTGGAAGGTCAGCCTCACGTCAGGCGCGATGTCCGTGGTCTCGTTGTATTTCAGCGTGATCGTGTGGAGGATCTCGGTCCTGACGTCCTTGGCCTCGTAATAGTTCTTCTTGTTCTCTCCGAATCCCAGCTTGATGTTGTCCAGCTGCAGGAGGGCCATCAGGTCCCTGGTGGGAGGGGTGCAGTAAACGGGTCCCTTGTACCCGTATTTGAAGAGTGCGGGAAGGGTCCCGCAGTGGTCCAGGTGCGCATGCGTCACGACCACCGCGTCGATCTTGCTTATGTCCGCCTCGGGTATGCTGAAATAGGGGGTGGCGTCCGAGCCGGGGTCGAGCCCGCAGTCAATGAGCACCCTGCTCTCCTTGGTCATAAGGAGGGATGCGGACCTTCCGACCTGCCTGAAGCCGCCCATGGTGGTCATCCTGACCCATTGCTCTCCGGGCAGAGGCTCCCTGGATATGTTCCTGGCCACGCTCTTCAGCATGGAAAGCCTCTCGTCGTGGTTCGCCCTCAGGTAGCCTCTCACGTCGGATACGGTCTTGGACGGTATCGGAGGGGCCCTTGCGACCTTCACGTTCCATCCGGTCTCCGATCTCAGCTCCCAGAGGCGCTGGTTCTCCTTCCCGCTCACCTCGCTGGTGTTGATGGCCTCGATGGTGGCCACTCCGGTCTCCTCGGTGAAGTATATGTCGTAGATCTCGGCGCTCTCGGGGATCATTGAGCGGATCTTCTTCTCGACCTCCGCGGGATCGGCCAGGGTGGAGGGGTCTGGCCTGATGTCCACCCTGCGGTGGAGGTTCAGGGCCAGCATGCGGCCGAGGGAGTCGTTGGAGGAGTACTTGTCGTACTCGGGAGTGTATATGACGACGAGCGGGCCCTCGAACTCTATGGAGGTGATCTTCATGTCCTTCGGGACGAGGCGTCTGACTTCCTGAGTCAGGTTCTCGAACAGTTTCTCGACATTCATCTAAATCAGCTTCTAAAGGTTGGACAAACCGGAAAACGGGTTGGGGAAGAGGTTTGATGATTCTTCAGTTGGGGAACTGGAACCCGAGGGCGGCGCAGCGGGACCTGATCTCCTCGTTGGAGATGTCCTCGTATCCGTCGGGCCCGATGAACGCTATGAGCATCCCGTCGCCGGTGCAGTTGTCCCTCCTCCTGGCGGAGTTGAGGGCGGTTATGGCGACGTTTATGCCCTCGTCCCTGGTCATATCGGGCTTGTATTCCGCCTCCAGGGCGCCCAGGGCGAACACGGATCCGGATCCGACGGACATGTAGTTGTCCTCGATGTATCCTCCGGCGCCGTCGATGCTGAACACGTGGCCGCCGGTCTGGTCGTAGCCGCCGACGATGAGGCCCAGGTAGAATCCCTGGCGTATGACGCTGGCGACGAGCGTCGCCGCCGTGCTGACCGACATCGGCGCGCCTTTCTTCATCGCATAGATGGCGATCTCGCTCTGCATGTAGCGGACCATGAGCTGGGCGTCTCCCACGACGCCTGCGATGGTCATGCCTATGTTCTCGGACAGGGGATAGAGCTTCTGGACATGGCTGTGAGCGATCAGGTTCCCCATCGTCGCCCTCTGATCCGTAGCGAGGATGACGCCCTCCTTGAGCTTTATTCCGATTGTGGTCGTACCGGTTTTAAGAGTATCCTCAGTCATAGTAATCCCCTTAGTGAGAGAAAACGCACCGTCCTCGACTGTGCTGAGGCATGATTGACCGATTGGTATTTAATGAATTCTATTAAGAGCAACAGTCGCATCGTTCGGGATGCGGAATGCTTCTGTCATCACCAATCCAACAATTTTTCTTGGCCGGTGCTTTCGAGATAAATAGTAGGATGTATATGCCAACATGACGTCCCGCACGGCTTCGGAACCGTTCGACTGTGGGGTTAAATAAGCGTTCGGCATCCCCTAGCCATTGAGCGGGACGGGACAGGCCGCCTCGCGGTTCTAGGGGAAATCGAGATGGAAATCAAGGAATGGCTGGGAGAGGACAATCAGCTGGGCGTGGACATCTGGGAGAAGAAGTATTGCCATAGGGGTGAGAGCTTCGACCAATGGCTGGACCGCATCAGCGCTGGAGACGCCAAGGTAAGGAAGCTGATGGAGGAGAAGAAGTTCCTGTTCGGAGGAAGGATCCTAGCCAACAGGGGCCTTAAGAACAGCGGCCTCAAGATCACCCTTTCCAACTGCTACGTCCTGTCCTCGCCGGAGGATTCCATCGAATCCATCTTCGAAACCGCCGGAAAGCTCGCCCGCACGTTCAGCTATGGCGGAGGGGCGGGCATAGACATATCCAAGCTGGCCCCTCGCGGAGCCAGGATCAACAACACGGCCTCCCAGACCTCCGGGGCCGTCTCGTTCACCGACCTCTATTCCATGGTGACCGGGCTGATCGGCCAGCATGGCCGCCGCGGAGCGCTCATGCTCACCATCTCGTGCGAGCACCCGGACATGGAGGAGTTCATGGCGGTGAAGACCGACCTAGAGAGGGTCACGAAGGCCAACATGTCCATCCGCATGACCGACGAGTTCATGGAGGCGGTCCGCGACAGGAAGACCTTCACCCAGAGGTTCTACCGTCCCGAGAGCGAGGAGCACATAGTCAAAGAAATCAATGCGGCCGAGTTCTTCGCGAAGATGTGCGCCGCCAACTGGGATTACGGGGAGCCGGGATGCCTGTTCTGGAACAGGATATCCAGCTGGAACCTTCTCAGCGAGTTCCCCGACTACCATTACGAGTCCACCAACCCCTGCGCCGAGGAGCCTCTTCCCGCCGGCGGCAGCTGTCTGCTGGGCAGCATGAATCTGGCGGCGTTCGTCGAGGGCGGCGTGTTCCAGATGGACGACTTCAAGGAGGCCGTCAGGATCTGCGTCCGCGCCTTGAACGACGTCCTGGACGAGGGGCTCCCCCTCCATCCCCTGCAGGAGCAGAGGGAGTCCGTCAGGGACTGGAGGCAGATCGGGCTCGGCATCATGGGTCTGGCCGACATGCTGATCGGTCTCGGATACAGATACGGTTCGATGGAGGCCGCCGACTTCTGCAACAAGCTAGGAAAGATAATGGCGGACACGGCGATGAACGAGTCCGCCTTGATGGCCAAGGAGCTAGGAATGTTCCCCAAGTGCGTTCCCCAGCAGATCGTGGACTCCGCCTACTTCAGGGAGAACGCGTCCGAGGAGACCAAGGAGCTCGTCCTGAAGTACGGCCTCAGGAACTCCCAGCTCCTCACCATAGCCCCGACGGGGACCTTGTCCACCATGATAGGCATCTCCGGCGGGATCGAGCCGATATTCGCCATCTCCTACGAGAGAAGGACGACGTCCCTATCGGACCATGACGAGTACTACAAGGTCTATACCCCGGTAGTACAGGCGTACATGGACGCGCACCCGGAGGTAAGGACGGAGGAGGACCTTCCGGACATCTTCGTCACAGCGCAGAACCTCGACTATCGTGAGAGGATCGACATGCAGGCCACTTGGCAGAAGCACATCGACGCCTCCATATCCTCGACGGTCAATCTTCCGGTGGAGTTCCCGCAGGAGAGCGTGTATGACATCTACATGTACGCGTGGGAGTCCGGATGCAAGGGCGTCACCGTGTTCAGGGACGGCTGCAAGAGGCTGGGGATACTCTCCACGAAGAGCTCCGAGAAGACGCCCGAACCCGAGAAGGCGGAGGAGCCGAGGAAGAAGCTGGTCATGAGGGCGGTCAACGACAACGTAGTCGGCAAGAAGCGCAAGCTGATGACCGGCTGCGGAAGCCTCCATTGCACTGCGTTCTTCGACCCCGACACCGGCGATCTGGTGGAGGCCTATCTCAATAAGGGATCGACGGGAGGATGCAACAACTTCATGGTCGGGCTGTCCAGGATGATATCCCTGGCGGCCAGGTCCGGATGCGGCGTGGACGCCATAATTGACCAGCTGAAGTCCTGTGGATCCTGTCCGTCCTACGTGGTCCGCACACACACCAAGAGGGACACCAGCATCGGGTCCTGCTGTCCGATGGCGGTCGGATGGGCCCTTAGGGACATGTACGACGAGATGCAGAGCCAGCTCAAGGGCATACCCGAGGCCAAGGACCCCGAGATGTCCAGGGATATCAAGAACCCGTGCCCCAAGTGCGGCGCGGAGCTCGAGTTCCAGGGCGGATGCAACACCTGTAAGAGCTGCGGATGGTCCAAGTGCGATTGAGGGATGCCGATTGAATGATCGGACGCCGGCGGGGCGGAAGGGATGCAGCGCCGCCGGCGTCCTCGATGCTTCCATGTCTTGACGCTATAATAACTGCTGTCTGTTATCCCAGTTATAGCAGTTATCTTCACTCGATTGAAGAGGGCGTCCAACAGGTACATCGCTCCCTCCAGCCCCATCAGCGGCTTCTTCAGGAAGTCGGATCCGTATGATGAAGGGAATCCTATGTCCACCCCTTTCCCGCATCCGCCTGACGCCTCCTCAAGGCGCGCCATGTCGCCGGGCGCAAAGAGGAAGTCCGGGCGGTCGCCGCATTCGACCATTCCGAACGAGTCCGTAAGCCAATCGCGGAGCGGAACGCTGGTGGATTCGGGGGCGACGATGCTGAACGTGGAACCTGTCAAATCCTTTCCCGACGCGACCACCCCGTCGTAGCCGCGCCTCCTGCTCTTCTTCAGCATGGACAGCCCATGGGTCAGCGGCCTCCCTGTGGCGTCCTCGATGCGGCGCATCAGCTCCTCTGTCGCGTCGAATCCTATCGGGCATTTTCCGATTGAGATCGAAGGTATCCCGTAGGTCTTCTCGTAAAGCGCAGCCGTCTCGCGGGCGCATCCTGGATCGATGATGATGTTGAACGATGAATTCGCCGATCTTTCGATCTCTGAAACCGTGCATCCCGCGCCCAGGGTGCATGCGACATCGAATCCGGCATCCTTCAGGAGGTGCGACAATTCGTGGCGGAAGCTGCCCCAATCCTTGTGCATGATGCTCAGGCCGAGGATGTTCACGGATTCCGGGCGCTTGGTTCCGCCCGCCGGGGACAGGAATCCGAGGATATTCGACATGCATCTGTCGAAGCCCCCGTAGGCGTCAGGCGGCAAGAGGTCGGATTCCAACGTCATGATTCTTTCGCGGCTTCCGGCAAGACGCTCGAGGTCGTCGCCGACGATCGAGACTCCGGGAGAGCACATGACGGCTATGAGTCCGTATCCTTCTTCATTGACATGTTGAAGCGTGTCGGACAGTTTCTTCGCAGTATCGGCGTAGTAGTCTTCGGGCCTGACGTCAGTGTACGGCATCGCCGAGTCGCCGGCATAGAATCTTCCGTCGCGCGGTTCTGAACGAACCAGGAGCTTCTGCGAGATCATCAGGCCTTTCCTGCATCCGTTCTGGCCGTGGAGGACGACCGTGGCGTCCGTGATGCCTTGGACCCCCATAGCCGCTCCTATGAATCCGTTCGGTTCAAGCGTCATCTCAGTCCCTCCATGAGCGCCATCCCTCCTTGCGGGAGGACATCACCATTCCGTACGCCCTCCTCGCCAGATCGGCCGCTGCCAGATGGGTGGCCCAGGCCCCTGGCCTTTCCATTCTGCAAGGGAGGCCGGCGATTCCGACGCAGTCGATTGTCAAATCGGACTTCATCTCATCCAATGCTTTCTTCAGCGACTGGACGTCAGGGAATCCTTTGGCTTGTCCTGCTTTTTCCTTGAATTGATCCAAGGTCATGAATTCCACTCCGCATCCGCAATCGGAAAGGGTCTCCCCTATCCAGGAGTCCAGGGACATGTCAATCGTGACCACGGTCGCTCTTCTTCCTTGCAATGCCGCTGAATACTTGGAAACGGCGTCCTTGTATTCCTTTTTCACTTGCTTAGCAGTCTCGGACAAATCGTATTTTACGATGGAAGACAGCTCTTCCAGCCAGGCGAGGGTCTGGTATAGGCCGCGAGGGACGGCATGCTCCATGACGCGTATGCCTTTTTCAGACAGCATGCGCCCGACGGAGACGCAGTCCCTGCTCATTTCGGCCAGGACCGCCGGTCCGTAGCGCTTGGCCCTCACGATGTCCGATACCCCGCAATCGTCTAGGAATCCGGGGCCGAGGAACAATCCGCCCATGGCGAGAAGCGAAGAAAGATACTCCCTGTTGCGTCCCTTGTTGAATTCGATGAAGGTGTCGTCGGCCACGTTGATGAACCTGTCCATCGGTTCGAGGGCCGGGTCTATCAGGGAGGAAAGGGCGCGGATCGCTTCCAAATGGGCATCGAAGCCGGAATCCACGCGGTTGGCGTCGACGAACAGGACGCGGGCGCCCGGGTGCGACCTTTCTACTTCCTCGATCGCGTTTTCGCAATCGTCTCCAATCATTCCAGGGAGGCAGGTCGATATCACCAGCATGATGGGGTTATCCTCCGCCAAGTCGTTCAATACCGCCTTCAGTCTTTCCGACCCTCCGAGAACCGAGCTCTCTGGATCCATGTTAGTGCAGAGGACGTTGTTTCCTGCCGACAAGCACGATGAGGGATCCGAAATCGAATGCAGGATCCTTTCCTTGGATATCTCGCGGAGCATCGTGTATCCGCAGGATGCGGTTCCATGAATGACGACGGGGATGTCCATCACTTTGCCGCCCTCCATCACGGCCGCCACCGGGCCCTTACCGATTCTTCTCGGAGGGACGAATACGGGAATCGCCGTGTCGTTTCCTTTTTCAATAACGGGGGAGGCACGGTACAGCCCGCGCCCTTCGATCGTCCCCGAGGAATACAGGAGATCCATCTGCTCGGAGGTCAAAGGGGTCGGCGGAACGAGTGACGCGGGATCGACGGACAGCAGGGCGGAGACGAGTTCATGCATGGATTTCGCCTCGGACGAATCCGGAAACATCTCCGATAGCACGCGCCCCTCCTTCTCCGCCATCGAGAACAGCTCAGACCTTTGGATGGAGCAGAGAATCGGCACTCCGACGGCTTCGGAGAAGCATTCCGCAAGCCTGTCCTCGTCGGCGACTCCGCGACGGTTCAGGACGATTCCCGCGACACGGCCTCTTCCGTCCTCGAAGGACAGGGCGCCTTTCAGTATGTTGTTGGCCGCGAACAGGGACATGTACTCCCCGGATGTGACTATCAGCACGATGTCGGAGTTTTCCGGACGCATCGGGACGGCGAAGCCTCCGCATACCACGTCTCCCAGGACGTCGTATACCACCATGTCGGCACACAGACTGTCGCTTCCCATCCTTTTCAAGGTCTGGAACATGCTGATTATCCCTTTGCCGGCGCATCCCACGCCCGGCCTGGGACCGCCCGCCTCCACGCAGAGGACTCCTCCTGTGCCTTCAGACACGATGTCCTCGAGACGCCGTTTGGACGGAGGCACCGCGTGGATGTACTCGGTCACCGTCCGGTGTCCGCGCCCGCCTAGGAGCGAACGGGTGGAGTCGCATTTCGGGTCGCAGCCTATCTGGAGGACGCGAAGCCCCAGGGACGCGGCCGCATAGGAGAGGTTGGACGAAACGGTCGATTTTCCGATTCCGCCCTTGCCGTATATAGCCAACTTCAAGGTATCCCGAATCTTCGTTTCCTTCCATAGATTTAAAAGAGACGTCATCTGTAATCCGATTACGCTTGCCTTTTGCGGAATCCGATGTGCATGTATTATAACCAACGTGGAGATATCATTACGGAACGTGTAGCGATAAGTCCTGTTCTTTAACTGCATGGAGACGACCGAGCTCCTTCAATTTGAACTCAGACAGGCCCGCGTCAGGCCAACGCCTGCTCGTTCCTCTTCATGTTTTGGTTCAGCATCCACGACAGGAGCAGCGCCACGCCTGCGCCTGAGATAATTGAGGTGGCCAGCCTCGACATTGGAAAATCGCCGGATCCCGTCTCGACGATCCACTCGACGACCGTAGCCGACATCAGGGCGACGGCGATAACGAGGATTCTCCTTGAATGAAGGCGTTCCGCCACGGGGATGCATGCGGCGGCTCCTGCAGAGAAGCCCGCCAGCAGTCCCAGGTCTCTGATGCATACGGGCATCTGCGACCCGTTTAGAACGAAGCATCTGTCCTCCATCTGATGGCACAGCAGGTCTCCCAGGAAATAGGCGATGTCAGAAGGCCCCCAGCTGTGGTCGATGTACATGGGGGAGCCGTCCAGGCCCAGATACGTTCCTTCCGGAGCCAGGAGCGGGGAGACCACGAAAAGGAATGCAAGAAACCCCGTCATGGACGAAAGCACGATCAGGACACGTCTCATCAGATACCCCCGCGACGGCGGGTCGAGGAAACACAGCCACAGATTTAACCTATGCCGTAGATTAGCGCGCATGCCTGTCATGTCGTTCGATGACATCCGGAAGTACCGCAGGTGCCCCCGCGCCTACCGTCTCTCCGTCGTATCCGACGACTGGAGGCTTTCGCTGTCCGAGTGCATGGACATCTCCCTGCGTCGGACCATCGCCCGTGCCGACGGCAGGCGCGTGCTTGGGCACCCGGTCCTCAAGGACGAGGCCCTGGCCATGTTCAGGGACGAATGGGACGAATGCGTCCAGGATTCCCTCGCAGGCGACGGGCAGGACCCCATGGAGTACTTCAGGCGCGGGGCCAGGTGCATCGAGCGGTTCGTGGAGTTCACCAAGAATTCCGACGGGTCGGAATTGATGTCCTTCGACGTTCGCGGCGTCCAGAACCTTCCTTACGGCCGCTCGGTCAGGATCAGGGTGGACGAGGTGTACCGCAGAGGCGATTCCGCCGTCATCTGCAAGTATGTGACCGAGCCGTTCGAATCTGCATCCGCGGGAATCACCGATGAGGACGAGTCCCTGGTCTCGGCCCTCTGGGCCGTGTACAGCCTTCCGGGGATAGAGAGGGTGGTCCTCCAGTGGAGGTACCTGTCCACGGGGGAGGAGAGGGAATGCCGCGTCAGGAAGCAGTCAATGGACGAGGCGGTGGAGAACCTGTCGAGGGAGATGGCCGACATGTCCTCGGACAAGTCGTTCCCGCCGAGGCCTTCCGAAAGCTGCTCGCTGTGCCCGCACAGGAATCTATGCGATTCCTATCAGACGACTGTGTCGGATTCAGTTCCAGACCGTCAGGAGATGGACAGGGTTCTGGCGGAGTATGCCGATCTGGATGAGAAGATCGTGGCCCTGAGCAGCCGTGTTGAGATGCTGAAAGGCCGCAGGGAGGCGCTCAAGGAGAGGATAGTGGCCTATTCGGATTCCGTGCGCCGCGACGCGGTCTACGGGGACGGCGTGGTCGTCGACATCCGCCGCTACAAGAGGGCGGAGCTGCCCAAGGACAAGACGGCGGTGATCTCCAGGTTGAAGGAGACCGGACAGTACGGTTCGCTGAGCATGGTGAACTATTCCCGCCTCCGTTCCGACATCATACGCGGCGTCGCGGATCCCGAGATAGCCAAGATGGCCACGATAATCCCCGACATCAGGGTGAGGGTCCGCAGGCGCAGCGGTTGATTCTTCGGAAAAACCGTGGTTTTATAAGGAAAAAATTTAAATAATGGATTACAGCGGCAGCCATGTCCCTGCTCGAGGTCACCGATAGGAAGAGGAAGATCATATTCCTCAACATCGTAGTCATCTGCACGGCGACGTCGATGATGAGCACCGCGCTCGCCACGGCCATTCCCAGCATATCGGCCGCATTGGACATCAGCGACTCGCTCACACAGTGGCTGACGAGCGGATACATGCTCGTCATGGGAGTCATGATGCCCGCTTCCGCCTTCTTCGTGAAGCGGTTCCCTACCAAGTCTCTCTACACGGCTACGGTCCTGACCTTCGTGGTCGGAATGGTCATAGACCTGTTCGCTGGGGACTTCACGACCCTCATGCTGGGGAGGATCCTCCAGGCGGCCGCCAATGGAATCCTGATGTCGATGGCTCAGGTGGTCCTCCTTACGATATACGTCAAGGAGAGGCACGGGACCGTCCTCGGATGGTACGGGCTTTCCATGTCCGCGGCCCCCATCATAGCGCCCACCATAGCAGGGGTCATGATCAACCTGTTCGGATGGAGGGGGGCGTTCTACCTTCCGCTGATAATCGCAGTCATATCACTAGCGATCACGCTGGTCAGCATGGTGGACATCGTCGACGTCAGTAAGATGCCGTTCGACACGTTCTCCTTCGTGACCTGCGCCATGATGTTCGGCGGACTGACCTTGGGCGTCAGCGGGCTCACGGCTTCCGATCCCTTCGGACCGATGACCTTCATCCCCCTCGCCATAGGCGCCGTAGGGGCGGCCGTGTTCATACGCAGGCAGCTCCGCATCGAGAAGCCGTTTCTGGAGCTCAGGCTGTTCCGTACCCGTCAGTTCGCCCTTTCCGTGGTTTGCGGGATGCTCTACTACGTGGTGGTGATGGGATACTCGATAATGATGCCCGTCTGCTACCAGAAGTGCTACGGGTACGACCCGGCCATGTCGGGGCTGTTCATCCTTCCAAGCGCATTGTTCTGCGCAGTGATGTCTCCGATCGCGGGAAGGATCTACGACAACCACGGGATACGCAAGCCGATGATCGTCAACATGGCTTTCTGCCTGGCGGCGTGCATCGGAATGGCGCTGGTGGGGATAGACTCGAGCATAATCATCCCGGTCTTCCTCGGGTCCGTCATAGGAATCTCCGGCTGCATGGTCATGCCGATGACGACCTGGGGGGTGAACAGCGTGGATGCGGCCCATAGGCCGGACGCCACGGCCCTGATAAACTCCCTGAGGACGGTGGCAGGAGCATTGGGAATGTCAGTGGTCATGGGCATAGTCTCGCTCGTGGCCGGGGACAGGCTGCCGGTCGACGCGGCCACTATGGACGGGATACACGTCTCGTTCGCGCTGATGGCGGGAATAAGCGTGGCCTTGATCGCCCTCACGATGTTCGCCAGGAGCTCCAACGACCGCGTTTCCGGCGGATCTTCAAGAAGACCTTGACGATATTTCGGACATCAGCATGCTGGTGACGGCAACCCTTCCGGACCTGGCCGACCTTTCAAGGAGGCGGCGCAGGTCTTCGACTGTCATCGTGCCTGCGGAGATGAGCTCGCGAAGGGCGGAGGCGTCGTTGGATGACGCGGCGCGTTCCGCCCTCGGCATTATCCTGTCCGAGACGAAGCGCCTGTACCAATCCTCGTCATCCTTCGAAAGCCCGACCGGCCTCCTGAGCCTGTCCAGGGCGGTCTCCAGCGTGAGTCCGGATCCGAACCCCCTCATCGCCTTGTCGAATTCCGGGAATCCCATCGGGAACCCTCCCTTGAACTCGAACGAGTACCCGTCTCCGAACACTAGGGAGCAGT
Source organism: Candidatus Methanomethylophilaceae archaeon (assembly GCA_017519045.1). Classification (GTDB taxonomy): domain Archaea; phylum Thermoplasmatota; class Thermoplasmata; order Methanomassiliicoccales; family Methanomethylophilaceae; genus Methanoprimaticola. The sequence continues at coordinate 70,668 of JAFWTC010000027.1, forward strand.
CGCACGGAGCGACGAGACGGAATCCTGAGAACGTCTCGACGTTGCCGCCGTATTCTATCCTGGATATCCCTGTGGAGCCCTCGAACGCCTCCTGGTCGATGCGTATTACGGAAGACGGTATCCTGACCGTCCTTCCCTGATGGGATTCGTTGAGGAACCTGGGTCCGATCGAGGCTACCGGCAGGCCGTCTATGAATCCAGGGACTTCAACAACCTTGTCGACCGACGTTATCCTGGTAATCTCGGCCCCGTCGCCTGTCTTCCGATATTCGGTGCGCTGCATCGTCCCAAGCCTCCATGGCATCCGTTATCCTCTTGTCGCGTCCATCGGACAGGAGCTCGTCGTTGTATCTGTAAAGCGGTCCGCCAGGCCTTGAATACATGACGACGGAATAGCATCCGAGCAGGCTTGACAGAAGTTGGACTGCGCCGTGTCTTCCGGAACCTTCCATGAACGTCATCGCGTTGTCGAGACGGGCGTCGAAGGACCTCTGATGCGCGACGCCGCGGGCAGTCGCCTCCGATTTCGCCTTGACTATGCCGTCCCTCGTCCTGTCAAGTCCTTTGAGCGCGTTAATGCAGAAGGATGACGATTTGGCAACGTCGCCCGTGGTTGGGGAGGAAAGCTTCCGGGACAGTTCCTCGCCGGAGCGTCTCAGCCATTCTTCCGGATCCTCCCCGCCGTAGGAGTCCAGAAGGCTCATTAGCGCCTCGAGGCAGAGCCCTTCCTCCGCTTCGGAGTTGAGCCTGCCCACGATCATGGATATGACGGACAGCCTCTCCTCCGCATCGGCATTCTCCAGAGAGGACCCATGGGCGGCGCCGTCGAGTATCGAGCCCACGTCATGCTCCTTGCCGTATCTTCTATGGAAATCCAGGTATCTCTTGAACTCCGCCGCTATGTCGGGGTCGCGTATGTATTGGGATATCAAGGGGATCCCCACCGGCAGACCGATGCGGTCGTGTTCCTTCAGGACCGCGGAGAGGTCCTCCCATGAACGCGGGGTGGCGAACCTGTATCCTCCTGGGGTCCTTTCCATCGACATGAGGCTGCCCGGCTTTACGCTCAGGTAGTATCTGACGGCATCATGAACGCCGGCCCCGGCGGCGTATCTGAGCCAGACATCGGCGTCCGGCTCCACCTCTATGAGCCTTACCCTGTCCGACGTGGCGACGTCGAGCTCCCTAGCCGACTCGTTGTATTCCGGAGGGTTTCCGGCGGCGGTCAGAATCCAGCCGTCAGGTATCCTGTGCGGTCCGAGCTTCTTGTTCTGGAGGAGGTCCAGCATGGCCGCGGCCAGGGTCTCGGATACGCAGTTGACCTCGTCTATGAACAGTATGCCCTCCCTGTGCCCGCTCCTCTCCATCTCGTCGTATACGGAGGCCACGATTTCGCTCATCGTGTATCTCGTCACGGCCTCCTCCGTTCCGCCGTAGATCGCCTTTTCAATCATGGGCAGCCCTATGGCGGACTGGCGGGTGTGATGGGTCATCGCGTATCCGACGTATCCTATCCCGAGCTCCGCTGCCACTTGCGACATGATCGCGGTCTTTCCAAGGCCCGGCGCCCCCATGATGACCAGGGGCCTCTGTTTGGACCGGGGTATGGAATAGTCGCCGTTCTCGTCGTGGCTCAGGTATGACGTAATCGCATCCCTGATGCAATCCTTGGCTTCCTGTATGTTCATGGAGTCCCTCCGAAACCGCGAAGCTCGGCCGTAGTAACCTCCAGCTTCATCGCCCAAGGAGGCACCTCGTGGCTCCTGCATCTGTCGTCGCAGAACACGAACACGGCGTCGTACCTCGGCCTCCTCTCAGGATACGTGCCGAGACCGTCTGTGAAGTACATGAGGCCCTTTAAATTCTTGAGGTCGCCGTTCTCGATGAGTTCGTCCACATAGCGGAACACCGGGCGGAAATCCGTTCCTCCGCCCCCTTCGAGCTTGAATCCGCTCATGAGCTCGGAGATGTCCTCTTTGGATCCGACGACGTCGTCCCTTCTGACCATGTCGTCGCATTGGATCACGTGGAGGCGCGACCCTTTTCCGTCGCAGGAGAGCATCAGGGCGGAGAACGTCTCTTCGAGAAATGTCTCTACTGACTCCCTCATCGTGGAACCGGACGTGTCCACCGCGATCACGAATTCCTTGAGCATCCGACGTTCGGAGGACTCCAGGGAGTCCACCAGCGGCATGTTCCCGTAGGTCGACAGGCCGTACGTGTAGTATATCGGGTCGAATTCAGACGGGTCCTCTCCGACGGCGGTCCCGCGGGACATGAACTTCCTGAGGAAACCGCGGTAGTCGTAGCGCCTCCTGTTCCTTATCCTGAGGACTGACAGGAGGGCGTTGGAGCCTTCTCCGGTCTTTCTTATGAAACCCTCGGTCTCCGCCATGGCCTGCTGCGCCATCTCCGCCCATCTCCCGTCATCCGCCGGGGCGCGGAAAGCGGGGTCGTCCCTTCTGAACATGGAATCGTAAGAGCCCCTCTCCCATTCGCGGAGGGAGGAGATGTGGCCCTCCATGAGCAAAGGCACCGGGGCCTTGGCGCGCTTGAAGCTCCTCTCGCATGCGTACATGCGCTCATCCCTCCCTGGGATGGCGGTGTGCGGGGTGTCCAACGAATCCAGGACGTACTCGACCACGATGTCTTCCGCCAGCGATACGGCGTCGGACACCTCGTCCCCGGAATGTCCCAGAAGCAGATGGAACGCGCAGTGGGCCAATTGGCGGGCGGGGAGGTTGTTGCACTCCCTGTAGTCTGCGATCACGCTCTCCTCGAAGAACGTCACGCGTCCGTTCCCGATCACGGGCCTTCCGGACCCGGGAACCACATCGACGTCGAGGGAGATCACCGACTGAACGAGGAACCTCATGTCGAGGCAGAGCATGTCGGCGGCCAAGGACATGATCTCTTCGCCTAGGCCGTCGGCACGTCCGCTCATGATTTGGAATCGCCTGCTACGTATTTCATGATGCGCTGCCGCCTCGGAAGGAGATTCCGCAGCAGATGCAGAACACCGCCTGGGACAGGGGGCAGAGCGCGCAGAACCTCCACAAGGCCGCGCGGAAGCTCTCTCCGCTGCCCAGCCCCGAGAGCAGGACCGAGATCGTCAGGCTGAGCTCTGCAAGATAGACGGAGAGTATGAGCGACGTCTCATCCAGGCTCTGGAACCCGGAGAGTCCCGAGAGAGGCTCCAGCATCGCCACGCTCATGCCCAATATCATCGGCGCGAACAGCATCGACGTGGCCATCATCATGTCGGTCATGCTCTTCAGGCTGAGCTCCAGGCTCCTGCGCGCGTGGTTCTGGTTCTGGAACTGCCGTCCCAGGGCTATGGCGAGCTTTCCCGCGTCGGACACGTCGCGCCTGGAGCAGCGATAGACGTCCGTGAGCGCTATCGCCATGTCTTCCGATATCGGCTTGATGGACCTGGAAATGGCCCTGCCGACGTCGCCGCGGCATAGCAGCAGCTCGCGGGACATGGACTCCCCGGCGTCATCGCATTCCTTCCGCATGCTTATGGCCTCAGGGGCGGCCCTTTCGAAGTTTTCGCCTGACATCATCCTGTTCCCCATGTCGAAGACGGAGTCCCTGAGCCCCTGCTCGCATTTCGAGAGCCTCCTCTCCCTTCTGATGTCCGGGTGGTTCAGCATCATCGTGATCAGGCAGGCGGGGGTCAGGGAGAGCAGGATCAGCCATCCCTCGTCGCATCCGAATGCAATGCAGGCAATGGCGCAGGGGATCGCCAGCAGCATCGGCAAGGCGCAGCGGCGGTCCTGGCGGCCGTGCCTGACGAGGAGGAAAGGGTTGGTGTTCCTCATCCATACCGCTATCGTCAGTATCGTCGCGGGTATGGCCGCCAGCGTCACGAACACGATCGCGCCCTGGTCCATGGCGCCGGGGCCCAGCATCCCACCTATGCTGAGCATCGGGAGGATAGACATGAGGATCATGGGAACGAGTATCCCCAATCCGAAGATCGTCATGAACGGGGTGTTCAACGATGCCCCATACGCCCTTCCCATGTCCTTCACGGCTCCTAGGGAGATGTCGGAGGCATCCTTGAGCATCCCGGTCCGCTCTTCTGAGCTGGACGATTCCGAGGCCGCGATGCAGAGGTGTATCGCACGCCTGTATCCTGCGGCCTCCTCCGGTAGCCGGGACAACGTCTCGGCCACGCAGGACGACATGCTTCCGCAGGCTTTAGTGTCCATCCTGCGGGATATCCTCGAGAACAGCATCCTGGACAGCTCCGGCCCCTCCTCGGCTATCATCCTGACGGCCGAGTCCAGGGAGCCGCCCGATTCCAGGGAGGACGTCATCATTCCGACGACCGTCGGGCATTCGTTCAGCAGCCTTTTGCTGTCGATCTTGCTCACCGAATCGCGCACCAGCTGCCACCGTCCTTCTCTTTAACTCCTCCAGCACCGATTCGGCGGTGGCGGTCGGAGGCATCCGCGACAGGATGTCGTTGGCTAGGAGTATCCATTCCGGCTCCAGGAACCTCTCCTTCCTCTTCCCGATCTCGGCAAGATATGCGCGCATGGCCGCCCTGGCGCGGATCTCCTTCATGGCCTCCATCTTTCCGAGCCTCGACGTCTGCATCGCCCTCTTCATGACGGGGGTGTCCAGCAGCCTGGTCTGATCGGTCGCGTCTACGAACTTTCCCGTCTCGTACGACGTCACCACCAGCTCGTTCACCCTCCTGGCAAGGTTGCCGGTGCGCCTGTCCTTGACCGTCCCCAGGGTCACCACCACGTCCGTGGCCATGAACGCCTCAGGCGCGATCCCCATGTCGTGGACCATGCGGTCGTATACAGACTTGGCCGATTCGCCGTGTATCGTCCCCATGATGGCGCTTCCGGCTTTCCCGGTGCGCATGCTCTGGTACAGTATGCGGGCCTCCTCCCCTCTAACCTCCCCGACGACTATCGCGGACTCGCCCATGCGCAGGGACACCCTTAGGGCCTCGTCCGCTCCCGACAGGTGCCCGTCTCCCGACCTGTCGTCCATGAGCAAGGTCTGTATCTTGTATCCGAGGGAGCGCATCTGCTCCCCTGGCAGCTCGATCGTGTCCTCTATGGTGAGTATCCTCTGGCCCAGCGGGAACTCGAACATGAGCGCGGCCAGAAGCGAGCTCTTTCCCGCTCCTCTCGCGCCGCATATCAGGAACGTGGAGCGGTTGTTCACCAGGAACGAGAGCAGGCCTGCCGAGCGCGCGTCTATGGTCCCGTTGGCTATGAGCCTCGTGAGCGTCCACGGCCTGACCGAATGCTTTCTGATCGCCAGAGCCTCCCCGTTGGGGCTCATGGGGAATCCAATCACGGTTGCCCTGGCGTCGAATTCCTTGAAATCAGTCTCCAGCACAGGCGAGGATTGGCAGAACCTCAGCCCGCTCTCGCGCTTCAGGATGTTTATGAGGTTCCCCATCTCCATGCGGTCGATTATCAGGTTGGTCCTGCACCTCATGTGCGCATTGACCCCCTCCACCCCGTTCACGGTGACATGTATGCGGCTGGCGTCGCATGGCGCGTCCACGTACACGTCCTCGATGTGAGGATCGGAAAGAAGGACTTCGAAGATGCCTGCGCCCACGGAATGCCTGTAGGAGGCTGAGCACACGTCGTTGATGAGCGAGTCCACGTCCTTGTCCTCCCCGTAGGCCTTGCGGACGTCGTCGTATCTGTTCGTCAGAATCGAACGGGCGGTGCCCATGACGGAGTCCCTGTCCAGCCTTCCGCCACGTATGCGGTATGTTGCCCTGATGTCCCTGATCACATCAGAGATCAGGGCATTCATGTCGTCCGGCAGGCTGTACTCGGACGGGATTACGGAATACTCGGTCTGTCCGTCATCGGTGAGTCCGATGGTGACGGATGCTGCCCCGGTTCTGTACTTGCTGAGGACCTTCACGTCGGAGGGATACGTGAGCCAGCAGTTCGTGTAGGACGGCTTGGACCGGACGTCCTTGACCACCATGGCTCCGAACAGGGAGGTGAAGTCGTTCTTGGATGCCAGAGGATCGTGGGGCTGGGTCTCGCGGTCGCTCTCGAAGAACGGGCCCTCGTCCGTTTCCGCGTCATCCCATTGGAACTTTCCCTCAGCGATCATCTCGCGCTCGCGGCCGGGCCCTATTCTGAACTGCCGCCAGGGGGCTATCATCTCCATCGGTATTGCCTCCCGGGGGCCCTGGACATACGTTCGTTTATCTCTGCAATCCTGTTTTCGATCTGCTCCAACGCGCGGCGGGTGCGCTGGACGCATCCTTCGCATTCCTTTCCCGGAGGGCGCTTGCCTTGGAGTGTCGCATGCGCGGCTCCCAATCCGTCCGAAGGGAACCTGTCCCAGACCGCCCCGACCACTTTCCCCTTGTAGAGGTCGCACATCGAGCACCTCCCCTTCGGAGGCTCTTGCGGCAGCGACCATCTCATCACCGAAGCCGTGTCTTTGATCATCCTGCCCGAGCGCCCGGATATCTCTATGTCCTTGCCGGTGCGGAGGACTATCCTGTCGGAGCTTCCCGTGGCGCACATCGTCCTGACCATGCAGCCTATGCATTCGGCCGTTCCGGGGTCGGGCGTGAACCTGCATCTCGAGCAGTTGATGATCAGGGCGTCGTCAGACACCGATGCCGACGGCGCCTTCGAAGGGCGGGAGTCCGTGCTTTTCCTGCCATCGTTCCTCCCGGACGGGGATTTCTTCTTCCAGTTCAACGTATGCATGCGGATGCTCTGGGGATTCGGATATAACCAATGGACGCGTGCATGCACGGTGCGATAATCCTTATACCGCATCGGCAGATAGGTGGAGCGTGGAAATACTGTCGCCCGTAGGGTCTCCAGATAGTCTTCCGGCTGCTGTCCTGGCCGGCGCCGACGCCGTTTATCTGGCCGGAAAGGATTTCGGCGCCCGCGCATTCGCCGGCAACTTCAGCGATTCTGAGCTGGAAGGCGCCGTCGGATACGCTCACGACCATGGCGTCAAGGTGCATGTCACCGTGAACACACTGGTCAAGGGAAGCGAGATGGACGACGCCGTGTCCTTCGTCAGGTTCCTGGCAGACATCGGCGCCGACGCCGTCATCGTCCAGGACCTGGGTCTTCTGAAATGCCTTACCAGTGTGGACATCGCTAAGCATGCCTCGACGCAGATGCAGGTCCATTCGTTGGAAGGCTTGAAATGGTGCGCCGAGAACGGATTGGACAGGGCGGTGCTGGCCAGGGAGCTGACGATGGAGGAACTGTCCTCCATGGTCCCCGATTCCCCCATCGAGACCGAGGTGTTCATACAGGGCGCGCTGTGCTATTGCGTGTCCGGAGGATGCCTGATGTCCAGCCACATCGGCGGACGCAGCGGCAACAGGGGCTCTTGCGCTCAACCATGCAGGAAAAAGTATGCCTCGGAGACCAAGACGGGCTATCTCCTCAGCTGTGCGGACCTCTTCGGTCTCGACTATATGGACGATCTGAGAAGGCTGGGGGTCACGTCCCTGAAGATAGAGGGGCGCATGAGGTCGCCCGCCTATTCGTACCTGGCCACCAAGGTCTACTCCATGGCCGACAAGGGCGAGGGCGGCAATGAGTTCGACGACGCCTTGAAGCTTCTGAGGACCGTCTTCAACCGGGGGACCTGCTCCGGATATCTGGGCAAGTTCGTGTCCCCGGTTCAGCCGGAATACCCTGACAACAGGGGCTTCCTCCTAGGCGAGGTCAAGATCAGGGACAGGGTCATGGACGTGAGCCAGATATCGGACGAGATAGGAATCAGGGACGGGCTGTCCCTGTTCATCGGGGACACGAAGGCCGGCGGATTCAAGGTATCCAGCCTCAAGCCCATCCGCATCCCCTTCAAGATACCTGACGGAAGATATTCGCTTTACCGTACCTACGATCCGCGCATAGACGACATCAAGAACCTCATCGGGCCGGCGCCGCCGCTTTCCGGATCCACGCAGAGGCGCCCCATGAGGATGAAGACCAACACTTATCCGAGGGAGCAGTCCCGGATGCAGCTTTCCTACTACGTGTCCAGCATAAAGACAATGGAGGCAGCTTTGCCGTACGCGGACCGCATCTACTTCGACAACATGGACAAGATCGAGGAGGCCAGGGAGATATGCACCTCCGCGGACAGGGAGTTCGTCACACTTCTTCCGCGCTTCGATCCGGCCGACGAGTTCCGCGAAACCGAGTATCCGGTGATGGTGAACACGGTGGGCCAGTATCGCGCGTGCGCCGGCGCCAAGAGGATATACGGCAGCTCCGTCCTCAACGCGTTCAACCATTTCTTCCCGTTGAAGCTCCATCAGCTCACCCTTTCCACGGAGATGTCCAAAGGGGAGATCTCCGAGATGTCGCTACATTATCCCTCGAGGCTGGAGGTAATGGCGTTCGGTCGGACGGAGCTGATGCTCACCCGCGACCCGGGGATGGATTCGTGCACCCTGACTGACGAGAGGGGGGCCTCGTTCCCCGTCTATAGGGACAAGAGGGGATATTCCCACATCCTGAATTCCGTGGACCTTTACTTGGTGGACAGCATACAGGACCTCAGGGAGATGGGCGTGTCATCCGTGGGATTGGACCTGAGGAGGCGCCCTCCGGCGCTGGCTAAGGCCGTGGGAGAGATGTGCCTCAGGCCGGATCGGGCGAAGAGGGAGAAGATCACCGAGATGTGCGGCGGGTCGTTCACGCGCGGCCTCTACCAGCGCGGAGTGTGACCGCACGCCCTTGGATTAAATACCGTCCTGACGAAGAGCCCCCCATGAAAGGGGACATCAGAGGTGATATGGGCTTCCTGGAGGCAACCTTGGCCTTCATGGCGGTCATGGTGGCGCTCACGGCGTTCCTGGGCGCCGTCACCGTGCTCGCGTCTTCCGAGACGGAGGACGACCTGCGCTTCGATATGAACGCATTGCGCGGAAACGTGGAGGACGGGCGCTTCGAGCCCGATTACGAGGACTACCTCCAGGAATACCTGGACGCCACCGGCCGCAGATACGTCAGGGTGGAGGCCACGGTCCCAGGGGGGTTCTGCGAGGCCGCCAGTGTGGTCCAGGCCGGGACGGACCCTGGCTCCGGATACACTTCGGCGTTCCATACGTCGACAGTCGGATGCGACGGGGGAAGGGTCGTTCCCGCGATGTACAAGGTGGTAGTATGCTGAAGGACTCCCGCGGCATCACCGCGTTTCTCGACGCCATGGTCTTCATGGGGATACTGGTGGTGGCGCTGTCGATGCTGTCTCCCGGGTTCAGCCATGCCGATGACGGGTCCCCCTCCGCCTCCGAGGTCCTGGACGCCATGGCCGCCTCTAAGGTGAGGATGAGCGACCTCTCATCCGACGGGGACGACTCCCCCGTGTTCCTGACCGACATGGCGGCCTATTCCGTCCATACCGGGGACAGGCACGCCTTGGAGTACATCGACGCGATAATGAAGGCGCATTGCAGGGGGCATCCCTACAAGGTCACGCTGTCTTACGGGGACTCGACGGAGGATCTGGGCGAGAAGGACGTCAGAATAAGCTCGGGCGCCTCCGCCGTCTATCCGGTGACGGCGGGGGGCCAGTTGAGGATGACGATCGCGATAGGGGTGCGATCACGCCGGGACCACATCCTTCTTGCGTTCCCCTATTCTGTCTTTGATGGTGGATTTGATGACCTTGGTGCACGGCCAGGTGTCGTCCATGTAGGCTATCAGCTCGAGTATGTCGGCCTCCGGGTTGGTCAGAGCGAGGTAGACCCTGCTCATGAACATGGAGACCGCGTACGGGAAGTCGTCGCATATCTGCGGGCGGTCCTTCCATATCCTGCACCTGTTGTCCTTTCCCAGGAAGGCGCACGGAGACGTCTTGGACAGCAGGAACCTGCCGTCGGGAGTGCGGTACAGGTATCCGTCGATGAACTCCGCGATGGTGAGGTCCGCGGCGGAGGCTATCCTTTCGAATTCCTCCGGCTTTATGACTATGTTCGGCTGGTGGCAGCATTTGCCGCACATCTCGCACGGGAACTCCGGCCTGTACGACATGCATATCTCGTAGGCGATGTCGAGGTTCCTCTCCATCTCGGGACTGATGGTGCCCAGTCCTTCGAGGACGTACTTCCCGCGATATACCGCCATCAGAGCACCGCCTCGTAGAGCCCCAGCATGAATCCGACCATGCTCAGCATGAGGCCTACGCCCGCGATCAGGGTGAGGAGCGTCTTCCTGTCCCCTCCGAGAAGGCGCGGGAGGTTGACCGCATATCCGCCCAGGACCATCCCGGCGGCTCCGAGGACGACTGCCGCGATGGCCGTGTCGTCCTTGATGCATAGCGCGGCGGCCGCGATTCCTATGACGAGAGCCAGCGCGCAGAACATGGCGGCGTTCGGCTTCCTTTCGGGCACGTACGGGATATCGGTCCTCCAGTCGCATTCCTTACAGAAGAGGACGTCCTCAGGGTTGTCGAACCCGCATTTCGGACATTTCATGATTCGACGTAGAGCAGGGTGGTTCATATCAGTTGCGAGCGTCCGCTTCCTGCGACGGCTTCCTGAACAGGCACTCCGCCCTGGATCTGATCGTCCCGAACCGGGTGGGCTCGTCATTCTCCGAGGAGCGGAGCGCGTCCAGCCCTTCGAAGAGCCGAACCAGCTCGTCGGCCGTGAAATACCTGTAGTACAAGCCGTTCCTGCTCGTTCCCGCCCTCATGTCGCGCGGCGTGAAGCATCTGACGAACAGGCGGCCGTCGTCTTTCAGGACCCTGCGGATCTCCTGGACGGTTTTTGCCAGCTTCCCGTCGTCGAGGTTCTCGAGCACATGGATGGCGGTGACGAGGTCGAAGCATCCGTCCGGAAAGGGAAGGGAGGAGACGTCGCAGACGACGAAGGTCGCCTCGGGATACTGCCTGCGGCACTTCTCTATTGCCGTCCCCGAGAAGTCGACCCCTGTGGTCTCCATCCCGGCATCCAGGAGGGCCGCCACCGTCTTGCCGTTGCCGCATCCGAGGTCCAGAGCGCTTCCTGAGCACGGGACGTCGATATCCGTGACCCCTCTCCATGCCATCGGATTCTTTTGATAGAAGTCCTCCCAGAGCTCCCTCTGATCCATTTCGTCGTCTCCTGTGGACGGACATGAGCCATCTGTAGAAGAGCATCAAGGTCTCCGAGGACAGGATGACGAATGTCGACGGGGGCCCCTTCATCATCCTGTTGGGGCGCATGGAGATGCGGAGGTCCCCGAGGACGAACACGTCCGACCTGTCCGATACGGAGTTGTTGTGGATGGTGAGGTTTCTCATGAGCAGGATGCGGTCCCAGGCCTCCAGCTCCTTGCCGTCGATGTATCCCAGCTCCCTCGAGGCCACCATTATGTCGCGCAGGTACATCCTCCCGCCCTGTTCGGACGCCTTGGCCTTGATTCCGGAGGATTCGTAAAGCCTCATGCAGTCCCTGGCGGCCTTTTCCACCGATGACACCACTTCCACGAACATGTCCCTGGTGACGACCATCATCCGCTCCGACATCTCGTCCCCGGTGGACTCGTCGCCGTCCCACGCCTTTCCGTAGAAGCCTACGATCTCCTGGGAGATCAGCGCCCTGTTGCGTATGTTCCAGAAGCACATCGACCTGGGGTCGTTCTCCCTGTCGGCCACCTCGGAGTCCACCTTCGAGGCCAGGTCCGCGGCCGCGGATACGAACGCGTCCAGACGTTCCGCAACGTCGCTCATGGGGCATGTCATGAAATACTGTATAAAAATCGTATTCTCTGGCAAATTAATATAGAAACATAATGATGCGGGCCCATCAGGAAGTCAGCCGATGTTCTGGAACTCGAAAATCGAATGCATGCGCAAAGAGGACCTCAAGGCCCTTCAGTACCGCGAACTCAAATCCCTGGTCAACAACCTGTACTCGTTCAACAGGTTCTACCACGACAGGATGAAGGCGGCCAACGTCCACCCCGACGACATCACGTCCATAGCGGACGCCTCCAAGCTGCCGTTCATGTACAAGCAGGACCTGAGGGACAACTACCCGACCAACATGTTCACCGTCTCCAACAGCGAGGTCGTAAGATACCACGTCTCTTCTGGTACCACCGGCAAGCCGACGCTGGTAGGATACACCCGCAACGACCTGGAATACTGGACCGAGGCGCTGGCCAGGTCCCTGACTTCCGTGGGCATAGGGGCTGACGACACGATGCAGGTCTCGTACGGGTACGGCCTGTTCACGGGCGGCCTGGGGCTCCATTACGGGGCCGAGAGGGTCGGGGCCACCGTCCTTCCCGCCAGCACCGGCAGCACCGAGCGCCAGATCGAGCTGATCAAGGACCTCGGCGTGACCGCCATCGCATGCACCCCGTCGTACCTCATCCACATGGGCGACGTGGCGAAGAGGATGGGCATAGACTTCCGCAGGGATACGAAGCTCAGGAAGGCGGTCCTCGGGGCGGAGCCCTGGTCCGACGGGATGAGGAGGCACATCGAGGATTCCATGGGAATCAGGGCCTTCGACATCTACGGGACGTCGGAGATGGCCGGCCCCATGTTCACCGAATGCGAGGAGAGGAACGGCATACACATGGCCGGAGACCTCGTCTACTGCGAGATCATCGATCCCGACACCGGAGAGAACCTGGAGCCCGGACAGAAGGGGGAGCTGGTGGTCACCATGCTCAAGAAGGAGGCCATGCCCATGATCCGCTACAGGATCAAGGACATCACGTCGATCGACGAGGAGGAGTGTCCCTGCGGCCGCACCTCCCCGAGGATATCCAGGATATCCGGGCGCTCCGACGACATGCTGATCATCCGCGGAATCAACGTGTTCCCCTCCCAGATCGAGTACACGCTCATGCAGATCCCGCAGCTGGCCGGCCACTACATGATCATAGTCACCAGGGAGGGCGCCTTGGACAGGATGGTCGTCCAGGTGGAGATCAAGGAGGAGGCTTTCAGTGACAAGGTGGAGGACATGAACAAGCTCAGGTCCTACGTCGAGTCCCAGCTCAAGAAGTATCTTAACATCGCCGCCGAGGTGGAGCTCAAGGCCCCCGGCGAGCTGCCTAGGTTCGAAGGAAAATCCAAGAGGGTAGTCGACAAGAGGGTGATATGATGGCAGACAGCATAATCAAGCAGCTTTCGATCTTCGTGAACAACGAGCCCGGACGCCTGGCGTACATCGCCTCCGTCCTCCGCGAATGCGGGATAAACATGCAGGCTTTCAATCTCGCCGAGTCCACCGACTTCGGGATACTGAGGGCGATAGTGGAGGATCCGGAAGGGGCGTACAGCAAGCTCAAGGCGAAGGGGGTCATAGTCCGCAAGACCGACGTCATCGGAGTCATCCTGGAGGACACTCCCGGGGCCCTGTTCCAGGCGGCCGACGCCTTCGGGAAGGCCGGGATCAACATCGAGTACGGCTACGCCTATTCCGGCAAGACCGGCTCGGTTTTCTACATGAGGGTGAACGACCCCGAGAAGGCCGTGGAGGTCCTGAAGCGCGACGGCATCCGTCTTGTCAGCAGCGGTGGGATCCGATGGGCAATCTGAACGTGGCCGTCCTCGGAGCCAAGGATCTGGCCGGAAAGATAGGCAAGAAGGGCACGGTCACCGACATGACCTTCTACGACCACAAGGAGGGAAGGGACTCGTTCACCCTCATCGAGCCTTCGAAGTATCCCGAGAAGCTCTCCTCCCTGTTCTATTCCGCCGCCATGTCCGAGTTCGCCATACTCGTGGTGGAGAAGGTGGACTCGTTCCTCGGCGAGACCATCGTAATGGCGGATTCCCTCGGCCTCGACAGGGGATGGATCATCCTCAGGAACTACATCCAGCCGGAGCAGGTCAAGCCCCTCCTGGCCGGGACCTCGCTCGAGGGCTACGAGCTCAGGGAGGAGGACCCGATCAAGCTGAGGGAGGAGCTCATAGCCATGGCCAAGGCCGAGTCCAAGTCCGCCGGGGACGGGACCTGCGGCTCCTGCCCGGTGGATTCCCACTTCAACGTCAAAGGGGTCGGGACTGTAGTTCTCGGGTCCGTCATAGACGGATACTTCAGGAAGCACGACAAGATGACCGTGTTCCCCATCAAGAGGGAGGTCATCCTGAAGTCCATCCAGAAGCACGACCTGGACGCCGACGACGGCGTCAAGGGAGACCATGTCGGCCTCGCCCTCCGCGGGATCGAGTCCGACGAGCTCGACAGGGGTTTCGTCGTCACCACGGACCCGTCCGTGAAGATGACCAGGTCCGTCTCCGGAAAGGCGACCCTTGTGAAGTACTGGGGATCTCCCCTCAAGGAGGGCATGGTGCTCCATCTCGGCCATTGGATGCAGATGGTCCCGTGCAGGGTCGTCTCCGTCTCCGGGGAGGATTTCAGGTCCCCGGACGTGGTCATGGAGCTCGACTCCGACATGATCCACAAGCCTGGCGACAGGGCTATTATAATGTATCTCGAGGGCGGGAAGCTCCGCGTCGCGGGCTCCATAGTCCTCGGGTGATTCTTAAGGGGGTCCGCCCCCTTCATTCACAGTTCTCGAACTGGCTGTCGTACAGCTCCTTGTAGAATCCGCCGGCCGACAGGAGCCCCTCATGGGTTCCACGCTCCACGACGGAGCCGTTCTTCACCACCAGTATGACGTCGGCGTCCTTGATCGTCGAAAGCCTGTGGGCTATGACGAACGACGTGCGACCCTTCATGAGCACGTCCATGGCGTCCTGAATATGCTTCTCGGTGCGGGTGTCCACGGAGCTCGTCGCCTCGTCCAGTATCAGCAGCGGCGCGTCCCTCACCAGCGCCCTGGCGATGGTGACCTGCTGGCGCTGGCCGGCCGACAGGGACTCGGAATCTCCAAGGACCGTGTCGTATCCGTCGGGAAGGGACTATACGAACCCGCATATCCCGACGGCCTCGCAGGCGGCGTCCAGGGCATCGTCCGAATAGTCGCGACCGAACGTCAGGTTGTCGCGTATGGAGCCGTTGAACAGCCAGGTGTCCTGCAGCACCATGCAGAACATCTCGTGCACCTGCGGGCGCCTGATGTCTCTCAGGCTGATCCCGTCGACCGTGATGTCTCCGGAATCCGTCTCGTAGAACCTCATGAGAAGGTTGGCAATGGTCGTCTTCCCGGATCCGGTGGGCCCGACTATCGCGACCTTCTGGCCCGGCTCGACCGTGAGGCTGAAGCCGTGGATGACCTCCTTTCCGGGCTCGTACGAGAAGCGGACGTCGCGGAACTCCACCTTGCCGCGGACGGCCTCGGACACATCCGGCTTTCTGCTCTCGTCCTCCATTTCAGGGGCATCGAGGAACTCGAAAACCCTCTCCGCGGATGCGGCTATGCTCTGAAGTGACGAGATGGAGTTGGACAGGCGCTCCAGAGGGTCTCCGAACTCTTTCACGTAGATGATGAAGGCCACGATGACCCCGTAGCCTATGGAGCCGTCCAGGACCATCATGGAGCCTGCCACGCAGACCACGACGTATCCGATGTTGGATATGAAGCCCATGATCTGGGGCATCATGCTCGACAGGAACCTAGCCTTCAGCGCGCTGGAGTACAGGTCGTCGTTGACCTTGACGAACTCCCCCCTCACCTTCCCCTTACCGTTGTACGCGTCCACGACGTCTATCCCGTAATACGTCTCCTCGATGAGCGTGTTGATCTTCCCCAGGTCCCTGGCCTGCCTGACGAAGTATTTCTTGGAGCGGCGGACGATCAGCATCACGACGAAGAATCCGCATAGGGCTGGTATCACGGCGACGATCGCCAGCCTCCATTCGGTGTAGAGCATCATCGCCAGCGATCCCACTATCATCGTCAGGGCGACCAGCATGTTTGCGATGCTGTCTGCGGACTGGCGGCGGATGCTGTCGGTATCGTTGGTGAACCTGCTCATGACGTCGCCGATCTTGAGCCTGTCCAGGAAGCCCAGCGGAATCCTGGATATCTTCCGGTTCAGGTCCTTCCGCATCATGTTCCCGTTATGCTCCGAAGCGGATGGAATGAGAATGGCGGATATCGAGCGCAGGACGGCTACCACCGAATACAGCGCGGCCAGGACGGCGACGCAGCCCAGGATGCCCTTCATGTCCATGTATCCGCCGCCCACCCCGTCGGATATGAGGTCGGTCATGGTCTTGTGGTACTGCGGGGCTATCAGCGTCGCCATCGAGGCGATCATCGACAGCGCTATCCCGGCGTAGATGCGGTAGCGGTACTTCCCGATGTATCTGAAGATGCGGAGGGTGGTGCCTAACAGATCGTCGGACTTGTCGTATTTGGCCCATCTTGGCTGGGGGGCGCTCAAATGGTCCCCTCCGTCATCTGCGAGATCGCGATGTCACGATAGAGGGCGCAGTCCCTCATGAGCTCCTTGTGGGTTCCGATTCCGACGACCTTCCCCTCGTCGAGGACGACTATCACGTCGGCGTCCATTATCGTCCCGATGCGCTGGGCGATCATCACGACGGTCGTATCCTTGAGCTCCTTCTTCAGCGCCGAGCGGAGCCTCTTGTCGGTCTTGAAGTCGAGGGCTGAGAAGGAGTCGTCCAGTATCAGTATCTCAGAGCGGCGGCATACCCCCCTCGCTATGGAGATGCGCTGCCTCTGCCCGCCGGACAGGTTCTTCCCCTGCTGCGATATCTGGGAATCCAGGCCGTCCGGCATGACTCTGACGAAATCGGCCGCCTGCGCCACCTCCAGCGCCCTCCAGACGTCTCCGTCGTCCCTGAGGTCGGAGGTGTCGCCGTAGTTCACGTTGTCCCTCACGGTCCCGGTGAAGATGATGCTCCTCTGCGGAACGTAGGAGATCCTTGAGGTCAGGGCCTCCCTGCGGTATCTGCCGACCTCCTTCCCGTCCACGAGGACCTCTCCGGAGCCGGCGTCGTATATCCTCAGCATTAGCTTGGCGAGGGTGGTCTTGCCGCTTCCGGTGGGGCCTATGATGGCCAGGGTCTGGCCCTTCCCGACCTTGAAGCTGACGTCCTTCAACGCGTCTCCGCCGGCTCCCGGATATCTGAAGCTCACGTTCCTGAACTCCACGGTGCCTGCGGGGCCGCCCTCCTCCTCCGACCCTTCCCGCATGCGGGGCTGGTGGTCTATGACCTCCTTCACCCTGTTCAGGCTGACGGACGCCCTCGGATACATGCGCAGGATCTCCGACACGAGCATGAATGCCCGGAGGACCTGGATGGCATACGACGAGAACACTATCATGTCGGAGAACAGGACCATCTGCTCATCCACGTCCCCGGTCGCTGAGATGAGCGCGGCGCCTATCCAGTATATGGCCAGGGTGAGGAAGTTCGTCATCGCCGACGAGATCGTGTACATCGGGAACATTATGCGGAGGACCGAAAGGTTGCTGCGGAGGAGCTCCTCCGAGGTCCAATCGAACCTCTGCGCCTGGAACTCCTCGGCGTTGTAGGCCCTGACGACCCTGACGCCGTTGATCCCGTTGCGGGTCTCGCGGTTGACCGAGTCCGTGAGCTCCTGGATCTTCCGGAAATGCCTCATGGACAGGCGTATGACCACGAGCATGACGCCGAACAGTATGATGACGCCGACGGCGGTGGCGGCCGTCCACTCCCATGAGCTTCCGGAGATCTTGAGGATCGCCCATGCCGCCATTATGGGGGACTTGACTATCACCTGGAGGGCGCGTCCGACGAACTGCTGGATCTGCGTGATGTCGTTGGTGCTGCGGGTGATGAGCGAGGCCACCGTGAAATGGTCGACGTCCTCAGGCGAGAACCCGTTCACCTGGTCCAGCATCATCAGACGGAGCCTGCGGCTCAGCGTCGTGGATATGCGGGCGGTGAGGTATCCGGCGCTAAGCGACGCGACCAGGCTCAGAAGCGCGCAGACCACCATGCCGACGCCGCTTCTGACGATGACGTTCGAGGACTCTCCGTTCTCGAGGGCCAGGGTGATGTCGCTCATGTACTCCGGTATCTTCAGGTCCAGGTACACCTGGGCGAAGATGAAGAGCACGCTGAGGACGAAGAGCGCCCATTCCTTTTTGCCTAGGTACTTGACGATCATCCGAACACCGGGGAAGAGCCGTTCACGAGGAGACGTCCGATTTTATCGAGCCGTCCTTTCCCAGCACGACGACCCTCAACGGGATCTTCTTTCCGGATGCGGAGACGGCTGCGGACGCGGCCTTTTCGAGCGGGGAGCAGCAGGGCACCTCCATGCGAACGACGGTGATGCTTTTGACATGGTTGCGGGAGAGCATTTCCGACAGCTTGTCCCACGAATCCCTCGGATCGAGCTTGGGGCAGCCTATGACTATAGTCTTACCGGCGGCGAACGTCTCATGGAACGAACGGCGTGCGAACGCGGAGCAGTCGGCGGCCAGGAGGACGTCGCTCCCGTCCAGGAACGGGGCGGAGGCCGGGATCAGGCGGAGCTGGAGGGGCCACTGCGCCGAACCGTCCGCGATGGAAGACGGGCCGTTCGCCATGGGTATGGACGGAAGGGGCTCCTCTGCCATCTCGATGGATATGGCGTCCGCCGGACATGCGGGAAGGCAGGCTCCGAGCCCGTCGCATACGGACTCCCTGGCCAGGGATGCTTTTCCGTCAACCATCTCTATGGCTCCTTCGGCGCATGCATCCACGCATCTGCCGCATCCTATGCATCTTTCCTGGTCTATCCTGACGATGTTCCTAGCCATCCATCCTCCCTCGCTTCTTTGGGCACGGAATCACGCCGTTATATTATCTCGCTCCATCGAAACATTCGTGGCGGGCGCACAGCAATCCTTTAAACCAGATGTTGCATAGAGGAGGGCGTGTGTGCTATTTGATAGCATGGAGCAAGGTGTGAACATGGCTTTCTGGAACGAGGAGATCGAGACAATGCCCCGCGAGGAGCTGGAGAAGATGCAGCTGAGGCTGATCAAGGAGAAGGTCCGCGAGATGTACGGCCTCTCCGAGTTCTTCCGCGAGATGATGAAGTCCGCCGGCCTCACTCCGGACGACATCAACAGCTTCGAGGATTTCCGGAAGGTCCCCTTCATGAGGAAGTCGGACCTTCGCGACCATTATCCGGACGGGCTGTTCGTGAGACCATACGACGACCTCGTCAGGATCCATGTGTCCTCTGGCACCACGGGGAAGCCGACCGTCGTCGGGTACACCAAGAACGACCTGGACAACTGGACCGAGTCCCTGGCCAGAGGGATGACATCGTTCGGGATGTCCAGGAAGGACATGATGCAGAACTGCCACGGATACGGTCTGTTCACCGGCGGGCTGGGGGTCCACTACGGCGCCGAGAGGATAGGCGCCACGGTCCTGCCTACCAGCACCGGGAACACCTCCAGGCAGATCCAGCTGATCCGCGACCTGCCCGTGACCGTCATCGCCGGCACGCCTTCCTACATGTTCCACATCGCCGACGTCTGCGACCAGATGGGCATCGACATCCGCCGCGACACGAAGCTGAAGCTCGCGATCGCGGGAGGGGAGCCCTGGTCCGAGAGCATGCGCGTGAAGCTCCAGGAGAGGACGGGGATACACGTCCACAACTGCTACGGGGCCAGCGAGTTCTACGGCCCGATGTTCCTCGAATGCGAGAAGCAATGCGGGCTCCACGTCTGGGCCGACCTGTGCTACATGGAGATACTGGACAAGGACGGCAACCCGTGCAAGGACGGGGAGAGGGGGGAGATCGTCGTCACCATGCTGAAGAAGGAGGCGTTCCCTCTCATCAGGTACAAGATCGGGGACATATCAGCCTTGGATTGGACCCCCTGCGCCTGCGGTAGGACTCATCCCAGGCTCATGAGGATATCCGGCCGCACCGACGACATGCTGGTAGTCCGCGGAGTCAACGTGTTCCCGTCCCAGATCGAGAGCGTCATAGGTGAGCTCCCGTTCCTGTCTCCTTTCTACCACATCACTCTGGAGAACCGCAACTACATGGACTCCATGACAGTGGCAGTCGAGCTCGCCGAGGATGCGCTCACGGACGACTCCACCGAGATAAACAGGATGACCAACGAGCTCTCCAGGAGGTTGAAGGATGTCCTGAACATCAAGGCGGAGGTGAGGCTGGAGCTTCCGGGAACCTTGGAGAGGTTCGAGGGGAAGGCCAAGCACGTCACTGACAACAGGAGCTACGACTGATCGGAGGAACGAGTCCGTCCGCATCAGGTTGATGCTGTCCTTGAGGAAGTCCGACATTATGTCCGCCATGGACACGCCGGACTCCTCCTCCATGCGGCACACCAACACGGCGCAGGACTCCCCCCTCGGAGTGAGGTTGTAGAGGGTCTTCCTGGATCCTCTCTCCTTCGGCATCCTGAACAGCAGCCCTCTCTCCTCCATGAGGTCGAGCTTGTCGGCCATGCGGGGGTTGGTGCTCACGGCCCTGTAGATGTCCGATTTGCTCTTGGGTCCGCATAGGTGCAGGAACACCAGTATGCGCATTACATGCTTGGTCTCGAACAGTCTGAAATTGTTTTCCGAGGTCATGCATGGACGATGTCTGACGCGGTTTTAATTCAGACAGAGATGGTTTAAGGTTGTTAGAGTAGAGGCGTCGATGTCTCTTCATCGCGCATGTCAACGTCTCCTTCCATGCGAACCCGTCGCCGGTCGGAGCGCGCTTCCTGGTGTAGAACCATCCGTCGAAGGCGTACGGGGTCTCGTAGCCGGTGGCGCGGATCATGATGTAGCGGCTGTCGCCGTCCGATTCCAGGGTTACGCGGACGTCAGGCATCCTGTTGATCCTGGCTGACATGATCTCCAGGACGGTGTCGACGTCCTTCTCGGACAATTCATCGCCGATGGCGCGGCCGTCCTTCCCTGTTCCGATGAGGACGGTGGCCTTGTTGAACCGGTTGAGCATGGCTGTCATGGATCTGACGGCGGAATCGGCCTTTTCCATGCAATCGAAGAAAGCGACGGTCCAGCCCTCTGCGGGAACGGAGGCAGGTTCCATGGAATCAACGGCGAATGGTTTAAAAGGGGTCTCCGCGCCGCGGTTGACGCGGAAACCCTAGGAACATCACTCCTCGTCCACGGGGTTCCTCTTGGAGTCGAAGTCCTCGTCGTCCTCCTCGTCCCTGAAGACGGTTCCGGACATGAGGTCCTGGTAGAGCTCGTAGAGGTCGTCGGTGGACAGGCTGCGGTGCTGGTCGGACGCGTTCTGCCTGACGAGCTCGGTCAGCTCCTCGGCCTGGTCGGGGTCGATGCCGAGGTCGAGGGACTTCAGGAGGTAGATGACGCTCTCGACGCTGCAGTGCTTACCGAGGACGACCTCCCTCTCTCCTCCGACGACCGCGGGGTCGTAGGGCTCGAGGATCTCGATGGCGGAGGAGCTTCCGTCGGCGCTCAGGCCCGCCTCCTGCGCGAAGCATCCGCTTCCGAGCACGGGCTTGGACTCCCAGATCTTGCGCCCGGAGGCCCTGGAGAGCGCGACGGCGGCGCTCTTGAGCGCGGTGAGGTTGATTCCGGTGGACATCTTCAGCTTCTCCTCCGAGATAAGGGCGACCTCCTCGAGGGGGGCGTTCCCGGCTCTGGAGCCGATTCCGAGCAGAGACGCTCCGACGAACGTGGCTCCCGCCTTGATCCCGGCGAGGCTGTTAGCGGTCGCCAGGCCGAAGTCGTTGCGGGACTGGATCTCTATGTCCATCTCGGTGACCTGCTTGAGGATCTTGACCCTCTCGAAAGTGGAGAAGGGCTCCTCCACGCCCACGCTGTCGTTGTAGACGAGACGGTCCGCGCCAGCCTCCTTGGCGTCGAGGGCGAAGTTCATGAGGAACGGGAGCGAGGCGCGGGTCGCGTCCTCCATGATGCATGAGACGTAGAGGTCCTTCTCGACGGCGTAGGAGACGGCCTCGAACATCTTGTTCCTGACCCAGTCGGGGGTCTTGCCCATCCTCCTGGTCATCTGGATCTCGGAGACGGGAATCCCGATGGACACGGCGTCGACATCGCACTCTATGCTGTCGTCGATGTCCTTCTTCTCGGCCCTGTTGTAGGCCATGACGGAGGCGTTGAGCCCCATGCGGGAGATCCTCCTGACGGTCTTCTTCTCCTCTGCGCCGGTGAACGGGGAGCCCACGTCGATCTGGGCGACTCCGGCGTTGTCCAGAAGCTTGGCTATCCTGTACTTCTCGGTATTGGATAGGACTACTCCGGACGCATTCTCCGAGTCCCTGATGGTCGTGTCGCAAATGCAGATCTGCCTGTTCAAGTACGCTTTTACCTCGTTCTTGCTTTTCATGGATTGGCCCCCGTGTGAAGCGCCGCCTAGCGGTGCGTAGGTTCGCGTCTCCGTATGCCTGTAGTATAAATAAAACTAAGTGGTCGGACTCGGGCCGGCGACGCGTCATTCCATCTTGTATCTCAGTATTGCGCCCATCCCTCCGAGGGCGGCCAGCTGCTTTCCGCCGTCGTGCTGCCCGGACACGACGATGACCTGCCCCTTCTGCGCTTCAACGGCCTTCACAACGTCGTCGAGGTCTTCCTCGCGGAGCTTCTCGTCCAGAACCAGCAGCTTCTCCACGGCGCCGGATCCGGCGGCGGCGGATATCTGCGCCGGCCCGTATGTCGCAGGGCCGTTCTTCCCTATCGTCGACATCAGCTCCTCGACGGCCTCCAGCTCCGTCCCGACGGACGACTCCCTCAGCAGGTCCGCGCCCATCCCCGTCTTCATGAGCTCGTTGACGCCCGCCATCCCGGACTGCCCGGTGTGGTAGACGAACGTCCTCCCCATCCTGCCGTCCTTCTTCAGATACTCTGCCAGCTGCTCCTTCTCGAATCCGGGGCCGAGTATGACCAGCGGCATGTTGGGCTCCGCCGAGGCGGCGATCTTCTCGGCTATCTCCGCATGATATCCGTCGGCTTGCGGCTTCTCGGCGTATTGCTTCCCGGACCTCCCCGAGCGTACGGTGGCCAGCTCCTTCAGGCCGAACTGCCTCAGGACGGCGATGGTCGCCTCGTCCTGGTCGAGGGAGACGAACATGATGCGCGGCTTCCTGGAGTCGACGACGGCCCTCCTGACCCTTTCAGTCTGGGTCTCCTTCCACCTTTTCTTCGAGATCGTGAGGCTGTCCCCGTTCTCGAACATCAGCGTATGGTGCTGGCCGATGTCCTGGGGCCCGGTCTCGATGGTCCCGAGCAGCTTGAGGCGAAGGTCGTCCTCTGAGAACTCTATCTTCTCAACCCTGACGCCGAGCGTCATCCTTCTCTTCTCCGACCTCTCGGCGCGGAGCTTGTCGGCCGACTTCTCCTCGCGCCTGGTCGTGGAGGCGGTCACCAGGTCTCCGACCTCGACGATGTTGTAAAGATGCCATAGGTCCTCGTCGGTCTCTACCTGAAGCCTGACGTCGCCGGAGGAGGGGTCCTCGTTGAGAACGCGCATGAACTCTCAATGTCGTTCCCGTACTAAACATTCGCCCGTTCCGAGAAACTCTAAGCGGTCTGTTCAGTAAGACTGGCTTTCGTTTGTCCATTATCCGACAGCACTCAGTTGAAGCTGTCCGTGTGAAAGCATAGGGGTTAAATACGGTTCCAGAATCTGATTGAATCCCGATGGCATGCGGTTATTTGGTCCTCGAGGACGGAACGGCTTATGAAGGAGAGCTGTTCGGGTCCGAGACGGATGCGGTCGGCGAAGTAGTATTCTCGACGGGAATGGACGGTTATCAAGAGAGTCTGACGGACCCTTCCTTCAGGGGCCAGATTCTCGTCTCCACTTATCCGCTCGTGGGCGATTATGGGATCGCGGACGGTTTCGACCAGTCCGACGCGGTCCACGTCCGCGGCCTGGTGGTCAGGGAGTACTGCAGGCATCCCTCCATGATGTACGGAGGGAAGACGCTCGACTCGTATATGAAGAAGCACGGCGTGCCCGGGATCTCCGGCATCGACACCCGCGACCTCGTCATCAAGATCCGGACAGAAGGGACGGTGAAGGGGGCGATCGTCGGCGCCGGAGCCGACATAGAGGAGACCGTGAAGGCGCTCAGGAAGATGCCTCTCCCGTCGGAGTGCAACCTGGTCGCGGAGGTGTCCTGCAAGGGCGTATCCCGCAGGGACAACGGGAATGGGACCCCGGTCGGGGTCCTGGACTGCGGGACCAAGAGGGGCATAGTCAGGGACCTGGACTCCAGGTTCGACACCGTGATCTTCCCGTACGACACTCCCGCGGACGTCATCGCGGACTCCAAGGTCAAGGGGCTGCTGGTCACCAACGGCCCGGGGGACCCGTCGCATCCCGCGATAGTCGCCACGGCCCAGAAGACCGTGTCGGACCTCAGCTCCGTGATGCCGATATACGGGATATGCTACGGGAGCCAGATAATCGCCCGTGCCCTCGGCGGAAGCACCTACAAGATGAAGTTCGGCCACCGCGGATGCAACCAGCCAGTCAAGTTCGACGGCCGCGTGTACATAACGTCGCAGAACCATGGATACGCCGTGGACGAGTCCAGCCTCGAGGGGACCGGGCTTGTCGCCAACCAAATCAACGTCAACGACGGGACTGTGGAGGGAGTCAGACACAAGGACCTCCCCATATTCACGTCCCAGTACCACCCGGAGGCTACGCCGGGGCCCACGGACACCGCGTTCCTGTTTGATGTGTTCGCCAAGATGGTCAAGGAGGGGAGGCTTTGAGAAAGGATTACAAGAAACTGCTCGTCATAGGATCGGGTCCGATCATCATAGGCCAGGCCGCCGAGTTCGACTTCTCCGGAACCCAGGCCTGCCGTTCCCTCAGGGAGGAGGGGTACAGCACCGTGCTGGTGAATTCCAATCCCGCGACCATCCAGACCGACACGGACACCGCCGACAGCGTCTACATCGAGCCGCTCCTCGCCGAGAACGTCGCCCGCATCATCGAGAAGGAGGGCGTCGACGGCGTCATATCCGGGATGGGCGGCCAGACCGCACTCAACATCTGTTCCGAGCTGGCCGACTCCGGCGAGCTGGAGAGGCTCGGCGCCGTCCTCGTGGGGACGCAGCCGGACGCCATCGCCATGTCGGAGGACAGGGAGCTCTTCAAGGAGACCATGGAGAGGATCGGGGAGCCCATCCCGCTGTCCAGGAGCGTCAACAGCATCCAGGAGGCCAAGGAGGCCGTGAAGGCCATCGGGAAGTATCCCGTCCTCATAAGGCCGGCGTACACCCTCGGAGGCACCGGAGGGGGGATCGCCCACGACGAGGCCGAGCTGGAGGAGATCTGCGCCCGCGGACTGGCTTACTCCAGGATCCACCAGGTGCTCATCGAGGAGAGCGTCCTCGGATGGAAGGAGTACGAGTACGAGGTGATGCGTGACTCCGACGACAACTGCATCATCATATGCAACATGGAGAACCTCGACGCCATGGGCATACACACCGGGGAGAGCATCGTGTGCGCCCCTTGTCTCACATTGTCGGACAAGGACCACCAGCGCCTCAGGTCCGCCGCGATAAAGGTGATACGCGCCCTCAACATCGACGGAGGGTGCAACGTCCAGTTCGCATACAACCCTGCCAACGGGGATTACCGTTTGATAGAGGTCAACCCCCGCGTGTCGCGCTCTTCAGCCCTCGCGTCCAAGGCCACCGGATATCCCATAGCCAGGGTCGCCACCAAGATAGCCGTGGGATACACCCTGGACGAGATCCCCAACAGGATCACCGGGACCACCTACGCCGCGTTCGAGCCGTCCGTCGACTACGTCGTGATAAAGATCCCGCGCTGGCCCTTCGACAAGTTCCGCACCGTGGATCGCCACCTGGGGACCCAGATGAAGTCCACCGGGGAGGTCATGTCCATAGGGAGGACCTTCGAGGAGGCCCTCCTGAAAGGGCTGAGGTCTCTGGAGATAGGCGTCAAGGGCCTGGACAGGTTCGAGGCCGACGACGATGCTTTGAGAGAGGAGCTGGTCAACGCCACCGACAAGCGCATCTTCGCCATGGGCGAGGCCCTCAGGAAAGGTTGGACGGTGGAGAAGGTCGCGGACCTGGCCAAGTGGGACGCGTTCTTCGTCCAGAAGCTCAAGAACATCGTCGACATGGAGGAGAGGATAAAAACCGGGCTCACTCCGGCCGTCCTGAAGAAGGCCAAGGAGATGGGGTTCTCCGACGACACCATCGGCGAGCTCTGCGGAGCCCCGTCCCTGGAGGTCCGCGCCAGGCGCAAGGCACAGGGGCTCATTCCCGTGTACAAGATGGTGGATACCTGCGCCGCCGAGTTCGCCGCCCAGACCCCGTACTTCTATTCTACCTACGGCAGGTCCTCCGAAGTGGTCCCGGTCACGGACAAGAAGAAGGTGGTCATCATCGGAGGCGGGCCCATCAGGATCGGCCAGGGCATAGAGTTCGACTACTGCTGCGTCCATGGTGTCATGGCCCTTCAGGAGGAGGGCGTCGACGCTGTCATCATAAACAACAACCCCGAGACCGTGTCCACCGACTACGACATCTCCGACAGGCTCTACTTCGAGCCTCTCACCTTGGAGGACGTCCTGAACGCCGTGGAGTCCGAGGGCGCCGACGGGGTCATAGTCCAGTACGGCGGACAGACGTCCGTCAATCTGGCCGTCGATCTGGAGAAGGCCCTCGCGGGAACCGGGACCAGGATACTCGGGACCAGCCCCGACGACATGGACGTCGCCGAGGACCGGCGCAGGTTCTCGAAGCTCATGGACGAGCTCGGGATAAAGCAGCCCAGGTCCGGCACCGGGTACTCCTTCGAGGAGGCCAAGGCCATCGCCGAGGGCATAGGATATCCAGTCCTCGTCAGGCCGTCCTACGTCCTTGGCGGAAGGGCGATGGAGATCGTCTACTCCACCTCGGAGCTGAAGACGTACGTCGACACCGCCGTCAAGGTTTCCAGGAACCATCCGATCCTGGTCGACAAGTACCTCACCGAGGCGGTGGAGATCGATGTCGACGCCGTGTGCGACGGTACCGACGTGTACGTGGGAGGGATAATGGAGCACGTGGAGTACGCCGGGTGCCACTCCGGGGACGCCACAATGGTCCTGCCTCCCTTCACCCTTTCCAAGGCCGTGACTGACGAGATCGTCGACATCACCAGGCGCGTCGCCCTCGCCCTGAGGATCCGCGGCCTGATGAACCTGCAGCTGGCCGTCAAGAACGGGCAGGTGTACATGATAGAGGCGAACCCGAGGGCCTCCAGGACCGTCCCGTTCATCTCCAAGGCCACCGGGGTCCCCCTGGCGAAGGTCGCCACCAAGATCATGCTCGGGAAGACCCTGAAGGACTTCGGGCTGTCAGGTTACCGCGCGATCGACCATTACGCCATCAAGGCGTCCGTGTTCCCTTTCCTCAAGCTTCCCGGAGTCGACTCCATCCTCACCCCCGAGATGAAGTCCACCGGCGAGGTCATGGGGATAGACGAGGACTTCAGCAAGGCCTGCTACAAGGCGCTGGTCGCCGCAGGCAACAAGCTGCCCTCCGAGGGCGGGGTGTACGTGACCGTCAACGACCAGGACAAGGAGAAGATCCTCGAGCCGGTCAAGTGCCTGAAGGACATGGGATTCACCATCTACGCCACCAAGGGGACGTCCACGTACCTCAGGGAATGCGGGATAGACACTGTCACCGTGTTCAAGCTCGACGAGGGCCAGAAGCCCAACGCCGTCGGCCTCATGAGGGACGGAAAGATCAACCTGGTCATCAACACGCCCTCCCAGAAGTCCGGAGCCATACGCGACGGATACACCATGCGCAGGCTGGCCGTCGAGCTTGAGATACCCTTCATGACCACCGTCCAGGGCGCCGACGTCGCCGTACGCGCCATCAAGGTCGCCAAGTCCGGGGCCTTGGGGGTCAGGAGCGTGAAGGAGTTCCACGGCCTGGTCTGATTCGAAAACATCCGGGGCTCTGCCCCGGCCATTTTTCATAAGTTTAGATATTTTTTTCCTTTAACCTGATTGGGCATAATGGTATATACGGTCAATCGGATTCTTTCGTTATTGGATGTTATGTCCAATATGCAGTCAATCCTCGAAGGGAGGAATCTGAACGATGAAAGAGAAAAAGACTATGGGGATCGCAGCGTTCGTTGCGATCATGACGGTCATCTCGGCCGTTGCCGTGGTGGGTGTGGCCTCGTATTCCGACGTCGTCGCCGCTGATGCGGATGAGAAGGTGTACGACATTTACATCGACCTGGGAGGCGAGTTGTCCAGTTACATACTCTGCGAAGATCCGATCGTGGATTATGGCGGGCCCGAGTGGGTCGAAGTGACAGCATCTTCTTCGAAGGACGCGCTTGTCGCCGCTTGTGATCTGAAGTTCGGAGAGGGAAGCCTGGAGCTTACCTCCAGCGGATACATCAAAACGATCAACGGAATGGGTGGCAACGGAATATGCTATTTCTCGGACCAGAGCTTCACCGGTGAGGCCAATCAGTGGGGAATCAGCTACTATCCCGTTCAGTTCATCAAGGAGAGCGACGGATGGGTCTACGGAGGTTCGCCGATCGCCTCTTATGACGGTGATTCCACCACCTTCGCTATCGTATGCCAGCCTTCCTCCATGGATGAGGAGGCTGTGGATTTCACTTTCGAGGAAGACGCATATGCGATGTCCTGGGATACCTATGACATGTATTTCGATGGTCTTCAGGAGCGCTTCAACTACTTCTACAAGGTCTACGGATGGGAGTATGGGACTCCGAACGAGCCGTTCTTCCCGATTGTCGAGTATGAGAGGTACAGCTTCTACATAGACCTCGGCGGGACAGTGTCCGGCGCATTGCTGGGCACCGAAGCTGACTACGGGGACGCCAGCTGGGAGACCGTGTGGGCGCTGAACCCCAAGGACGCCCTGACCGCCGCCTGCGAGCAGAAGTTCGGGGAGGGCGGCGTGACCTACAGCGAGAGC
>JAFWTC010000028.1 GCA_017519045.1 Candidatus Methanomethylophilaceae archaeon
AGGGCAGGAGGCTGGAGATGGCTCTGGACGTCTGCTGCCAGTTCGAGAAGAAGCTGGTCATGACCGGCAGGAACACCGGCGCCACCGGCGACGAGTTCGCCCAGTACGTCATGGACACCGTGCAGAGGCCCGACCTCGAGTCCGTCTGGAACGGATACGTCGAGGCCGCCAAGAAGCAGTGAAACCCATTCCGGGCATCGCCCGGGTTTTTCTTTTTACACAGAGTTGCTTTAAGAGATCCCGGCAACTTTTTGCAAAATCATTTGGTGGCACTATAGTTCTAAGAGCTGATGGCAAGGCTTACAAAGTAGTGGTGCAGATAATTAATCTTTGGACGATTCCAAGAGATTCAGCGTTGATTTCCGTTTTCATTCAAAATGAGGGGAAGTGATTGAAAGTAGGACTATAGTGGCAGAGGGAGTCTTCGTGCTGATTGGATGTGGCGATGCATGATGCGGAGTCTCTTAAGAATGAATTAAGAACACGGGATTCGCATTCATTGAATCGAGTAAGAATTTGAAGTTCTGGGAAAGGCCGGACCGGATATGTGCGCGGGCGATCCAACGAAAGCCGACGGCATACGGAACGTCGTCGTCAATTGATAGGATGCTACAATCGGTGGGTGATATGAGAATCAGGTGCGGCAGCCGGGAATCGAACCCGAGGTCTAACCTTGGCAAGGTTAAGTGTTAACCCCTACACCACTGCCGCTCGGACTCGACAACCTACTTCGAATATTAATAAATGTCGTTGGTTAAATGGACTAAGTTTATATATCAAGTCTATTACGCCACAGTCGTTTCGGAGCGCTGTAGATGACGACTTTCAAGGATCTGGGAGCAGGCAAGAAGCTGTGCACGTCCATAGCGGCGATGGGTTGGAACGAGCCGACCCCCATTCAGGAGAACGCCATACCCGTGGGTCTGTCCGGGAGGGACCTGCTCGGCCAGGCGAGGACCGGGACCGGGAAGACCGGCGCGTTCTCCGTCGTCGCCCTGGGGCGCACCAAGGCCGGCTCCAAGACCCCCACGACTATGGTCCTCTCTCCCACCAGGGAGTTGGCGGACCAGATCTCCAAGGAGATGAAGGAGCTCTCCAAGGCCACCCGCCACGTCGTCGTCCCGCTTTATGGAGGGACCTCCTATGCCGAGCAGCTCAAGGCGCTGTCAGCCGGCTGTGACGTCGTAGTCGGCACCCCGGGAAGGGTCATGGACCTTATGGGCAGGGGGGCGCTCGACCTTTCGTCGGTGAAGGAGCTCGTCGTGGACGAGGCAGACAGGATGCTGGACATGGGCTTCGTGGAGGACGTGTTCTCCATAGCGAGGGCGGTCCCGGAGAAGAGGCACACGATGATGTTCTCGGCCACGATCTCCGACGAGGTCCGCAAGGTCGCCGCCGCGATAATGAAGGATCCGGAGACGGTAAGCGTCTCACAGGACGGGATTGCCGCGGACTCCGTGAGGCAGTACTACGTCGAGGTCAAGAGGAACGGCAAGATGGACGTCCTCCGCGACATCCTGGCCAACGGCGAGCCGAAGACCATAGTGTTCTGCTCGACGAAGAAGATGGTGGACGACCTGTACGAGGGGATGAGCCGCGAAGGGACCCGCGTCGGCGCGATCCACGGAGACATGCCCCAGTCCAGGAGGGAGAAGACCATCCGCGGGTTCAGGGCGAACAAGATGAGCATCCTCATAGCTACCGACGTCGCCGCCAGGGGCCTGGACATCGACGACGTGGAGTGCGTGGTCAACTACGACGCCCCGCTCGATCCGGAGACCTACGTGCACCGCATAGGCCGCACCGGAAGGGCCGGTAGGAAAGGGATAGCGTTCACGATGGTGACCCCCCGCGAGGACCTGAGGATCCCCTCTTACCAGGAGTTCACCGGAGAGGAGATCGAGAGGGTTACGAGGAAGATGATCGCCGGCATGGAGATCGCCAACCCGGAGCTCAAGGCGTTGCACCCGGTCAAGCGCGAGAAGCCGAAGCCGAAGGCCCCCGAGCCGCGCAAGGCCCGCCGCGGCGAATGCGCCGTGATCTCCCTGGACATCCCCAGATCGATGGGCGCTACCCGCACGGACGTCTCCGACTTCGTGACGTCCGTCGTCCATGTCGGGAGGGACTCCCTAGGGCGCATCGGAATGAGCGAGGCGGCCGTCTTCGTGGAGATAGATCCCGAGATCGAGAAGGACGCGCTCAAGGCGCTGAACGGGGCCTCCTTCCGCGGGAGGAAGGTGAGGGCGTCGCCCGCACCCGTGAAGCCCAGGCGCAAGGAAGGGGAAAGCCGAGTTCCTGCGCTCCCTTTCAAATCAATTAAATAATGGCTCAATGGTTGGGCCCCCATGATATTCGATAAGCTAGCAGATGCCATCGCCAATCATGCGAAGCTTATCGTCGTCCTTTGGGTCGTGATACTCGTATGTTCCGTCCCTCTCGCCCTGAAGTCCGGCGAGGTAATGAAGTACGACGTGAACGACATGGCCGGAGCGGATTCCGAATCCATGCAGGGCCTGACCATCATGAGCCAGTACTTCTCCGACGCCGGGGCGGACGCGTCCGCGCTCCCCGTGCTCCTGGCCAAGTTCGAGACGTCGGCCGAGGAGGACCTGATAGAGGAGTTCTTCTCGTACCTTTCCGACCACGGCTCGGAATACGTGGACGAGGACGGGAATCCGAAGCTGTCTTCTGCCGCCCCGTTCGCGACCATGGGCTCCCAGACCAAGCCCGGGCTCGTCGGAGGCATAGTTTTGGGATGCGCCGTCTATGCCGGCTCCTACACGGGCGACATCGGCGAGGACACCGACAACCTCAGGGCGTTCATCGCTGACAAGAAGGCCGAGTTCGTGTCCCAGGGCGCTGAGCAGGCGGCGATGAAGGACATCAGGGTCTACGTCACCGGAACCACGGCGATAGGCCACGACCTGGCGGTGGGGTCCCTCGAGGACATCTCCAGGATAGACCCGTTCACGGTCCTTCTGATCCTCGTGCTGGTGGGGCTGTTCTTCAGGTCGTTCATCACCTCCGCGACGCCTCCGATTACCATCGGGGTCGCGTTCGTCGTCGTCCTGGCCCTGATATTCGGAATCGGGCAGATCCTTAGCATATTCTTCATCACGGAGAAGATGCTCCTGGTCGCGATGATGGGGGCCGGGTGCGACTACTGCATCTTCATCATCTCCCGTTACAGGGAGGGGCTACGCGCCGGCCTGGGACACGACCTGTCCCTCCATGAGGCGGTCAAGTGGGCGGGCGAGTCCATCGCCACCTCCGGCGCCTCGGTCATAATAGGGTTCGGGGTCATGTCCATCTGCTCCATCAGCCTGGTCTCCACCATGGGGATATGCCTCGCCCTGAGCATACTCGTCGCGATGCTGGCCGCGCTCACTCTTATCCCGGCGATACTTCAGCTGGTCCGCGACAAGATATTCTGGCCCACGCTCATGTCCGCGTTCGAGGAGGGCGGAAAGGCCACGAAGGGCTGGTTCGCCTGGTTCGGGAGGCTCGGGGAGAGGTACTTCGAGAAGTCCTCGAGGTTCACCCTGAAGCATGCCAAGGCCATCGTTCTGGCCGCAGTCCTCGTCTCCATCCCCGCGGCGTACGTCGCCGTCAACGCTGAGACCAGCTACGACATGATCAGCGCCATGCAGACCGGCGAGTCCGGCGAGGGCATGGAGCTCATCGGGGAGTACGCCAACCAGGGGATGTTCATGCCCAACTACCTCGTGTTCGAGACCTCCAAGCCCATGGCCGAGGTCTACGACAACCCCCTGTCGTCGGAGCTGAAGATGCTGGTATGGACCGACGATTTCCTGAAAATGGACCTGGACGCCCTGTGCGGATCGATATCGTCGGATCCGAACGTCGCCAACGTCACCGGCCCGTACGTCTGGTCCCGCTACGTGGATGCCGCCACCGCGCAGTTGCCCGTCAGCGCCACCTACACGGAGATAGTGGACCTCGTCCTGGAGAACTCCCCCGAGACGCTTTCCATGTACGTGGACACTACGGTCAACACCATGCGCTCCATGGGGCTTTCCGACGAGAAGCTGGTCCTGATGGCGGGATCCACCATCGACTACCTGGTGAACACCCTCGGCAAGACCGTGGGAGGCGACTTCGTGAACACCGGCACCGGGGACGTCGACTACTTCATCGTGCTCTATTCCACGGAGGCGGCCGCCATGGCGCCCGTGTCCATGAAGAGCATCGACCACGCCTCGGACGAGGTGGACGCCTTCATCAAGGCCGTCAACCACAAGGCCGGCTACGATCTGATCTCCGACAAGTGGATCACCGGGACCGCCGCAGTCATGTACGACATCTCCAAGGACGTCGGAGAGGAGTTCACGACCATAGAGGTCCTCGTGGTGGTGTTCATAATCATCCTGTTGTTCGTGGTCATGAAGTCGTACCTCATACCCTTCAGGTCGGTGTTCACGATCCTGATGAGCATCTGCTGGACGCTGATGATGACGCATCTGGTGTTCTCGGGCTTCCTGGGCGCGGACGTGACCTGGCTCATACCCTTGATACTGCTGGTCATATGCCTCGGGCTCGGGATGGACTACGACATCCTGCTCACCACCCGCATCAGGGAGAACGTCCTCAAGGGAATGACCACAGACGACGCCATCCATCACGCCGTCACCCACACCGGCTCCGTGATAACCATCTGCGGCCTGATCATGGGCGGCGCGTTCGGGACGCTGATGCTGTCATCCATGATCATGATGCAGCAGTTCGGCTTCGCCCTTTGCTTCGCCATCCTCTGCGACGCTCTGATAGTGCGTTCCTACATCGTCCCTGCCATCATGCATCTCTTCGGAGACTGGAACTGGAAGGGGCCGAAGTTCATGCAGAAGCGCATCGAATGACAAACCCCGCCTTCCCGGGCTCCCGGGAGGCGTCCTTTCCTTTTCAGCAGCGGCAGTGCGTATATATCTGAACAACCGCATGCATGCCCGGTGCGTCAATGAATATTGAAGTGTTGATGGCGTTCATCATCTATTTCGCCCTGGTGCTGGGCGTAGGATTCTACTTCTACAAGAGGTCCAGCAACATGGAGGACTACATCCTCGGAGGGCGTTCGATGAACCCCTATGTCACCGCCTTGTCGGCCCAGGCGTCGGACATGAGCAGCTGGCTCCTGATGGGCCTTCCCGGGGCCGTGCTCCTCATGGGCCTGGGTGAGGCCTGGATAGGGATAGGCCTCGCAGCAGGCTCCTACCTGTCCTGGCTGTTCGTGGCGAAGAGGCTGAGAAAGCATTCCGTGGTCGCCGGCAACTCGCTGACCGTCCCGGAGTTCTTCTCCAACCGCTACAAGGACAAGAAGGGGTATCTCAGGTTCGTATGCGGCCTGATCATCCTGTTCTTCTTCGTGATCTACGTCGCATCCGGATTCAAGGGATGCGGAGTGACCCTCCAGACGATCTTCCCGGAGCTCAGCGTCGAGCTCGCGATGTGCATCGGCGGGGTGATAATCATCGCCTACACCTTCCTCGGAGGGTACAAGGCCGTCTGCTGGACCGACTTCTTCCAGGGGCTCCTCATGCTCGTGGCCGTGGTCGTAGTCCCGCTCGCGGCGATAGGCGCCCTGGGAGGATGGGGCGATCTGGAGGCCGGATGGGCAGAGGTCGGCGTGGAGCAGTTCACCAACCTCTTCTGGGACAACGGAAGCGCCTTGGGATTCATCGCGATCCTATCGCTGCTGGCATGGGCCTTCGGATACTTCGGGATGCCTCACATCGTGGTCAGGTACATGTCTATCAGGGATCCCGAGGAGGTCAAGGTCTCCCGCAGGGTCTCCCTGGTCTGGATCGTCATAGCGCTCTCCGCGGCCATCCTGGTCGGAATGGTCGGGAGGGTGTACGTCGGAGAGGCCGAGGTGATGTCGGACGGCTTCAACGCCGAGCACATCTTCCTCAGGATGGCCGG
Source organism: Candidatus Methanomethylophilaceae archaeon (assembly GCA_017519045.1). GTDB lineage: Archaea > Thermoplasmatota > Thermoplasmata > Methanomassiliicoccales > Methanomethylophilaceae > Methanoprimaticola. The sequence continues at coordinate 5,938 of JAFWTC010000028.1, forward strand.
GGACCTGTTCGCGCCCATCATCGCTGGACTGTTCTTCGCAGCCGTCATGGCCGCAATCATGTCCACCGCGGACTCGCAGCTCCTGGTGGCGTCCTCGTCTATCACGAACGACATCCTCGGAAAGTACGAGAAGTACAACGACCCGCGCAAGCTCATGTGGATCTCCAGGATCGTCGTCGTCGTGGTGGCGGTCCTCGCCCTGGTGCTGGCCCTCTTCGGAGGCAACAACATCATGGGCCTGGTGTCCTACGCCTGGGCGGGATTCGGGGCGGCCTTCGGTCCGCTCATGATCCTGTCCCTGTACTGGAAGAGGATGAACCTGCAGGGCGCCATCGCGTCTGTGTTCACCGGATTCCTGACGGTCATTCTCTGGAATACGTTCCTGACCGCCAGCACCGGCGTGTACGAGCTGCTGCCCGGGTTCATATTCGCCGCCGTCGCAGGCGTGCTGGTGTCCTTGGCGACCCCTGCTCCTTCCGAGGAGATCCAGAGGGAGTTCGACGAGGCCCAGAGCTACGTAGAGCAGCGCTGAAACCATGAAGGCCCTCCGGGGCCTTCTCTTTCCCGTCCCCATGGCCTTTTCCGATTATCGCTCCTTGGAAGGGGAGCACACGTCCGAATCTACGGTCAAGGGCTCCAAGTTCATCGGCATCTCCATGCCGTGTCCGGACGAGGCGGCCCTCTCGGCGAATCTGGGCCGTGCGGCCTCCATGTACCCGCAGGCGACCCACTACTGCTATGCCGCCGTGTTCGGGGGCCCGGACCCCGTCGAGAGGTTCAGCGACAACGGGGAGCCCTCGGGGACGGCCGGAAGGCCGATACTGGGCGTCCTGAGGGGTTCCGGACTCTCCGATGCCATGATAGTGGTGGTCCGCTACTTCGGCGGCACCCTCCTGGGGACCGGCGGGCTGGTAAAGGCGTACACGGCTTCCGCGGAGGCGGCGCTGGAAGGCGCCAGGGTGGTAGTCCGCAGGGCCTGCGCCGAGTTCTCCCTCAGCCTGGATTACGCTTCGTTCAACTCCTTCCAGTCCAGATTCTCGGACATTCTGGCCGCCCGTCCGGAGTGCGAGTTCTCCGAGAGGGTCCTCGTGAAGGCCAGGGTGCCCGTCCAGAAGGCGGACGAGTTCTCCGAGAGGGTGGCGTCCATGACCGGGGGCAAGGTCCGCGCATTCCGCGGGAAGGACCTGTATGTCCGACCGAAACATCATTTAAACCCGTCCCATACGGGTCATCATGCTCCTGAAGGCCCAGGCCATAGCCAAATCGTTCGGACCGGTCAAAGTCCTCACCGACGTCAGTCTCCAGATCAACGAAGGCGACGCCATCGGCCTGATAGGGGTCAACGGCGCCGGAAAGAGCACGTTCCTGAAGATTATCCTGGGCGAGCTGAAGCCGGACACGGGGGAGCTCACCCGCAACACCGAGAGGATCGGATATCTGGAGCAGTTCGCCGAATCCTCCTCCGAGTTCACCGTCCGCGACGTCCTCGGAAGGCCTTACGGCCACATAGAGAACCTGAGGCGCCGCATCGCGGAGATAGACGCCCTGATGGCCGGGGGCGGGGACATCGACTGGAACGCCCTGGCGGAGGAGAGCGCCGCCCTAGAATCACAGCTGGTCAAGTCCGACGTGGAGGACGAGGACGGCCTAAAGGCCGCTCTGGAGAAGGTCGGCCTCTCCGCGGACCTCATGGACAGGACCATGGATTCGCTCTCGGGAGGGGAGAGGACCAAGGTGATGCTGTCCCGCATAGTCGTCCAGGCAGACGACTGCGACCTCCTCGTCATGGACGAGCCGACCTCCCATCTGGACATAAACACCGTCGAATGGCTCGAGGACTACCTCCTCAAGACGCATTGCGCCCTCCTCGTGATCAGCCATGACAGGTACTTCCTCGACAAGATCGCGACGCGTATGCTGGAAATTTCCAACGGCAAGTCGCGGGAGTACAAGGGGAACTATTCAGACTTCATCATGAAGAAGATGCTGGACCTGGACAGGATGGAGAAGGAGTACCGCAAGTACGCCTCCCAGAAAAGGAGGCAGGAGGAGATCGCGAAGGAGCTCCATCGGGACCAGTGGTACGCCACCACCCACAAGACCCGCGAGAAGATGATAGCGAGGATGGAGGAGAAGGAGAAGCCCGAGGAGAGCCGCGAGATAACCGTCAGGATCCAGGCGGCCCACAAGTCCGGGAAGAACGTCCTCACGACGAAGGACCTCTCCGTATCCCTGGGCGGGAGGAAGATACTGGAGCACGTCGACCTCGACGTCCACAAGGGCGACAAGATAGGGATATTCGGCTCCAACGGCGAGGGGAAGACCACCCTCGTCAGGGCCCTCCTGGAGCAGATTCCTTCAGAGGGGGAGCTGTGGATGGCGCCGGGGGCCAAGATAGGCTACTACTCCCAGCACCACGACCGTCTGGACATGAAGCTCACCGCCGAGGAGCAGCTCCTGCAGCTCATCGGGAAGGAGAGGAGGGGCGAGGCGCGCTCCCTTCTCGCTAGGTTCCTGCTGACCGGCGAGGACGTCGAGCGCCCCATCTCGACCCTGTCAGGCGGCCAGAGGGCGAGGGTGGCCATGTGCATGCTGCTTCTGGACGAGACCAACCTTCTGATCCTGGATGAGCCGACCAACTATCTGGACATACCGGCCAAGCACGCGATCGAGGAGGCGTTGAACGAGTACGACGGGACGATCATGACCGTGACCCACGACAGGTACTTCCTGGACACGGTCTGCACCAGCATGATCGAGGTGTCCGGCGGCAGGGTCAGGACCTTCTCGGGAACGTACTCGGAGATGAAGGGCAGGCCGAACGTGAGGGAGGTCGTCATGGACGCCGACGAGTACAAGGTCCTGTCCCCGTTCACCAACTGGGTCTCCGGACGCAAGTACGCCAAGGGGGACAGGGTCCTGATAACCCCCGCGGAGCAGAAGAGCTTCGAGTGGGCCTTGGATCAAGGCAAGCTGAAGAAGACCGGCGGCCGTCAGCGCAAGAAGGTCGACGTCGCGGATTCCAAGAAAAAGGCGCGAGCGCTCTGTTCCACCCTTTTTGCCCTAATAGACTAAATAAATACCAAGAGCGTCATTACGTGACATCTGACGTCTCCCGGTAGATGCACGCCGGCGATGTCGGACAGGCGGCGCCCGGGAGAGGGTTCCGCCGGGAGCATCCGGACGCCTAGGTCCGGTTCATAGGAGCAGATGTTCTATGGAGTTCGTAAAAGCAAATGAATTCAAGGGCAAGGGGAAGTACCTTGCCATCGCCGCCGTCCTGGCCATGGTGATCTCTTGCGTCGCCGTGAGCCTCCCTGCGGATGCGGATGTCACGGCAGAGGGTAAGATCCTTTACATCCACGGTACCCTCGACTCGGGCATCGACGGCGGTTACGACCAGATCATCATCGTTGACGACGACCTGGTCATCGACGGAGCCAACAAGCACGTCGTAGCGAACAACAACTTCATTGTGAAGGAAGGGGTAACCCTCATCATCAAGGAAGGGTCGTTCGTCGACATCCAGTCCGGAAAGGCTGAGATCAACGGAAACGTCATCTGTGAGGCGGGAACCTACGACGTCCCCACCTTCTCCGTGCATAATGGCGCCAGCGTTGACATCAAGGGCGACATGGCCGTCAACGGCCTGTACGGCTTCTACACCGCGCCCGGAGCCGCCGTCAACCTCGACGGAAAGCTCACCATAGCTGAAACCGGTTCCGCATACATCAGCGGGCTGACCATCAACAACGGAAGCAAGCTCGACATCCAGACCAAGGGCGATGTGAAGACCTACATCCAGAGCATCACCGCCGAGTCCGGATCCCAGTTCGACCTCGCAGGAGAGATCCTGTTCGAGAAGATCACCATCAACGACGGCTCCGTGTTCACCATCACCGAGACCGGATCCGTCCTGTCCCATGACGTCCTCACCAGCGCGATCACCAACAAGGGTAACATCGTCGTGAAGGGAGAGTTCGGCGGAACCATTGACAACTGGAAGTCCGTAGTCGCGGATTCCGACAAGGACTGCTTCTACATCGTGGTCGTGCGCGACGGGTCCACCTTCGACATGAGGAAGGACGTGGTCATGGCCACGTTCTCTGACGAGCACAGCACCGATGTGGATCTGGGCGTCGCGCTCGTCCACGGGCTCATCGTCAGCGCCGATCCCGAGTTCGCCGGCGTCAAGGTCAGCGGATCTCCCGCCACGAGCGCGGAGGCAGGCTTCCTGCAGGTCATCGGAAACGTCCTGTTCTACGAGAACATGGAGTTCCCCGCGAACGTCCTCGTCACCATCGACGAGAGCGGCCTCCTCAAGGTGACCGCCTACATCACGATGATTCAGAACACCGAGACCGCCCCGATCGAGGGAACCGGGACCCTGACCTTCGCCGGCGACAGTGAAACCGGCTACGGCGTCGTGCAGACCGCCGTGCCCCTGGTCATCAAGTCCCCCAAAGAGGCTGGACTGCATCTGAACGGCGTGTACTACACCAAGGGAATCTACCACTACTACACGACCCTCGAGTACGCCCTCAATGCCAACCCCGACTACATCAAGGTGTACGGCGACATCATCATCGACACCGACACCGTCATTCCCAACGGGATGTACGTCGACATGACCGAGGCGAACTCCGTCACCATCACCAGCAGGGCCACCGTCACCGTCGAGGACGGAGGAATATTCGAGAACGGAAACGTTCCGATCATCGTCCAGGGAACCCTCATACTTTACAACACCCCCACCAGCAAGACCAACGTCGAGCTCGTCGACAGCGACGTCAAGGTGGAGTCCGGAATCTATTCCAAGTTCACCAACCTCAAGAGGGCGCTGGACGAGGCTCATTCCGGAGACGTCATCACCATCAAGAGGAACCACGTCCGCATCACCGAGGACACCGTCATTCCCGAGGGAGTCAAGCTCCTGATCGGAGCCGCCGAGAACGTCCTGGAGCTGGACAACGGCGCCAAGCTCACCGTCGACGGAGAGCTCAACGCCCACCCCGGAACCTACCTCATCACCAACGGAACCACCATCGTCAATGGTTGCTTCCTGTTCGACGAGCCCTTCGGGACCTACTTCGATGACATCGCCGGAGCTTACTACACTCTCGACGGGGTCAACACCATATCCTCGCTCGGATACATCCCCGGAAAGGAGAGCCGCATCAACGACCTCATCTTCATCAACGGGGCCGTCAAGGCCGGCGACGTCACCCTCACCGGAGCTGACAAGATGATCGACTGCATGCCTGACAGCTCCCTCGATGCCGGAACGATCGTCCTCGACGGATTCAGGTTCGACGCCGTGGCCGCCGACTCCGTCAGCGGAGAGTTCGTGGCCGGAACCGGCGCCGTCGACTTCAACTCCGCCAAGGGATTCACCATCATGAAGATCGACAACGGAAAGGCATGGCTGCACGCCGATGTCATCCCCGCCGCAGAAGACGCTTCCGCGATATTCTCCGGAAACTGCGTGACCGAGGTCGATTTCAAGCCTGGCGTCACCATCGGGTTCAAGGATGACGCGAACGTCAACTTCACCGAGGACTTCGAGTTCTACCAGGACCTCGTCACCATACCCGCCGGAGCGACCGTCGTCGCCGAGAAGAGCATGACCGCCAAGGACATGGCCGTCGGAGGCTTCCTTGAAGGAAGGATGTTCAACGCCGACTCCATCAACGTCGCGAATGACGGAAGCGTGGGCAGCGCCGAATCCGTGCTCCTGAACGTGGGCAGCCTGACCGTCAACGGACTGGTCACCGGTGGAAACGGATCCGAGCTCAACCTCGGCACCGTCGATTCCGAAACCGGAGGCATCGTCCTCGGCGACGACTGCAGCATGACCGTCGAATCCGACATCAACTCCCTCTACGGAATCGTTGCAGGAGACGGCTTCACCCTCAAGGCGAATAACATCAAGATCGTCAACGGAGAGCTCAAGGACTCCGTTTCCATGATAGCTGAGAACAACCTCGACCTCGGTGCCGTCACCTTCGGAAACAACGCTTCCCTCACCGCCGATTCCGCCACCGTTAAGGACGTCGTCCTCGGCGACGGATCCTCCGACATCGTGGCCGGAGACCTCTACGTCACCGGCGACACCGTGTTCGGAAACGGATGCGTCCTCAACGTCGACAACATGTACGTCTCGGGCAACCTCGTCCTGTCCTCCGGAATCAAGGCCGTCGTCAACGGCGTCCTCGAAGTCACCGGAACCCTGAAGACCGTCCAGGAGTCCGAGGTCAGCGCCAAGGATTCCTTCACCGTCAAGAAGGACGTCAACGTGTCCGGAGACATGGACCTCAGCATCATCAACCTCGTGAACATCGGAGGGGACCTCAACGTCGTCGGTAACGCCACCATGGGCTCCTTCTCCACGAGCACCTTCTCCGGAGGAAGCTTCGTCTCCGGAAACACCAGCGTCGCGTCCACCGGTACCCTGACCATCCCCGAGAAGACCATCTGGGCCTGCCTCAAGGACCTCACCGTCGATGGAAAGCTTATCGTCGGCAAGAACTCCACCGCGGCCGTCGGATCCAGCTTCTCCGATGAGAACGGAACCGTCGCCATCGCAGGCAGCGCCGAGACCGCCGAGGGATCCCTCTTCACCGCCACCAACCTGGTGCTCCCCGGAACGTTCACCAACAGCGGTAACGTCATCATCGGAGCGGTCGATGTCAACGGCACCTCCACCATCGACGGTACCGTCAACGCCAAGGCCGGAACCTTCACCATGTACCGCACCGTCTACATCACCGGAAAGATCCTCACCGATGAAGGAAAGTTCGTCGCCAGCAAGATCTACGCCGGAGTCAACGAGAGCATCTTCGGATACCCCGTAGCCCCCGCCACTTCCGTGCCCACCCTGGGCCCCGGAGTCACCCTTACCTCCGCCGGAGTCGCCTACGTGTCTCCCGCGGTCAAGACCAACGGCTGCTTCGAGGGATTCAAGCACACCGACTACTACAAGGGCAACGACCACTACCTGACCGTCTTCGCCAACCCCGGCGCCTACTCGGACAAGGCGGACGGCAAGAACCGCAACATCGACAGCATCTACGCCGCTGCCGATGACGCCTACGTCAACGGATGGAGGGCCACCAAGGAGGTCCGCAACGCTGAAGAGGCCGCCAAGGCCAGGGTCACCAGCCCCTACGGAACCTACGAGACCGTCTGGATGAACACCGTCTACGAGATCTACAACTTCAAGCTGTATGCCGCAGACGAGACCGCCACGCCCATGATCGGAAAGGTCGAGAACGGACAGGTCACACCTCTGACCCTCTACAAGTCCGGTCTGAACTGCTACGAGTCCCCGGTCAACCTCAAGGCCGGAACCTACCGCGTCAGCATGACCTATGCCGACGGCCACCAGGAGAAGTACATCGACAACCCCATGGTCGTCAACGGCGTGCCTCAGTCCAACTACGACGTCACCTTCGGAGGCAACCCTGACAACAAGGAGCAGGTGGACTACCTGATCCAGTTCAGCTACTCCGAAGAGGAACCGCCCGTGGTGGTGGACAACTCGCTCAACCTGACTGAGATCCTCCTGATCGTGCTCGTCATACTGATCATCGTGGTCGTAATCGTGCTGATCTGGAGGGCTAGGCGTTCATGACGTTGAAAAACAACCCGCTCGGAAACGATTGAGAATCGAATAACCAACATCTGCTCTGGCGGCCCTTCGGGGTCGCCTAACCACTACCCTAGGAAAACGGGGGCCCGGAGGTAAAGGGCCCGGGTCCCTCCCTTACATTCGACCGCAACGGTCATAACGCACGTCGGCTTCGCAGTTCCATGCGCATATTCTCAGCCGACGGCTCGGGAGCCGACAGGATTCTCGCGGAGGCCCTGTCCCCCATGGTTCCGGAGATCGAGCTCGCGGGCCAATCGTCCGAGGATCCGGGAGCGGGGGAGGTCTCCGCATCGATGCTGAGGAACGTTCCCCTGTCCATCGGAGGGGAGCTTTCAGTGGCGGCGGTCCTGAAGAGGGCCGACAGGCGCTACGCCTCGTTTCCCTGCGCTCTGGACGTCCTCCCGAAGGGGGTTGCGGTCGCCGCTTCGGATCCATGCGCCGCATATCAGCTGGCCGAGTCGCATCCGGAATCGACCGTGATTTCGGCGGACGGCGTCCAGGGGTGCCTGGAGGAGCTCCACTCGGGCGTCACCGCCTGCATGGTAGTCCCCATTGCGGAACTTGGGATGCTCGGGCCAACGGACGACGTGTTTCCGGTCGATGCGGACGTCCTGGTCCCTGCCGCGACCCAGGGCGTCGTTTCCGCCGTATGCCGGAAGGACGACCATGCCGTGTCGGAGGTGCTGGGCAGGCTGGAGCACAGGCCGACCCGCATAGAGATCGGGGCCGAGAGGGGCATACTGAGGATGATGGGCGCGGGGCCGTTCTCGCCCGCGGGCGTCAGCGCCTCGATAGAGGACGCGTTCGTTCACGTCAAGGCGGTGTCTTATATCTGCGACGAGCCGCGCAGGGTGGACGAGTACCTGATGCCCGACTATGTCATGGACGACCTCCTCGGGATAGCGGAGTACCTGAACGGGAAGCGCGGATACGTCATGCGATGTCGGCATAGACATAAACGATGAGCGCCTAGGCGGAGGCATGACCAGGCTGGGTTTCATGAGGACGACCAGGAGGCTCGTCGATTCCGTCAAGGAGGCGGAGGCCATGGGCTTCACGGTGATGGCAGCCCCTGCAGTCACGATAATCAAAGGGGACGACAGGGAGTTCGCGAAGATCTCCGACGCCGTCGCCGCCGGAAGGCCGGTCGCGTTCATGACCTCCACGGCCGTCGAGGAGTGCTCCGACCATTTCAAGGATTCCTTCAAGGCAATGTTCAAGGGCGGTGGGGCGCTCGCCGCAGGCACCGCCGCGGAATGTCTGAGGCATTTCGGGATCTCTCCCGCAGGAGAGGATGCGGAGGGCGCACTGAAGGCCGGGCCCGAAGGCGATCCCGATGCGGAGGCGGCGCTTTACAAGGCCGTCCCCGCCGGAATCGGCAGCCCCGTGCTCCATATGATGATAGCGGTGAAGAGGGGGGAGCTCGACTGGCTCGCATTCACGTCGCCGACCTCCGCGGACTCCTTCTTCGGATTCATGGATTCCAAGTACGGCGTCGAGGCCTCCAGGGCGTATCTGGACGACAACGTGAAGGTCGCCGCCGTGGACTCCCGCACCGCGGAGAGGCTGAAGGCGTTGGGCAGGGGCCCCGACCTGGTGGCGTCCGAGCCTACGTTCCACGGGCTTCTGCAGGCGGTCAAGGATTCGGAGCGATCGCCTTCTGACGGTCCACTTCCCCTTCCGCCGGTTGCCTTCCCTGACGACGGCCCCGGATTCCATAAGCTCGGCCATGATCCGGGTGAACTGGCGCCTGTTGATGCCGACCGCCTCGGAGATCTCCTGCCCTGTCCTCAGGTCCCCCTTCGCGATGATCTCCAGTATGCGGTCGGGGATGCTGGACTCAGGCATTGTTTTGATAATCTCCTCCTCTGGAGGTTCAACAATTTCCGGGGCGGCCGCCACGGTGCGGAATATGACGGAGAAGCCGTCCCGGGAGGCGACGAATTCCGGCGGAGGCGTCCCTGCCTTGGAGCATTCCGATCCCATCAGCCCGATGCCCTTTCCCCAGCATCCCATGAGGCCCAGCTCGTGGAACGCATCGGCTATCCTGACGTTGCGGGGCTTGGAGCGGTGCTCTCCTTCGAGGCGTTTCACGTCCCAGCCTTCGGGAAGGCCCCCGCTGTTTACGATCTCGAGACGGTCGGGGTGCACTCTGACCTCGACGGGGTCATTGGAGAAGAAGTCCCTGTGGACGCACGCGTTCAGCACAGCCTCCTCGACGGCCTTGGCAGGGTAGTCGTAAGAGGCGTCAAGGAACATGTTTCCGTAGACGAGTCTGCTGCCCAGATAGTTCTCGAACAGCGCTTTCACCGTCTTCCTGGGCTGGAGAAGCAGCGGTTCGCGTATGGTCTCCTCTGCAATCGCATTCCCGTCGGAGTCGAACTTCCCTATTCTGACGTACGAGCCCTCGATGAAACGGTCCGGCCTCCGGCACAGGAGCATAGCTCCGGAAAGCGTGAGGGATTCTCCGTAAGAGACGCAGAGCGCATCCGACAGGGCGAACGCGTCGACGCATGCCGCGTCAGGCATCCTGTTCCTTTTCTTGAGCTCTGAAACGGCCAGTTGGACCGTCTCTGGAGACAGGCTTCTCCAAGCTGAAGCATCGGCTATCTCGTCCATGCTGCGCATCGCATCCCACCGCATGGGGATGACATAACGAGGATAATAAACTATAGAACGGGAACCCTCGGGTGTGGAACCGTTTGCCGACGGTTCTAATGGAATGCTCAGAGGTTTTCATCCTGATGTGCTGATAAAGATTTCAGTACGGGCATTATTATGCGTAAATATATATAAAACCAAAAATTGTTCCAGGGACATGAACAATGGGAGGGCTATACTGTTAGTGCTGTCCATCGCGTTCGTCGCATCGATCGCGGTTCTCAGCTACGGCCCCGGCACGGAATCGGACGCCGCCGTGCCTGAGGTGGCGTCCGTCGAATACGACAGCAGCGAGGGCAGCTTCCTCTATGTGAAGTTCTCGGGCGCGAAGCCCATGGACACCACCATCTACGACGTGGACGTGTTCTACGGGAAGAGGACGTTCACCTCCGAGTACAAGACCATCTCCAACTCCCAGATGCTGATAGACATGTCGAAGGGCGTGTGGAAGGACGTGTCGACCGGGGCGTACAAACTGACGATCTCGGACGGAAGCGGCCCCGGCGTCTCTTACGACTTCGACATCGTGTCGCTGGAGCTGAGGCCCAACGGGACTTCGTTCAAGAAGTTTAGCGCGCTGCTCTCGACCGACAGCCTGGAGTCGTTCGACTTGCCGAAGAACTACGACTGGAATACTGAAAAGAACGCGTCTGGGACTTGGGTGACCAGTTTGAGCAATGTGGACGTCGAAGATTATTCGTTGGTCCTTTATGCTTTCAGCCACGGCTCGAACCCTACTTTGGAAATCGAGTCACAGACGTCCACGACCGTCGCTGGAGGAACAGCCAAGGTCATCATTTCGGTTACCAAGAATTCCGGTTACAGAAATGTCAAAATCACCGTGACTTATGACAGGTCTGTGCTTACGTTGACGAACGTCAAGAATTACAGCACGTCTGCCATCAGTCCGGATCCGCTGAAGTCGTATCCTTGCGTAATCAACATGAGCTCTAGCGAAGTGAATTATACGGTAGATCTGCTTCTATGCTTGACGTTCGATGTCGCATCGGGTGCGGAAATCGGTCAGTATCCGATAGTCGTGACGGCTGAGAGCAATGTTTCTGCCACTAAAGCTCAAGGATGTGCAGTCACCGTCGGAGACAAGGCCTTCGGAGACCTCGACGACAACAAGCGCATCGATTCCGCGGATGCCGCGATCCTCGTCGACCGTCTTGTAGGAAAGACTATGCAGGTTCCCGATTCCAGCATGGACGTCAACTGCGACGGAGAGGTCAACATGCTGGATTCTCTCATCATGAAGAAATACGTGGCCAACGAGCCCGCCGTATTCGTGGAGCCAGAGCAGGGTGAGGTTCCGATGACAATCGTCGAGGACATGGTGTCCGTCGACATTGACGGAGTAAAGACGGGCCAGAAGGTCTTCCTTGATGCTGACAAGAAGGATGTCAAGGCTAGTACGCCCAGCGGAAGCATAGACGTGGTGGCCGTTAGCGACGGAAGGTCGTACTTCGTTGCGCCTTCTTCTAGAATAACCGTTGAAATCGCTTGAATCCTGCCGCCTGATCACCCAGGCGGCGCCAGGGTCTTCGGACCCTGTTCTTTTTACAATGATTCCGTCGCGATGCATCCAGGGGCAGCGATAGAAAACCTCGGATCGCTGAGGGTACCGCGCCCTAAAGTCAACTTGGATGAGCGATCTCAATTCCGAGTCGGCAGGTAGGCGTAATGGGCCCGCAGTGGTAGTACCAGCCCTAGCGAAAGGCGACGGTTCAAGGGCGTGTAGTTCAGAGGCCGTGGGCGATTTACGTTCACTGGCTGCCCAATATGACTGCTTATCGATGTTTCTGGAACACAAATAAATAAGGGACAATACTTGTACCATCTAGGCTGTTCATCCTGTGTGTATGAGGCGACAGAAAGCAGGGGTAAGCATTGGCATCCCCTCATCTGCTCCTCTCATGCTCTGGGGTGACCGGTAGATGCGCCGGGCGATGAAAATCGTATCAGCTCCACCTCTATAGAGGTAATGATCTCTGGAGAGAAAGTATATGAACGCAACGAGAAGAGTGGAGAAATCTACTGTCATGGCGATTTTTGCCGTTCTCGCTATTTCCGCGGTTCTGCTCGGAGCTATTCCGACCGCGGACGCAGCAGTGGATGACAGTCAGAGCGCTCCTCAGAAACTCTGGAAATTCGATCTGACCCTCGGGAACACCGAGGGCCCGGACGGAGACCACTCCCAGTATTGGACTGCCTCCTTCGACTTTGGAGACAACAACGGAAAGTGGCCCTACGGGGACAAGGCTGTTATGGCTGTGAAGTTCTACTTCAGCGACGGCGGCCTTGTCGGTGACAAATACTACTACGGCTGCGACGCCGGAAACATGTACAGCTCCGAGTACGTAGTTGTGCCTGTGTTTGAGTTCAACGGAATGCCTTACGTCGAGGATGTCCAGTGCACTCCCGACCTTTGGCCCGTCGGACCCGACGGCACGATGTACGCCTACCCGGTCCAGGCCGAGGCTGTCCTGTACACCGACCTCTACAACGAGGACGATGACAACGACAAGAAATAGTTCATCATCGGCACCGCTTTCGACTACGCGGCCTTCGAGTACAAGATCCAGTACATCGATGTCGACACCGGAGACGAGGTCGCTGACCCCGTTTACGGCTGGGCTGACTGGGCTGTTGACCGCGATAAGGACGGAGTCTTCGTCCGCAACCTCTCTACGAGGTTCTACGGACTGGAGTACAACGAGTCCGGGTTCAGGACCTACGCTCCTATTCCCGATCCCGAGGGATACAAGCTCATCACCGACAACAACGAGCTCCCCGACAACAGCATCGTGAACAAGTACCACAAGTACCAGACTCTCCCTGGCGAGACCACCATGCCTTATGAGCCCGCCAAGAAGAACTACTTCCTGCCTGTTGGGATCACTTCCCCCGACTGCCCCTGGGCCAACGGAATGCCCACCGGCGAGTCCAAGAAGCCCTGGGACTTCCTGACCTACACCCTGTACAAGGACACCAAGAAGGAGGAGACTCGCAACTTCACCTACGACCAGCTCGTGAGCAGCCTCGGCGGCCTCAGCTGCGACGACATATAGGCCGGCTACGGATACCCCGCCGTTGATCTCGAGAGCTACGACGGCGTCAGCCCCTACAACGTCATCACCTTCTACTACAAGGGAATCATCACCGTTCACTTCAGGGTCGGAGATGACAGCACCGGACTCGGAAACGTTTCCGAGCCTATCGACGTCGACGTCTACAAGGGAACCACCGCTGTCGTCAACGGCAACGTCATCACCCTTTCCTACGGCGGCAAGCAGGTCGCTATCGACACTGCCACCGAGATCGACACCGTGAAGTACGACCGCACCTTCGACCTGTGGAACAACGTCACCGACGACAGGAGCACGGACTACGTGAAGACCATCCTCGAGGAGACCTGGTACTACGCCCACTTCGATGAGGTTATCAACACCTTCCCCGTCCACTTCAGGGTCGCCTCTGACAGCACCGGACTCGGAAACGTCTCCACCGCCACCGGCGAGAAGACCGACTACCTCGAGGTGCCCTACGACACCACCGTGACCATCAACTCCGACGGAAAGGTCGTCCTCTCCGACGGA